>JAHCKS010000001.1 GCA_026125665.1 Rubrivivax sp.
CCGCTGCGCACGCCGACGTCGTGCCGACGCTCGACCAACACACGCGGCAGACCATCCGCCGGGTCGTCGACGAGTGCGGCGGCAACCTCTCGGCGGCGGCCCGGCGGCTGGGCGTCTCGCGCGGGTTGCTCTACCGGCGCCTGCGCGGCTGAGGACCGCAGCTGGGCGGCGGCGCGCAACCGCGGCCCCGTCTCGACGCCGGGGTCAGCGCGGCCTGGCGGCATGCGGGCCGCTGCGGAAGCGCCACCAGGGCAGGGCGCGTGTCAACGACAGCACCTTGCCGGCGTCGGCGCTCGGCGCATAGCCGGGCAGCGCGCGCAGCGCGTCGGCCCAGCCCGAAGCGGCCAGCGCATCCCGCAATGCGCGCACCGCGGGCTGCTCCAGCGCATCGGCCAGGCAGACGAGGAAGTAGTCCTCGTCGACCAGCGGCACGAAGCCGAGCCCGAGTTGCGCCGCGGCGGCCCGCAGGCCCAGCCCGGCATCCGCGCGGCCCTCGGCCACGGCGTGCGCGACGGCGAGATGGCTGTTCTCCCGCGCCACCACCTGCAGCGTGGCGAGATCGGTGCCGGCTCCCTCGGTGAGATGGCGCGCCAGCAGTTCGGTGCCGGAGCCCGCCTCGCGGCTGGCGAAGCGCACGCCCGGCCGCCACAGGTCGGGCCAGCCTGCGAGCGTGAGCGGATTCCCGGGCGCGACGATCAGCCCCTGGGTGCGCCGCATGCAGCCGATCAGCTTGTGCCGGCCCGGCACGAGCAGCGGCTTGAGCGCACGCGCGTAGGGCTGCATCCGCTCGACCTGCATCGGCACGTGGAAGCCGGCAACGAGACAACGCCCCTCGGCCAGCGCGCGCAGCGCGTCGAGGCTGCCGGCGAAGCGCAGCTCGACGTGCAGCCCGTGGTCCCGGCCGGCCATCGCCTGCAGCGCGGGCAGCGCGAGGTCATGGCTGGCGTGCACGCGCAGCACCTGGCGCGAGCCGTCCACGGCCTCGTCGAGCACGCGCTGCAGCTCGCCGCGCAGCGCCTCGATGTGCGGTGCCAGGCGCGCGCGGGCACGCCGCTCGGCCCACAGCAGCCGCTCGGCGAAGGGCGTCAGGCGCGCCGGGCGGCCGCGCACCCAGTGCACCAGCGGCTCGCCGAGCGTGGTCTCCCAGCCCTTCAGCGAGCCCCACAGGTGGCGGTAGCTCTGGCCCAGGCGCTGCGCCGCCTGCTGGATCGACCCCGCCTCGGCCAGCGCCGAGAGCAGGTCGAACAGCGGGTTGTCGATCGCCGCGCCGCGCTGCACGTCGCCGGCGCCGAAGCGGTACTGGAGCTGGACGCCGCGGTGCTTCACGTTGCGCGCATGATGCCGCCCCCGCGGGCCGGCCGCGCGCGCTTCACCCGCCGGCGAGCGCTGCGCCGCTCACTGGCCGGCGTTCGGGAAGAACAGCGTCTGGCCGCCGACGCGATGGCTCGCGATGGCGGCCTGGCCGGCCGGCGAGACGATCCAGTCGGCGAACTGCTGCGCCAGCGCCGCCTTGACGTGCGGATGTTTCGCCGGGTTGACCACCATCACGCCGTACTGGTTGAAGAGGCCGCGGTCGCCCTCGACGACGATGCCGAGCTCGCCGCGGTTGCGGAAGGCGAGCCAGGTGCCGCGGTCGGCCAGCACGTAGGCGTTGGTGGCCGAAGCCATGTTCAGCGCCGGCCCCATGCCGCAGCCGCACTCGCGGTAGCCGGCCGGCCTGGCGGCCGCCAGCTCGATGCCGGCCGCCTTCCACAGCCGCAGCTCGGCGGCGTGCGTGCCGCTCTTGTCGCCGCGCGAGACGAACGGCTGCGTGCCCGCGGCGAGCTTCTTCAGCGCCGCGGCGATGTCCTTGCCCTTCACGCCGGCCGGGTCGGCCTTCGGGCCGACGAGCACGAAGTCGTTGTACATGACGTCGCGCCGCGCCTTGGCGAAGCCGGCGGCGACGAACTGCTCCTCGGCAGCCGTGTCGTGCACGAAGACGATGTCGGCGTCGCCGCGCCGGCCGGTCTCGAGCGCCTGGCCCGTGCCGACGGCCACCACGCGCACGTCGATGCCGGTGGCCTGCTTGAACTGCGGCAGCAGGTGGCCGAACAGCCCCGACTGCTCGGTGCTCGTGGTGCTGGCCATGACGATGAACCGCTGCTGCGCCAGCGCCGCAGCAGCGGGCAGCATCGCGGCGACCAGCGCGACCACGCCGGCGGTCAGCGCCCAAGCGGCGCCCGGCCTGCGGGCGAAGGCACGGCACGCCGGGCGGCGCGGTGGCGCGGCGGTGGCTCTCAGGTCGTCCATGGCAGTTCTCCTTTCAGGAACCGGCGCGCCGTCTCCGGCAGCCCGTCGCCGGCGAAGAAGCGGTCCACAGGCAGGTCGGCGACCAGCCGGCCGGCGTCGAGGCAGGCCACGCGGGACGCCAGGCGCTTGGCCTGACCGAGGTTGTGCGTGCTCATCACGAGCGTCATGCCGTCGTCGGCGAAGCCGCCGATCAGCGCCTCGACCTCGCGCTTGGCGCCCGGGTCGAGGCTGGCGGTCGGCTCGTCGAGGAACAGCACGTCCGGGGCCAGCGCCCAGGCACGCGCCAGCGCCAGGCGCTGCTGCTGGCCGCCCGAGAGCTCGCGCGCGCGCCGTCGCGCCAGGCTGGCCAGGCCGACGCGCACGAGCGCACGCTGGCATCGCTCGGCGCGCTGCGCGGCCGGCACGCCTTGCAGCCACAGGCCGACGAGCACGTTCCAGCGCACGCTGAGATTGAGCAGGAACGGGCGCTGGCAGACCATCGCCGCGCGCCAGGGCCGGCCCTCCGGCGCGAGGACATGGGCGACCCGCGCGCCCTCGAGGGCCACGCGGTCGGGCAGGCCGTGCAGCAGCCGCAGCAGCGTCGTCTTGCCCGAGCCGTTGGCGCCGACCAGGGCCAGCCGCTCGCCGCGGCGCAGTGTGAGATCGATGCCCCGCAGCGCCGGTACCGGCCCGTAACGCACGCCGATGGCGCGCAACGTGATCAACGCCGGCTGCCGCAGGCCCCGGAGCCCGGCATGCGCGGCATGCGCCGCAGGCCCGCTGGCCCCCATCGCGTCAGGCCCACGCCTCGGCCGGTGCGCCCTGCCGTTGCTGGCGCAGCTGCACGATGCCGATCAGCGCGTTGAGCGCCGCCACCACCGCCAGCAGCACGAGGCCGAGCGCCAACGCGAGGGGCAGGTCGCCCTTGCTCGTCTCCAGCGCGATGGTGGTCGTCATCACACGCGTGACGCCGTCGATGTTGCCGCCGACGATCATCACCGCGCCGACCTCGGCGATGGCGCGGCCGAAGGCCGTCAGCACGACGGTGAGCACGCCGTAGCGTTCGTGCACCAGCAGCAGCAGCGCGCTGGCTGCCGGGCCGGCGCCGAGCGAGCGCAGCTGGTCGCCGCCCTCGGCCAGCGCCGAGAGCACCAGCCGCCGCGCCAGCGCCGCCACCAGCGGCACGACGAGCAGGCTCTGCGCGATGACCATCGCCGCCGGCGTGAACAGGATGCCCCAGTGCCCGAGCGGCCCGGCGCGCGAAAGCAGCAGGTACACCACCAGCCCGAGCACGACCGAAGGCATCGCCAGCAGCGTGTTGAGCACGCCGACGAGCACCTGGTGGCCCGGGAAGCGGGCCACTGCCAGCAGCGCGCCGAGCACGAGCGCGATCGACGCGCCGATCAACGTGGCGGTGCCGCTGACCTGCAAGGACAGCGCCACCGTCTGCACGAGGCGCGGCTCGGCATCGACGATCAGCGCGGCGGCGGTGGCAAGGCTTTCCGAGAAGGCGGGCATCGAACGGCGCGGCGGGCAGGCACGAACCTGCCGCGGCCGCGGATTGTCGGGAGCCGGCCGGGCCCTGGCGATATGTTGCGTGCTTCATACCGCGGCGGCGCCGGCCCGCTGCTTAAACCGATCGGCGCGGCGGCTAAGCGCTGACACAGCGCCCGCTAAGCGCCGCCCCCGAGACTGCGCGGCACAGGAGTCCATCCTGTCCTTCGCCACGAGCCACCGCCTCTTCCGGGGTTCGGCGGTTCGGCGCGAGGGCCCTCGATCGTTCCAGCCAAGGAGGCCGCTATGAGTGCCATCGAATGGGGTGTGTACCCCCAGCAAAGCGCGATGGGGATGTTCGCGCACGACAACACGGCGTCTCCGCCGACGTCGATCCTCGACGCCAGCACGCCGTTCTTCCTGCACGTGTACTGGGAAGTGCCGCAGCCGATCGCCAGCGTGGCCGGCGGCTCGTTCCGCATCCGTGCGTTCGCCGAGAGCATGGGGCCGGGCCAGGAGAAGCAGCTCGGCGCCACGCTGACGGTGCCGGTCGTTCCGAACCAGACCCGCTACGACGTGCACATCACGGTGCCGGCCGGCACCCTGCTGGGCGAGGGCGAGCTCTTCAACGGCGTGCCCGTCTCGGGCATCTACAAGTTCGTCAGCGCCCTGCAGCACATGAACCCGGGGCCCAACCAGGTCTCGGGCTACTGCGAAGGCCCGCTGGTGCAGATGAAGACGCCCTGAGCGGAAGCCCCGCCCGGCGTTGCGGCGCCTGAGCGAGCCCGCGGTCGGTCCGACTTCCCCGGCGAGGGGGGCGGCGGCCGCGGGCATCCGCGCCGAGAGATGCCGCGGCCTGCGCGCTGCCCGCCGAGGTGGCGCTCGCACCCGTGCGCAGGCGGGCTCGCGAGGTCGTGCGAACGGTGAAGCGGCCGGCACCGATCCGCCGGGGCGTCAGATCGCCTGCCTCTGCCGCAGCTGCCGCGACAGCGCCACCGTCGGCGGACCGGGGATCAGGTCCAGCTCGCGCGCCAGCGTGTCGACGCAGAAGTGGTACTGGCGCAGCGCCAGGTGGACGTGGCCCATGCGGCTGTAGCAGCGCATCAGCAGCCGGTGCGCCTGCTCGTCGCAGTTGTCGACCTCGAGCAGCTTGTGGGCGAAGGCGACGCAGGTCTCGAAGTCGCCTTGGTCGAAGGCGTGCTCCGCCAGGCGGTTCAGCAACTCGACGCAGCCGCCGCGCAGCCGCTGGCGGTGGGGCACGAGCCAGCTCTCGTAGCGGTCCTCCACCAGCAGCGGCCGGTGGTGGATCGCCTGAGCGATGCGGTACTCGGCCATCGCGGCGGCGGTGTCGCCGCGTTGCTCCGCGGCGCGGCCGCGCTGCAGGTGGGCGATGAACGCCTCGGCGTCGATCCACAGCCGCAGCGCCGGGTCGAGCGAGTAGCAGCCCTGGGCGAACAGCACGAAGGCGTGGTCCGCGTCGGCGCGGGCCAGCGCCTTGCGCAGCCCGTGGATCGCGACGTTCAGGTTGTTGCGTGCCGCACCGGGCCCGGCGTCGGGCCAGAACACGTCCATCAGCACCTCGCGGGGCACCGGCCGGGCGCGGTGTGCGGCGAGGTACTTGAAGATCGCCTTGCCCTTGCCGTGAGGCCACTCGTCGATCGCGCGGTCGTTGGCGAAGACGCGGAACGGGCCGAGCATGTACACCTCGACCACCGGCGCCGAGGCGGCCGCCGGCAGTGTCGGCTCGGCGATGGCGGAGCCGGCAATGTCGAACTGCGGCCGGTACCCCGCGCCCGCGCGATCGGCCGCGGCGTGCCCGTGCAGCGCGCCCTGCGCCGGCCCGGATGGCGAGCGACCTGGCCACGACACCGAGGCACGCGCGGACACCAGCGCTGCCGCGCCGGCCGCACGGGCAAGCACGGCTGCGGAGCCCGGCTCGAGGGTCAGCATGCCGCACCCACCGCCGGCGGTGCGCCCGCGGCGCGTGATCCACGTCGGCCACCCGCCGCCGAAGGTGCCTGCCGCGACAGGCGCGGCCGACGCCGCTCGCTATGATGGTTTGCGCCGGGCCGCAAGCGCCCGCCTTCGCCGACTGCCGGAGAATCGCCATGCGCCAGCCCGAAGTCCACCCGATGCACGCAGAGCTGAGCGACGACCGCGCCACGATGCGCTACAGCTGCCCGATCTGCGAGCGCTGCGTCGAGGACGGCCCCGAGGGCCTCGTCGTCGTGCACTCCGGCGACATGCAGGCCGTCCATCGCGGTGGCGCACTGGCAACCTTCGAGCACGACGTCGAGCAGGCACCGCCGCGCGGTCGGCTGCACTGACCCCGCCGGGCCAGGCGCGCAGCCGGACCGCGAGCGCACGAGCGCAGGCCGGCCGAAGCAGCCACGTTGCCGAACGGGCGCCGGCCGCGTGGCCGCGACAAGCGCAGGTGTCTCGCTTCGATGCATGTTCCGATGCACGTGAGCTCCCCTGGCAGCCGCGCGAGCAGGGCGTGTTGTCGAGCCGCCTGCCTGGCTCGCGCCGGCGAAGGCCCAGTCTAGGAGGCAGCCCGCGCCGGTGCCGGTGCGCTGGCGCACACCCCGGAGCAGGTCGGCGCGGGTGTTCCCGCTGCGATCGACGAAGCCGCGCGACGTCCGACCATGCAGCGGTGCCCCGATGCACACGAAGCGCGCCACCGAGGTCCCCACGGTGCGTGGCTACAGGCGTGCGAGCAGCGCACGCCAGCCCGGCCACTCTTCGGCCGCCAGCGTGAACTTGCGCGCCGCGCCGCCGCTTTCCTGCCCGGCGACGAGGGCCTGCACGAAGGCCGCGGGCTGATCGACCCACGTGCCGCCCAGCACGTGCACGCCGCGCGCGAACAGCGCATCGGGCAGCCCGCCCACCGTCGGGCCGACGATGGCCACGCGCTCGGCGCGGCGCGTGTGCGCGAGCACCACGTCGAGCGTGTCGTTGATCAGCAGCGTGCCGGTGGCGAGCACCTTGTTGCACGCGGCGAGCGCCGACGTGTCCAGCGTCACCTCGTAGCCGTCGTGGCGGCCGACGAGCTCGGGCCGCAGCTCGACGACGGTGATGCGCGCGCCGCTTCGCACCAGCCGCTCCATCAGCGGGCCGAACAGGCCGACGAGGCCGAGGTGGTCGCGCGGCCCCGGCGCGAGGCCGCCGAGCGAATCACCGGCCGGCGGGGGCTGCCAGCGGGCGCGGCGCATGAGGCTGTGTGCCAGCGCCTGCGCGACCGACCAGCCGAGGGTGCGGCGGATGCCGCACGGGCCGTCCATCCAGGCGGCCACCTGCAGCGCGGGCACGCCGACGAGGTCCGGGAGCACCTCGCCGGCACGCAGGCGCGCCAGCGTTCGCTCGAGCAGCACGTAGACGAGGCCGACCGCCCCGTCGTCCAGCTCGACGGCGGCGAACTCGCCGCGCCGCGAGCCGTCGGCCGGAGGCGGCGGCAGGTGCAGCGCCTCGACGCGCGGTGCCCCGAGCGCCGGAGCGATCTCGCGCAGCGCGGCCAGCGTGGCGGCGGCGACGCTCTCGCAGCCACCGAGGTCGTCGCGGTCGCTCACGGCGCCGACGCGCACGGTCGGCGCCACTGCTGCCCTTCGCGCTGCATGCGCGCCATTCTGCGCGGCCCTACAGATCCGCGGGCAGCGATTCGATGTGCTCAGCCAGCCGCCGCAGGTCCTCGATGACGAGCGCCTCGCCCGCCGGTTCACGTTGGCGTTGCACCAGGCCCTGCCGTGCCAGCTCGCTCATCTCGCGCGCCACCTGTTCGCGCGTGCAGCTGATGCGCATCGCCAGCTCGCCGTGGGCCGGTGGCGGGGCCAGCACCACCCGCACCGCGCCGTCCTGCGGCTGGCCGTCGGCCTGGCGGCCGGCCAGCGCGCGCCGCAGCAGCTCGGCGCACAGGCGCTGGTGCACGTTCAGCGTCGAGAGCTCGTAGACGCGCTCGGTGAGCATGCGTGCCGTGCGGGCCAGGTGCTGCAGCAGACGTTCGCAGATGACCCAGTGGCGGGCCAGCAGCTGCTTGAGGTCCGGCGCGCCGATGCGCGCCAGCAGCGACTCCTGCAGCGCCACGACGGTCGCCGAACGCGGCCGGCCGTCGAGCGCCGCCATCTCGCCGATCGTCTCGCCGGCACCGGCGTCGCGGAAGCTCACCTCGCGCCCGCCCGGCGACAAGGCCACCACGCGCAGGCGGCCCGAGACGATGAAACAGCAGTCCTGGCCCTGGTCGGCGCGCGTCATCACCGTCTGCCGGGCGCGCACGAGCTGGAACCGGCAGGCCCGCGCCACCTCGGCCAGCACGGTGTCCGGCAGGCCGTGCAGCAGCGTGATGCCGCGCAGGCCCGTGAGGGCGGCGGGCGGATCGGTGCGAGGGGGTGCGGTGGCCATCCTAGGCGCGAACGGCGCGGGCAGCCCGGCGCCGGGGGGCGCGAGTCTGGCACTGCCCGCACCACCCAGCCATCCCTTGCCTGCTGCCGCGCCGTCAGCGCCAGCGGGCCGGCTCATCCCGTGGGGGGATGGCCTGCGGGAATTGCCGCATCATGCAGCCCGAAAGGGCCCGCCAGGCGGCGGGCGCATGCATCAGAGAGGCGATGGACAACCCGAGCGCTCGACGCACCGGCCCAGGGCCGGCGAACACCGTGCGGTTGCGCCAGTGGCTGGCGCGCGAGCGCGGCGTGCACCTCGCCGACTACGAGGCGCTGCGCCAGTGGTCGGTGGCCGACATCGCGCGCTTCTGGCAGGCGATGTGGGACTACTTCGACCTGCGCTCGCCGACACCCGTGCGCGCCGTGCTCGCCTCGGCCGGGATGCCCGGTGCGCGCTGGTTCGAAGGCGCCGAGCTCAACTACGCGGCGCAGGTGGCGCGCCATGCGGCCGCGGCCGACGCGGCCGGGGTGCCCGCCATCGTCTTCCGCAACGAGCGGCTGATGGCCGAGGACCGCACGGTCGAGATCGGCTGGGGCGAGCTCGTCGAAGAGGCCGCGGCGCTGGCGGCGTCGCTGCGCGCGCTGGGCGTCGAGCGCGGGGACCGTATCGCCGCCTACCTTCCCAACATCCCGGAGGCGGTGGTCGCGTTCCTCGCCTGTGCGTCGCTCGGCGCGATCTGGAGCGTCGCCGCGCCGGACATGGGCGTGGGCACGGTGCGCGACCGTTTCCGGCAGATCGAGCCGAAGGTGCTGATCGCCTGCGACGGCACGGTGTACGGCGGCAAGGTGGTGGACCGGCGGGCGCTGGTGGCGCAGCTTGCCGGCGAGCTGCCGAGCGTGCAGACGCTCGTGCTCGTGCCGTACCTCGAGCGCGCCGGCGGGTCGGCCGCCGTTTTCGACACGGCGGGCGTGCGCGCACGCGTGCACTCGTGGGACCGCCTGCTCGCCACCTCGGCGCGCGTCGCGCCCGAGCCGCTGCCGTTCGACCACCCGCTGTGGATCGTCTACAGCAGCGGCACCACCGGCCTGCCCAAGGCCATCGTGCACGGCCACGGCGGCATCGTGCTCGAAATGCTGAAGGGCGAGACCTTCCACCTCGACCTGCAACCTTCGGTGGTCGACGGCCGGGCCGGCGGCGAGCGGCTGCTGTGGTACAGCAGCACCGGATGGATCATGTGGAACCTCGCGGTCTCGGTGCTGCTCTCGGGCACCACCGCGTGCATCTACGAAGGCCACCCGTCGCACCCGGGGCCGCAGACGTTGTGGCGCTATGCCGACGCCGTGCGCGCCACGTTCTTCGGCGCCGGGGCGGCCTACTACAGCGCCTGCATGAAGGCGGGCCTGTCGCCGCGCCGCGTGGCCGACGTGTCGCGGCTGCGTGCGCTCGGCGCCACCGGCTCGCCGCTGCCGGCCGAGGCCTACGCGTGGGGCTGGCGCGAGGTGCGACCCGACATCTGGTGGGCGGTGGTCTCCGGCGGCACCGACATCTCGGGCTCGTTCCTGGCCGGCACGCCCGAGCTGCCCACCGTGCCCGGCGAGATGCAGGCGCGTGCGCTCGGCAGCGACGTGCAGGCGTGGGACGAAGCGGGCCGGCCGCTCGTCGACGAGGTGGGCGAGCTCGTCTGCGCGCAGCCGATGCCGTCGATGCCGCTCTTCTTCTGGGGCGACGCCGACGGCCGGCGCTACCGCGAGAGCTACTTCGACATGTACCCCGGCGGAAGCGGCAGGCCTGCGGCCTGGCGGCACGGCGACTGGCTGCGCATCACGCCCTCCGGAGGTGCCGTCATCTACGGCCGCAGCGACGCCACCCTCAACCGGCATGGCCACCGCCTGGGCACGAGCGAGCTCTACCGGGTCGTCGAGGCCGTGCCCGAGGTGCTCGACAGCCTCGTCGTCGACATCGAGTTCCTCGGCCGGCCGAGCTTCATGCCGCTGTTCGTCGTGCTGCGCGACGGGCTCGTGCTCGACGAGCCGCTGCGCGAGACGCTGCGCCAGCGCATCCGCGGCGAGCTCTCGCCGCGTTTCGTGCCCGACGAGATCGTCCAGGCGCCCGAGGTGCCGCGCACGCTCACCGGCAAGAAGCAGGAGCTTCCGGTGAAGAAGCTGCTGCTCGGCCGCGCACTGGCCGACGTGGTGAACCCGGACGCCTGCGCCAACCCGCGGGCCTTCGACTGGTATGGCGACTATGCGGCGCGGCACGCCGCGGGAGGTTCGGCATGAACCGCTTGCTGCAAGGCAAGGTGGCACTCGTCACCGGCGGTGGCCGCGGCGTGGGGCGCGGCATCGCGCTGGCGCTCGCGCAGGCCGGCGCGAAAGTGGTGGTGAACGACCTCGGCGCGGCGCTGGACGGCACCGCCGGCGGCGGCGAGCAGCCGGCGCACGAGGTGGTGGCGGCCATCCGTGCCGCCGGCGGCGAGGCCATCGCCGACGGCGGCTCGGTGGCCGAGTGGAACGCCGCGCACGCCATGGTCGGGCGCGCGGTCGAGACCTTCGGCCGCATCGACGTCGTCGTCAACAACGCCGGCATCCTGCGCGACGCGATGTTCCACCGCATGAGCGAGGCGGAGTTCGACGCCGTCGTCGCCGTGCACCTGAAGGGTGCGTTCAACGTCAGCCGCGCCGCGGCACCGCACTTCAAGCAGCAGCAAGGCGGCTGCTACGTGCACATGACGAGCACGTCGGGCCTCGTCGGCAACATCGGCCAGGCCAACTACGCGGCGGCCAAGCTCGGCATCGCCGCGCTGTCGAAGTCGATCGCGCTGGACATGCAGCGCTTCGGCGTGCGCTCCAACGCCGTGGCGCCGTTCGCGTGGACGCGCATGATCGAGAGCATCCCGGCCGAGACGCCCGAGCAGCAGCGGCGCGTCGATCGCCTGAAGCAGCTCGTGCCCGAGAAGGTGGCGCCGCTCGTCGTGGCGCTGGCGGCCGACGCGGCGAGCGGCGTCACCGGCCAGATCTTCGGCGTGCGCAACAACGAGATCTTCGTCTTCAGCCAGCCGCGGCCCGTGCGCCAGGCGCACCGAGCCACGGGCTGGACCCCCGAGGACGTGCTGGCCAGTGGCCTGCCGGCGCTGCGCAGCGGCTTCCACGCGCTGGATGTGTCGGCCGACGTCTTCGGCTGGGACCCGGTCTGAAGGGCACCGGGTAGAGGCCGCCGAGGCAACGAGGAGAACGGGAACGATGGACCTGCAACTGCAAGGCAAGCGTGCGCTCGTCACCGGCGGCAGCCGCGGCATCGGCAAGGCGGTGGCGCGCTTGCTGGCGGAGGAGGGCGCGGCGGTGGCGCTGCTGGCGCGCGACCGCCAGCGGCTGGAGATGGCCGCCACCGAGCTCGGCTCGGCGGTGGGCACGCGCGTCTTCGCCGTCTCGGCCGACACGACCAGCGACGCCGCCGTGCAGGCGGGCGTGGCCGAAGCCGTGCGCCAACTCGGCGGCCCCATCGACATCCTCGTCAACGCCGCGGCCGAGCCGGCCGGCTTCGCCGCGCCGCCCAGACTCGGCGAGATCCGCGCCGAGTACTTCCACGCCGAGCTCGACACCAAGGTCATGGGCTACGTGCGCTGCGCGCGCGAGGTGGTGCCGGGCATGAAGGCCGCCGGGTGGGGGCGCATCGTCAACATCAGCGGCCTGGCGGCGCGGCAGACCGGCAACACGGTGGGCAGCATTCGCAACGTCGCCGTGGCCGCGCTGACGAAGAACATGGCGGTGGAGCTTGGGCCGCACGGCATCCAGGTCACCGTCGTGCACCCGGGCCTCACGCGCACCGAGCGCACCGCGCCGCTGGTGGCGCAGCGCGCGCTGGCCTCCGGCCGCAGCGAGGCCGAGGTGGAAGCGCAGATGGCGGCGCAGAACTCGATCCAGCACCTCGTCACCGCCGACGAGGTGGCGTGGGTCGTCGCGTTCCTGTGCTCGCCGCGTTCGCGCGCCATCAACGGCGACGCCATCGTGGCCGGCGGCGGTGCGCCGGGCAGCATCCACTACTAGCCGGCGTCTCACATCGGCGGCCCGGCGCCCGGGCGGCCGCGTGCCGGCACGCCACGCAGCGGCGAGGCGGCGAAATGCCGCCAGAATGCACGGCACCTTCGCCCGATCCGCACCCGTCCCGCACCGACCCCGCCATGCCCTTCGCGCGCCGCACGCCGCTCGACGCTTTCCCCATCACCGGCAAGTGGCCGCCGCGCCACCCCGAACGGCTGCAGCTCTATTCGCTGCCCACGCCCAACGGCGTGAAGGTGTCGATCATGCTCGAAGAGACCGGGCTGCCCTACGAGGCGCACCGCGTCGCGTTCGACACGGGCGACCAGCACTCGCCGGAGTTCCGCTCGCTGAACCCGTACGGCAAGATCCCGGCCATCATCGACCCTGACGGTCCCGGTGGCCCGAACGGCCGGCCGCTGCCGCTGTTCGAGTCCGGCGCGATCCTCGTCTACCTCGCCGGCAAGGCCGGCCGCCTGCTGCCCGAAGACCCGGGGGCACGCTTCGAGACGCTGCAGTGGCTGATGTGGCAGGTGGGCGGCGTCGGGCCGACCTTCGGCCAGGTGGGCTTCTTCCACAAGTTCGCCGGCAAGGACTTCGAGGACAAGCGCCCGCGCGACCGCTACGTCGGCGAGGCGCGGCGGCTGCTCGGCGTGCTCGACGACCGGCTCGCGGGGCGCACGTGGATCATGGGCGAGGAGTTCACCATCGCCGACATCGCCGTCTTTCCGTGGGTGCGCAACCTCCTCGGCTTCTATGGTGCGGGCGAGCTGGTGCGCATCGGCGACTTTCCGCAGGTGACGCGCGTGCTGCAGGCCTTCGTCGAGCGGCCCGCGGTGCAGCGCGGGCTCACGATCCCGGCGCCGCCGGCCGCGCCCGCGGTGCCGACCCCCTCACCCGTCGCGCCCGCCGCGCCCGCGGCACGATGAGCCAGAGCGGCAGGCCGACCCCGCGAAGACAAGAGGAACAAGGAGACCTTCGATGCGAATGCGCTGCATGTGCCTGGTGATCCACGCGCCCGAGGACCTGCGCCTCGAGGAACGCGAGGTGGACGAGATGGGCCCGGGGCAGGTGCTGGTGCGCGTGGGCATGGGCGGCATCTGCGGCTCCGACCTGCACTACTTCCACGACGGCGGCTTCGGCACCGTGCGCATCCGCGAGCCGATGGCCCTCGGCCACGAGGTGGCCGGCACGGTGGCCGCGGTGGCGCCGGACGTGACGACGCTCGCCATCGGCGACCGCGTCGCCATCAACCCGAGCCGCCCCTGCGGCGCCTGCCGCTACTGCTGGGAGGGCCTGCCCAACCAATGCCTGGAGATGCGCTACTACGGCAGCGCGATGCGCTTCCCGCACGTGCAGGGCGCCTTCCGCGACCTGCTGGTGTGCCACGCCGTGCAGTGCCACAAGGTGGCCGAGGGGGTGCCGCTTTCGATCGCGGCGCTGGCCGAGCCGTTCTCGGTCGGCCTGCACGGCGTGTCGAGGGCTGGCTCGCTGCTCGGCAAGCGCGTGCTGGTGTCGGGCTGCGGGCCGATCGGCGTGCTGGCCATCGCCGCGGCGCGGCTGCACGGCGCGGCCGAGATCGTGGCCACCGACATCGTCGACGAGCCGCTGGCGATTGCCGCACGCATGGGGGCCGAGCTCACGCTCAACGTCGCGCGCGACACCGGCTGGGTCGGCCGCTACTCGGCCGACAAGGGCACCTTCGACGTCATGCTCGAGTGCTCGGGCAACCAGCGCGCGCTGCGCGACGGCCTGGAGGTGATGCGCCCGCGCGGCATCGTGGTTCAGCTGGGCCTGGGCGGCGACGTCAGCGTGCCGCAGAACGTCGTCGTGGCCAAGGAGCTGTCGATCACCGGCTCGTTCCGCTTCCATGCCGAGTTCGCCGTGGCGGTGAAGATCCTCAACGAGCGGCGCATGGACTTCTCGCCGGTGGTCACGCAGACCTTCCCGATGAGCGACGCCGTGCGCGCCTTCCGGCTGGCCGGCGACCGGCAGCGCGCGATGAAGGTGCTGCTCGACTTCGCGCAGCCCGCCTAGCGCGCCTCGCTCGGGCCGGCGCAACGGCCGGGCATTGCCCTTCGTGGATGCAGGTGGTTGCAACCTCGCGGCTGGTGCCCCAGGCGGCGGCAGGCCAAACTCCGCGGCGGAATCGCTTGCGTCGGCCCCATGTCCGCCCGTCCACCATCGCCAGGCCTCTCCTCGGAGCCGCCATCGTCGGTGCCGGACTGGATCGACGAGCCGCTGCCGGCCGAGCGGCACTGCGCGATGTTCGACACCGCCATCGGCCCCTGCGGCCTGGCCTGGCGCGACGAGGCGTTGACCGCCGTCGTGCTGCCGCTGGCCGACCGCGAGGCGACGCTGGAGGAGCTGCGCTGGACCAGCAGCGCCGAGCTGCTGCCGCCGCCATGGCCGGCGTTCGTCGGCACCGCCGTGGCCGGCATGCAGGCGTTGCTGCGCGGCGAGGCACCGCAGGGGCTCGAGACGATCGAGCTCGACTGGGCCGGCATCGGCAGCTTCGAACGCCGCGTCTACGAGGCCGCGCGGCTCGTCCCGCACCGTGCCGTGACGACCTGCGGCGAGCTGGCGGCGCGCGTGGAGGCGCCCGGCGAGGAGCGCGCGGTCGACGTGGCGCTGGCGCGCAACCCGTGGCCGCTGGTCGTGCCGAGCCACCGCGTGCTGCCGCTGCGCGACGAGCAGGACACGCTGCCAGCCACCGGCGGCGCTGCGGTCAACCGGCGCCTGCGCGGGATCGAGGCCGGCGCCGCCCCGGGCAACGCACGCTGAGCGACGCCCCCGCGGCCTGGCCCGTTCGGGCCAGCGGCGGGTGATTTCGGGCCACGCGGCGCATCGGCGCCTTGCCCGCCGCCCGGCGTTGATGCATGCTCGCCCGGCGACATCCCTCACCACCTTCGACGCAGGTGCATGCCATGAAGCTCTACTACCACCCGGCCTCGACGACGAGCCGCCCGCTGATGATGTTCATCGCCGACCACAGCCTGCCGGTGCAGATGCAGGTCGTCGACCTCTTCACCGGCGAGCACTACGGCGAGGCGTACACCGCCATCAACCCGAACCGGCTGGTGCCGGTGCTGGAGGATGGCGACTTCCGCCTGACGGAGAGCTCGACGATCCTGAAGTACCTGGCCGACAAGATCGACTCGCCGCTGTACCCGAAGGGGCTGCGCGAACGCGCCCGGGTCAACGAGATGATGGACTGGATCAACACGCAGCTGAACCGCGACCTCGCCTACGGCACCGTGTACTCGCAGGTGTTCCCGCACCACAAGCGGCCCACCGACGAGGGCCAGCGCGTCGCCGTGCAGTGGGGCCAGGAGCGCGCCAGGATCTGGCTGCAGGTGCTCGACGAGAAGCTGCTCGGACCGGACAAGACCTTCCTCTGCGGTGCCGAGCTGACGATCGCCGACTACTACGGCGCGTCGTTCGTGCACCTGGCCGAGGTCATCGGCTCCGACCTTTCGAAGTATCCGAACGTGCAGCGCTGGCTCGGCCGCATGAAGAAGCGCTCGACCTGGGACAAGGTGTACGAGGCCATCAACGGCTTCGCCAGCCAGCTGCCCAAGGGGCAGCTGGCCACCGTGTAGCGTGCGGCGCGGCGAAGGAGAGGGCGATGATCAAGGGCCTGCACCACAACGCCTACCGCTGCCGCGACTCCGAGGAGACCCGCCGCTTCTACGAGGGCTTCCTCGGCCTGCCGCTGGTGAACACGCTGGAGATCCGCGAGACCAAGAGCGGCCGCAAGACCGAGACGCTGCACACCTTCTACCGCATGGACGACGGCTCGTGCCTCGCCTTCTTCGAGGCGCCGGACATGCCCTTCGAGTTCAAGCCGCAGCACGACTACGACCTGCACATCGCGCTCGAAGTCGACCGGCCGGCGCTGGAGGCGATGTTCGCCAAGGGCCCGGCCGCCGGCATCGAGACGCGCGGCGTGTCGAACCACGGCTTCATCGACTCCATCTACTTCCGCGACCCCAACGGCTACGTCATCGAGCTGACCTGCAAGCGCGAAGGGCACGACGCGGCGATGGACCCGGTGCGCAACGAGGCGCGCGCCAAGCTCGAGCGGTGGACCGCGGCGAAGGCCGCGCGGGTGGCCTGACACGCGCCGCCGCCGGGCCCGTCCTGGCGGCGCGAACGCCGCTGCACCGCGCCGCCGCGCGCGCTGCGGCCACCGCGCGCCACGTCAATCCACCTGCGCCGGCGCCTCGCGCGGTGGCCCGCTGCTCGCGATTTGCGCCCAGGCCACGCCGGCCAGCGTGACGGCGGCACCGAAGAGCTTGACGGCGCCGAAGCGCTCGCCGGTGAAGACCCAGGCACCCAGCCCGGCGACGAGCGGCATCAGGTACATCAGCGGCGCCGTGCGGCCGACGCCGCGGCGTTCGTTCACCCAGCCCCACACCAGCCAGCCGAGGAAGGCCGAGACGAACGAGGCCCACAGCAGCAGGAACCAGTGCACCGCGCCCATCGCGGCCCACGGCGCCTGTGACGCCGGCCACGCGCTCACAAGCACCACCGGCACGCTGCCGGCGAGCGTGGCATAGGCCATCACGGCCACGCCGCCGTGGCGCTGGATCAGCGGCTTGGTCATCACCGTGTAGTACGAGAAGAGCGAGGCGGAAAACAGCAGCACGAGGTCGCCGCCGGTGGCCGCCCACTGGCGGCCGAGCAGCTTGTCGGAGAGGAAGACGAGCACCCCGGCGCAGGCCAGTGCCACGCCGAGCACCTGACCGCGCGTGAGCCGCTCGATGCGCGCCACGTGCAGGATGAGCAGCGTGAACACCGGCCCGCAGGCCAGGATGAGGGCGCTGGAGAACGCCGTGGACCAGTGGATGCCGTAGGTGACGAGGCCGACGTGCAGCCCGTGCGCGACGACGCCCAGGCCGGCAAGGCGCCACGCGTCGGCGCGCGGCAGATGCAGCCAGCGCCCGCGCGTCACCACCAGCAGCAGCGCCGCGGCGCAAGCCGGCATCACGAGGTAACGCACGAACAGGAAGCCCGACGGAGGCAGCACGACGAAGAGCGCCTTCTGCACCGCGAAGTTGGCGCCCCACACCACCACGGTGACGAGGCCGGCAAAGAGCGCGAGCTGCTGCGCGCTGCCCGCACCGGCGGCCGGCAGCGCCGGCGAGGACGGGATGGACATGCGGCCATTGTGGGCCGCGCCGCGCCAGGCCGTGCCGCCGCAGGACATTCACCGGCCGGCTCACAAGAAGCTCTGCCTTTGCTTCATGCCGAATCGCGGCGCGCCAGTCCGAGGCCGCGGGGGGCCACTCAGGGCTCGGCATCCGAACACACGGACTGACGCCGCCTGCGCTCCAAGGTCGGTGGCCGCGCCTCGGGTGCCGAGCCCTGAGCGGCCCCCCACGACCTCGGACCTGCTCGAGGCGCCCGTGGTCTTCGCGCACGAACACTCGAACCGCGGCACAGCGCCGCGAGTCCCCGCCCGTATGCCACCCAGGTGCTTCGAGGGCCGATGCCGTGGGGCCGCTCAGGGCATGGCACCCGAGGCGCGGCGGCGACGTTGGCAATCGCCCGGACCTTTGTCGTGTGTTCGGGTGCCATGCCCTGAGCGGCCCCACGGCATCGGCCCGGCGCGCCGTGCGTGAGATCGGGACGCGCAGCAGGTTCGTTCACACCTCCTTCAGGGTGCGAAGCCGACGGTGAACACGCCCGGGCCCTGCACCGACAGGCGGGCCTCGTCGGGCGGTACCAGCACGAAGTTGTGATCGGCCTCCAGCTCGCTGAACGCGAGCGGGTTCTCGAAGAAGGTCCAGCCGGCGTACTGCGGTTGCGCGATCAGGGCCGCGAGCTTGGTGGTGTCTTCCGCGAACAGGACGCGGTATCGGCGTGTGGCCATGGTCGTGCTCCTCAGGGTTGGGTGGCGGCCCGGATCAGGTCCTGACGGCGGAACGACACCAGGCCGAGGAAACACTCGCGCGTCGCCTCCTTGGTGCCGGTTTCCGTGAAGCACGCCGGCCAGCGCATGACCTTGGCCGCCTTCTCCCTGACGCGCTGGAACCTGGCGGCATCGATCGCGGTGCCGGCGTCGTTGCTGATCGTCTTCCAGAACCCGTCGAACTCGTCACCTGCCATCGATTGAAGCCTGGACACTTCGTTCAGGAGGCGTTCCTGCTGCAGCGCGCGCTCCTGGGTGGCCGCGCCGAGGCTCGCCTTGATGTAGTCCAGGCAGCTGGTCTTCAGGTTGTCGGCGACCGCACTGCCCGGCTGTCCGTCGGGCAGCGTCTTGAGGCACAGGAACAGGAACTCGTCCTGCGTGAAGTTCGACTGCACGATGAACTTGACGACCTCCGCCACGCTCTCGACCGACGACGCGCCACCGACGCGCTCGAGCGCCGGGCCGGCCGTCGGTGTCGCGACCTCCGCCTTGCCGCCCACCGGGACACCGGCTTCCCTGGCGGCCTTGCCGATCGACTCGTAGTGGTCCCTGGCCTCCTTGAACTGGTCTTCCTTCTTCTGCAGGTCGTCCTTCTTCGTCCTGCACTCGTCGGCCCTGGCCTTGATGTCCGCATGAAGCGCGGCCTTCGCCTCGTCGGTCGTCGCCTTGTCGATCTCGGTGCAGGCCTCGACCTTCTTGCCGTCGATCGTCACGCTCACGCCCTTGCGCGCCGCAAGCGCGGCGTCACGCGCCTTCTCCTTCGCGAGGACCTCGTCGCGGGCCTTGCCCAGCTCGGCGACCACACCGGCGGCCGACGCGCCGGCATTGGCCTGCGCGATGGCGCCGAGCGCCACGGACCTCGACGCCACCGCCCCCGTCAACTGCTCGATGGCCAGGATGGACACCATCAACCGCTGGTCACGGATGGCCTGGAGCGGCAGTTCGAGCGACGTGATGCCGCCGTTCAGGTAGCGCTCGCAGGTGCGATACATCAGCTCGCGCAGCATGTTGATCGTCTGCGTGCGCGGGATCGTCGACCCCTGCTCCGACGAGGCGAAGGCCGCGCTGAGCGCCAGCTCGATCGCCTTGGGGTCTGCCTGCTGGCCGAACGTCCCGCCGACCGACAGCGACTGCGCAATGACGGAGAACACGTCCGGGCTGGGTTCGGCGCAGAAGCGCTGCACCGTCCCGGTCCTCTGGGCCCCGGCTGTTGATTCGTTGTTGGACACGATCGCCCGCTGCTTCGCGTCGGTCAGCGTGATCGACGCCCCCGCTGCCACGGCCTCGTGCCTGTAGATCGACTTGTGGTTCGCGCTGCAGGCCGCCACGAGCGAAGCCAAGGCCACGATGCCTGCGCGCAACCCCAGTGCCCGGATGTCCATCGCTCTCCCCCTTGCCGACGGCGTCCGAGCCGCTCACGGGGATTCTGCGCACGAGCCGCATGGGCGCATCGTCAGACCGTAGGAGCCGCCGGTGCGCGGCGTCCTGCTCCACGCCGCCGCGTCTGCCCCGTTCGCAACCCCGGCCGCCCCGGCCGATCGATCGCGAGCCGGAGCACCCCGGCGACCACGGAGCTACGGGAGCACCTTCGGCACAATCCCCACGATGCCGCTAGAACGCACGCACGGGCCGCCGAGCCTGCGCCAGCTGGTCGCCGACTCGGGCACCCTGTACGTTGCCAACGCCCTCATCGGCTTCATCTTCGCCGCGTCGGGCCCGGTGGCCATCATCCTCGCCGTCGGCGCGCAGGGCGGCCTGAGCGAAGCGCAGCTGTCTTCGTGGATCTTCGGCTCGTTCTTCCTCAACGGGCTCGTCACGCTGCTGTTCTGCACGCTGTACCGGCAGCCGCTGGTGTTCTTCTGGACGATCCCGGGCACGGTGCTGGTGGGCCCCGCGCTCGGGCACCTCGCCTGGGCCGAGGTCGTCGGCGCCTTCCTGGCCACCGGGGCACTGATGTTCGTGCTGGGCCTGTCGGGGCTCGTGCGGCGCGCCATGCACGCCGTGCCGATGCCCATCGTGATGGGCATGGTGGCGGGCGTGTTCCTGCGCTTCGGCCTGGGCCTGGTGCACGCCGTGCGCGACGACTTCCGGATCGCCGCGCCGATGGTCGCCGTGTTCCTGGCGCTCAGCGCCTCGGCGGCGTGGTCGCGCCGGCTGCCGCCGCTCATCGGCGCGCTCGCCGTCGGCGCGGCGGCCGTGGCGCTGTTCGGCCAGTTCCAGCCGGGCGGCGGCGGGCCGGCCGGGGGGCACGTGCTTGCCCGTCCCGAGTGGGTGATGCCCGCATTCTCGTGGCGCGCGATGGTCGAGCTCGTCGTGCCGCTGGCCATCACCGTGCTCGTGGTGCAGAACGGCCAGGGCTTCGCCGTGCTCGACGCCGCCGGGCACAAGGCGCCCATCAACGCCATCACGGTGGCCTGCGGCGCGGGCTCGATGCTCGCGGCGCTGGTGGGCACGGTGTCCACCTGCCTCACCGGGCCCGTCAACGCCATCATCTCGGCCTCGGGTGAGCGGCACCGGCACTACACCGCAGGGCTCGCGGTGGGCGTGCTGGCGCTGGCGTTCGGGCTCTTCGCGCCGGTGTTCACGCGGCTGTTGCTGGCCACGGCGCCGGCCTTCATCGCCGCCCTCGCCGGGCTCGCGATGCTGCGCGTGCTGCAGACGGCGTTCAACGTCAGCTTCCGCGAGCGCTTCACGCTCGGCGCGCTCGTCACCTTCCTCGTCACCGTGGCCGACGTGCCCATCTTCCACATCGGTGCGCCGTTCTGGGGCCTGGTGATCGGCTACGCCGTCTCGCGGTTGCTCGAGCGCAAGGACTTCGGGGCCGCCGGGCCGGCAGGCGCCTGAGCGCGGGGCGTGTTCAACCCGCCGTGCGGAAGCGGTGCACGGTGCTGCTGCGGAACACCTCGCCCGGGCGCAGCACGGTGGAGGGGAACTCCGGGCGGTTGGGCGCGTCGGGAAAGTGCTGCGTCTCCAGGCACACCGCGTCGCCCTGGCGGTAGGCGCAGCCGCCGCGGCCTCCGAGCCGGCCGTCGAGGAAGTTCCCCGAGTAGAACTGCAGGCCCGGTTCGGTCGTCTCGATGTCCAGGCAGCGGCCCGAGCGCGGGTCTTCCAGCGTCGCGGCCCGGGCCAGGCCGTGCCGGCCGGGGCGGTCGATGACGAAGCAGTGGTCGTAGCCACCGGCGGCCAGCAGTTGCGGATGGGCGGTGCGGATGCGCGCGCCGATCGGCTGCGCCTCGCGGAAGTCGAACGGCGTGCCCGCGACCAGCGCCATGCCGCGTGGGATCAGCGCGGCGTCGATCTCGAGGTAGCGGCTCGACGCCAGGGCCAGGTGGTGGTCCATCGCCGTGCCGCCACCGGCCAGGTTGAAGTAGCCGTGGTGCGTGAGGTTGAGCACCGTGGCGCGGCTCGTCACGGCCTGGTAGTCGATGCGCCAGGTGTCGTCGGTGCCGAGCGTGTAGCGCACCTCCACGTCGAGGCGGCCGGGGTAGTGGCCGTCGCCGTCTTCGCTGGTCAGGCGCAGCACGATGCCGGCCGCCGTGTCGCCCACGGGCGGCAACGGCTCGATCGCCCACCACCGGCGGCCGAAGCCCTCCGCGCCGCCGTGCAGCGCATTCGGCCCGTCGTTCGGCACGAGCTGGTGCGTCTCGCCGTCGAGCTCGAAACGGGCGCGGGCGATGCGGTTGGCGTAGCGCCCCACCAGCGTGCCGAAGTGCGGATGCGGCGCGGCGTAGCCGGCGAGGTCGTCGAAGCCGAGCACGACGTTGGCGTGGCGGCCCTCGCGGTCGGGGCACTCAATGGCGGTGACGATGCCGCCCAGGTTGATGGCGCGCAGCCGCAGTCCGCGCCCGTTGTCGAGCGTGTACTCGTCGACCTCGCGGCCGTCGGCCAGGCGGCCGAAGGGCCGCACCGTGACGCCGGCGGCCATGGGGCCCGGCCGGCTCAGGTCCAGCCGCCGTCGACGACGAAGTCCTGCGCCGTGCACATGGCGCTGTCGTCGGCGGCCAGGAACAGGGCCATCGCCGCGATGTGCACCGGCTGCAGCGGCCGGGCGATGCACTGGCCGCGGCGGATGTCTTCCCGGGCCTGCTCGTTCACCCACAGGCGCAGCTGCTTTTCCGTCATCACCCAGCCGGGCACCAGCGTGTTGACGCGGATGTTGAACGGGCCGAAGTCGCGCGCCAGGCTGCGCGTCAGGCCCTGGATCGCCGCCTTGGAGGTGGTGTAGACGGGCATGCCGCCCTGCTTGAGCTTCCAGCTGATGGAGCCGAAGTTGACGATCGAGCCGCCGCCGGCAGCGCGCATGTCCTCGGCCACCTGCCTGGCGGCGAAGAACTGGTGCTTCAGGTTGACCGCCACGCCGGCGTCCCAGCTGGCCGGGGTCGTCTCGTCGATCGTGTGGCGCTGGTCGTTCGCGGCGTTGTTCATCAGCACGGTGAACGGGCCGACCTGGCCACGCAGCGTGGCGACGGCCGACTCGAGCGCGGCAATGTCCGTCAGGTCCGCCTCGACGAAGACGGGGGCGTGCCGGGCGCCGGCGGAGGCACGTGCCACCACGGCCTGTGCGGACGCGACATCGATGTCGATGAAACCCACGCGCGCGCCCTGCGCGGCAAAGCTCTCGACCAGCGTGGCACCGATGCCGCTGGCGCCGCCGGTGACCAGCACGGCACGGTCCTGCAGGCTGGGATAGCAGGCGTTGATGTTCATGGAAGGATGACCTCGGGCGTCGGGGTGGTCGGGGTGGGGATCGGCGCGCACGACGGTGTCATGGCAGAGCCTCGCCGGTGCGCTCGGTGGAGGCGGCGGCGGCCGGGGAGGGTGCGGCAGGTGCCCCTTCGGCCCGTGAACGCCGGGCGAGCGATCGCCTGCGGTACTCGGCGAACTGGCGGTCGGCCAGCACCCCGAGCAGGATCACCGAGCCCATGACGGCGAAGTTCAGCGAGCTGGGGATGCCGAGCAGGTTGACGAGGTTCTGCAGCACCTGCAGCAGCACCGTGCCGAGCACCACGCCGAGCACCGAACCCTCGCCGCCGCGCAGCGAGAAGCCGCCCAGCACCGCCGCGGCGATCGCGTACAGCTCGTAGAAGTTGCCGTGCACCGCCGGCGAGATCGAACGTGTGTACATCGCGAACAGCACCGCGCCGAGCGCCGTCAGGCCGCCGCAGATCACGTAGGCCGCCACGGTGGTGCGGACCGTGGCGATGCCCGAGTAGCGCGCCGCCTCCTCGTTCTTGCCGATGGCGAAGAGGTAACGGCCGAGCACCGAGTGGTGCAGCACGACGCCGGCGACGACGGTGACGACGGCCAGCGCGATCAGCGTGTGCGGCACGGCGATCGTCGGCCCCTCGTGCCCGAACAAGCGTGCCAGCGGGGCGAAGATCTCCGAGCGCCCCGCCATGAGCCACTCCAGCGTCGGGAAGCTGGCGCCGAAGCCGAAGCCGACCGTGGCGTCCTCGGTGTAGTAGCGCGCCGCGCCGCGGTAGATGAGCAACGCGCACAGCGTCACGACGAAGGGCTGCAGGCCCACCTTGGCCACGAGGGTGCCGTGCAGCAGGCCCATCAGCATGCCCGCCCCGCCGACCAGCGCCAGCGCCACCCCCCAGTGCACGTCCTGGTTGGCGATGAGGTCGATGAAGAGCACGCCGAGCAAGGCCACGACGGCGCCCGCCGAGAGCTCGATGCCGCCGACGAGGATGACGAAGGCCTGCGCGATGGCGACGATGCCGAACATGCCGATCTGGTTGGCCGTGTTCGACAGGTTGGCCGGCAGCAGGAAACGCGGGTTGATGACGGCGACGATGGTGCCGATCACGACGATCAGCACGAGCAGGCCGATGTCCTTCTTGAAGATCACGCCGCCGCCTCGTGCAGCGCCCGGGCGCCGGCGCCGAGGCCGACGGCAAGGCGCAGCACGTTCTGCTCGCTGAAGTCGGGCCGGTCGAGCCAGCCGGCGATGCCGCCTTCGTGCATCACGGCGAGGCGGTCGCACACGCCGATCACTTCCTCCATGTCGGAGGAGATCATCAGGATGGCCACACCCTCGTCGGCCAGCCGGCGCAGCAGGTCGTAGACGTCGTTCTTGCTGCCCACGTCGATGCCGCGCGTCGGCTCGTCGAGCACGATGACACGCGGCGCCATCGACAGCCACTTCGCCAGCACCACCTTCTGCTGGTTGCCGCCGGAGAGCACGCCGGTGGCCGTACCGACGTCGGGCACGCGGATGTCCAG
Source organism: Rubrivivax sp. (assembly GCA_026125665.1). Lineage (GTDB taxonomy): Bacteria > Pseudomonadota > Gammaproteobacteria > Burkholderiales > Burkholderiaceae_C > Rubrivivax. The sequence continues at coordinate 24,313 of JAHCKS010000001.1, forward strand.
CTGCTGGCGCTGGCGCTGTGCGGCCGCGCGCTCGGCCGCCTCCGACACGAGCATCAGCCGCGCGTGGGCGCGCAGGTTGGGCAGCGAGATGTTCCCGGCCACCGGGAGGTCGAGCAGCAGGCCGGCCTGCTTGCGGTCCTCGGGCACGAGCACGAGGCCGGCCTCGATGGCCGCGCGCGGCCGGCCCGGTTCGACGGCCTTGCCGCCCACGCGCACCGTGCCGCCGAGCAACCGGTCGATGCCGAACAGCGCGCGTGCCAGCTCGGTGCGGCCCGAGCCGACGAGGCCGGCCAGGCCGACGATCTCGCCTTCGCGCACGGCGAGGTCGACGCGGCGTGCCGGCTTGGCGGTGGTGCGGGCCTGCACGACCTCGAGCGCCGGCGCACCCGGGGCGCGAGCCGGCGCGCGGTACTGGCCCTTGAGGTCGCGCCCGATCATCAGGCGGATCATCGCGGCGTGGTCGATGTGCTCGCGTGCGAGCTGCCCGGCGACACGGCCGTCGCGCAGCACGAGCACGCGCGCGGCGCAGCGCTCCACCTCGGTCAACCGGTGCGAGATGAAGATCACCGCCACGCCTTCGGCGCGCAGCGCGTCGACGACGCGCAGCAGGCGTTCGGTCTCCGCCAGCGTCAGGCTCGAGGTCGGCTCGTCCATGATGACGAGGCGCGCGCGCAGCGACAGCGCCTTGGCGATCTCGACCAGCTGGCGCTGGGCCAGCGACAGGTCGGCCACCGGTGTGCCGGGCGCGAAGTCGCAGCCCAGGCGGTCGAGCAGCGGCTGCACGCGCGCGTGCATGGCGCGCGTGTCCAACAGGCGCAGCCAGCCGCCGCGCAACGGCTCGCGGCCGATCAGCACGTTGGCCGCCACGTCCAGGTTCTCGAACAGGTTGAGCTCCTGGTGCACGAAGGCGATGCCGGCGGCGAGCGCGTCGGCGACGGTGAGGCGAGGGCGCTCGTGGCCATCGAGGCGGATCACGCCCGTGTCGGGCGCGACCACGCCGCCGAGCACCTTCATCAGCGTCGACTTGCCGGCACCGTTCTCGCCGACGAGGCCGATCACCTCGCCGGCGGCCACCGCGAGGTCGACGCCGGCGAGCGCGACGACCCCGGGGTAGCGCTTGCCGATGCCGACCAGCTCGAGGAACGGGGGCGCCATGCGAGGATCCGCGCGACCGGCGGCCTCACTTGCCCATCATCGCCTTCAGGTCCCTGGTGAAGGCATCGACGTTGGACTTGTCGATCACCTTGCCCGGCACGATGATGATGCCGCTCTTCGGCACGCCGGACTTGTTGCCCTCGAGGTAGGAGGCCATCAGCTTCATGCCACGGTAGCCCCACTCGAAGGGCTGCTGCACGACGGTGCCGACGATCGTGCCCTCCTTGACGCCGCCCAGCGTGATGGGGTCCTCGTCGAAGCCGATGACCTTGATCTTGCCGAGCTTGCCCGTCTCCTTCAGCACCTCGTAGATGCGTGGCGTGTTGTAGGAGTAGAAGCCGACCATGCAGGCGATGTCGGGGTTGGCGGCGAGCGCGTCCTCGACGTTGCGCTTGGCGCGGCCCTGGTCGATCTCGTCGCCGCGCACGTCGACGAGCTCGACCTTGGAGCCCTTGATCGTCGCGCGCACGCCTTCGATGCGCTCGCGCGCGTTGTCGGCACCGGGCAGGCCGACGAAGCCGATGCACTTGCCGCCCTGCGGCAGCGCCTTGAGCATCAGCTTGCCGGCGTCCTTGCCGAGCTCGACGTTGGACGAGCCGATGTAGCCCACGCGCCTGGACTGCGGCGCGTCGGAGTCGGTCGTGAACAGCAGCGTCTGGCTCGCCACCTTGTCCAGGCCGGCGGTCTGGTTCTTCGGGTCGACCGCGCTCACCATGATGCCGGCCGCGCCGGCGGCGACCAGGTCCTCCATCACGCGCTGCTGCGCCGCCGCGGCGGCCTGCTCGGGGTAGCGGAACTGCAGCGTGTACTTCGGCAGCTCGCCCTGCGCCTTCCTGACACCGGCCTCGGCGATCTTCCAGAAGTCCGAGGCGCCGTTGACGACGAACACCAGCGTCTTCTTCGGCTGCGCGGTGGCCACGCCGGCGGCACCGGCGGCGAGGGCGAGGGCCGCCGCGACGGCCAGGGCCAGGCGCGTGGCGGGAAGGGGCAGGGGACTCCAACGAATGCTCATGGCCAGGTTCTCCTCGACGATGTCACGAGCAGGCGGCCCGCCTGCGAGGTGCACGAAGCCGGTCGGGGGGTGCCGTGGCGGGCGCCCGGCGGCCGACCGGGGACCCGATTGGGCCGCAGTTATGAGGTGCGTACCTCAGGATCTCTACCAATATGCGCAGCCTCACGGGTGGGGCCAAATGAGGTTCGTACTTAAGTCGCCCCATCGGTCCGATGGAGTCCGCTTCCGACCCGCTGCTGCTCGTCACCGGCGCCACCGGCAAGGTGGGCCGGGCGTTCGTCGCTGCCTTCCTGCACGACGCGCGCTTCACCCGCTGGCGCGTGCGCGAGTTCAGGCACCTGCGCGGCGGACCCGAGCGTGCGCGTGTCGAGTCGGTCGTCGGTGCGATCCAGGACCGCGCGGCTGTTGCACGCGCGCTCGAAGGGGTGTCGCATGTCCTGCATCTCGCCACCAGCAAGGAGACGCCCGAAGACGCCATGGACGTGGCCGTGAAGGGCCTGTTCTGGCTGCTGGAAGGCTGCCGCTCGAGCCCGCACTTTCGCCAGTTCATCCTCGTCGGCGGCGACGCGGCCGTCGGCCACTTCCACTACCCGCATCCGGTGCCGGTGGTGGAGAGCCAGCCGCCGAGCGCCTACCCGGGGTGTTACGCGCTGTCGAAGGTGCTCGAGGAGACGATGCTGCAGCAGTACCAGATCCAGTACGGCCTGAACGGCTGCTGCCTGCGCGCGCCGTGGATCATGGAGAAGGACGACCTGCGCTACCACCTGAGCTTCGGCGAGGACGTCTTCGGTGCGCCGCGCTGGTGCGACCTCGTGGGCAGCGAGGTCGCGGCAGGGCACGCCGCGCGCGGCGCCGTGCCGGTGCTGCTGGACGCCGACGGTGCGCCGGTGCTGCGCAACTTCGTGCACGTGAAGGACCTCGTCGCGGCCATCCTCGCGGCCATCGACCATCCACGCGCGCGCCAGCAGCTGATGAACGTCGGCATGGACGAGCCGGTCGACTACGGCCGCCTCGGCGAGCATCTGCGCCGGTCCCGGGGCTTGCCCGTGGTGCCGGTCCGCGCCGGGTTCCATTCGACCTGGCTGGACAACAGCAAGGCGAAGTTCCTGCTCGGCTGGCGCCCGCGCTACGACCTGGCGCGCCTCGCCGACGAGGCCTGGGAGTACCAGCGAAGCGCGGAGGATCCGCGCCGCGTCTGGTATCCGGGCTGACCGCACCCCGGGGCCGAACGCGCCCGGGCACGACATGGCAATGCCTGCGCGCGCGATGCGCCCGGCCCCTGCGGCGGCTGCACCGCCGTGTTCACCCCCGAAGGAGACCGCATGAAACGCTCCCAAGCCCTGTTTGCCCTGGCCGGGCTCGTGGCCGCCGGCACCGCGCTGGGCGCCCCGCCGAAGGTCGTCACGGCGGCGGTCGCCGAGCCCGGCTGCTTCGTGCCCTGGTCGGCCGGCACGAAGTCGTTCCAGTACCCGGCCAAGAAGGGCCCGTACCGCATCGCGCTGGCCAACGGCTACATCGCCAACACCTGGCGCATCCAGATGATCAAGACGGCCAAGGCCTATGCCGCGCAGCCCTCGGTCGCCGCCAAGCTGAAGGAGTTCAAGGTCGTCTCCACCGGCGAGGACGTGGCCGCGCAGATCGCCGCCATCAACAACTTCATCGACTCCGGCTACGACGCGATCGTCGTCAACGCGCAGAATCCCGCCGCCTTCAAGCCGGTGATCAAGCGCGCCAACGACGCCGGCGTGGTGCTGGTGGCCTTCGACAACATCCTCGACACCGAAGAGGCCATCAACGTCAACGTCGATCAGAAGGGCCTGGGCATGTACTGGGCCGAGTGGCTCGTCAAGCACCTGCCCAACGGCGGCAAGGTGCTCGAGGTGCGCGGCGTGTCGGGCACCTCGGTCGACCGCGACCGCCACGAGGGCATCCACGAGGTGTTCAGGAAGAGCGGCAAGATGTGGGACGTGGTCGAGGTGATCGGCAAGTGGGACGACCCGACGGCGCAGAAGGTCACCGCCGACGCGATCGCCGTGCACAAGAAGTTCGACGCCATCACGGCGCAAGGCGGCGACACCGGTGTCGTGCAGGCGATGCTCGATGCCAGGCATCCGTTCGTGCCCTTCGGCGGCGAGACGGAAAACGGCTTTCGCAAGTTCTGCGCGAAGTACGGCGCGCAGGGCCTGAAGTGCGCCTCGGCCGGCACCGGACCGGCGCAGGTGGCGGTGGCATTGAAGGTGGCGATCGCGGCGCTGGAGGGCAAGGTGCTGCCGCAGGCCATCAAGCTGCCGCTGGCCAAGGCGGAGCACCCGAACCTGAAGGACGGCACCGACTTCTACGCCGGGCAATCGGACAACTTCTTCGTCGGCAACTCCTTTCCCACCTGCGGCATCAACTTCTCCGCGCAGGAGATCATGGGCCAGACCGAAGCCAACAAGTAACCCGACAGCCCGCCGCGCGCACCGCCGCCGAACCGGGACTCGCCCATGAGCCTGTTCTCGATGCAGGGCATCAGCAAGCGCTACGGCGGCGTGCACGCGCTGCAGGGAGCCGACCTCGCCGTCGAGGCCGGACGCATCCACGCGGTGCTCGGCGAGAACGGCGCCGGCAAGTCCACGCTGATCAAGATCATGGCCGGCGTGGTGGCCCCGGACGAAGGCCGCATGCTGCTCGACGGCCGGCCGGTGTCGTTCGCTTCGCCCGCCGCGGCGGGCGCGGCGGGCATCGTGTGCATCTTCCAGGAGCTGTCGCTGATTCCCGACCTCTCGGTGGCGGACAACATCGGCATCAGCCGTCCGCCGCGCCTGCTCGGACCTCTTGGCCTCATCGACCGCAAGGCACAGCGGCGCCTCGCCGAGGAAGCACTGGCGCGCGCCGGGGCCGAGGACATCCATCCGCTGGCCCTCGTCAAGGACCTGTCGCTCTCGCGCCGCCAGATGGTCGAGATCGCCAAGGCGCTGGCGCGCCGGCCGCGCATCCTCATCCTCGACGAGGCCACGTCGGCGCTGACCGCCGCCGACGTGACGCGCATCACCGCCGTGCTCAAGCGCCTGCGCGCCGAGGGCCTGGCGCTCGTCTACATCTCGCACCGCATGCACGAGATCGCCGAGCTGGCCGACGAGTGCACGGTGTTCCGCAACGGCCGCAGCGTCGCCAGCTACGCCGCCGGCACGAAGACCGACCAGGAAGTGGTCGAGCTGATGATCGGCCGCGACTACACACAGGCCTTCCCGCCGAAGTCGAACACCTCGCGCGCCGCCGGCGCGGTGCCGCGGCTGGAAGCGCGCGGGCTTTCGTGGGACGGACGCCTCGACGACATCTCGCTCAGGGTGCACGCCGGCGAGGTCGTCGGCCTCGGCGGCCTCGACGGCCAGGGCCAGCGCGAGCTGTTGCTGGCGTTGTTCGGCGTGCTGCGCGGCACGACCGGCGAGCTGCTCGTCGACGGCAAGGCCGTGCGCATCGGCGGCCCGGGCGCGGCGAAGCGGCCCGGGATCGGCATGGCGCTGATCCCCGAGGACCGCAAGACCGAAGGGCTGATGCTGCCGATGTCGGTGGGCGAGAACCTGTCGTTCGCCGCACTCACGCAACTGTCACGCTTCGGCATCGTCGATCGTGCCGCCGAGAAGACCGCCATCGAGCTCGTGATGCGGCAGCTCGCCGTGCGCAGCGAGGGCACGGCGCCGCCGGCGGGTTCGCTCTCCGGCGGCAACCAGCAGAAGCTCGTCATCGGCAAGTGGCTGCTGACCGCGCCGCGCATCATCCTGCTCAACGACCCCACGCGCGGCATCGACGTCGGCACCAAGCAGGAGCTGTATCAGCTGTTGCGACGCTTGGCCGACGACGGTGCCGCCATCCTGCTCTACTCCACCGACTACGACGAGCTCATCGGCTGCTGCGACCGCGTGCTCGTGATGGTCGAGGGCGCCGTCCGGCGCGAGCTCGTCGGCGACGAGATCACCGAGCACGCGCTCGTCAGCAGTGCGTTGAACATCGCGGCGGCACCGGCCGGCCCTGGCGCCACGAGGGCGGCGGCATGACACGGGGCGACTGGCCCTACCGCCTGCGCGAGCACCGCGGCACGCTGCTGGCGCTGGCGGCCTTCCTCGTGATGTTCACGATCTACGCCTCCAACCACCCGGCCGGGCTCACGGCCAACGTCGCCAACACCGCCGCCAACAAGGGCGTGCTGCTGGCCATCGTGGCGATGGCGCAGACGCTCGTCGTGCTCACGTCGGGCATCGACCTCTCGGTGGGCATGGTGCTGGTGCTGGCCAATTGCCTCGCCTCGACCATCGTCGTCGGCTCGCCGCTGCAGGTGGCGCTCGGCACCGTGGGCGTGCTCGCCGCCGGGGCGCTGTGCGGCGCGATCAACGGCCTCATCGTCATCTTCGGCCGGCTGCAGCCCATCGTCACGACGATCGCCACCGGTGCCGTCTACTACGGCGTCGCGCTGGCGCTGCGGCCGGTGCCCGGCGGCGACATCGACGGCACGCTCGGCAATGCGCTCACCGGCAAGCTTGCGGGCTGGCTGCCGGCGAGCCTGGTGCTGCTGCTCGCGCTGGTCCTCTTCGTCTGGGTGCCCTTTCGCCGCTCGGAGGTGGGGCGCGCCGCCTACGCCATCGGCTCGGCCGAGGTGGCCGCGTACATGTCGGGCGTGCCGATCCGGCGCGCCAGGTTCATGGCCTACACGCTCTCGGGCCTGCTGGCTGCCGTGGCCGGCCTCTTCCTCACGTGTGTGACGTCGTCGGGGGAAGCATCGGCGGCCAACGGCAACACCTACACGCTGTATTCGATCGCCGCGGTGGTGCTCGGCGGCGTGTCGCTCTTCGGCGGCTCGGGCAGCGCCATCGGCGCGATCTTCGGCGCGTTGATGTTCCGCACCATCGGCGACCTGCTGTTCGTGTTCGACCTCGAGCCGCTGTGGCAGCCGTTGTTCCAGGGCCTGGTGCTGGCGGCGGCGGTGTGCCTCGGCGCCTGGCGCCTGCTGCGCGTGCGCAACCGGCTCGACCTGTATGGCTGAGGCCACCACACCGGCCGCGCCGGCAGCGCCTGCCGTGACTGCCGCACCTGTGGCGCCGCCGCCCGCCCCGGCCGCCCGCTCCCCGTGGGAGCCGCTGCTGCGCCACATCGACGGGCCGACGCTCGCCGCCTTCGCCTGCGTCATCGGGCTGCTGCTGGTGGGCAGCCTGTACTCGCGCAGCTTCCTCTCGGCCGAGTACCTGCTGCAGCAGCTGAAGGTGGCGGCCTTCCTCGGTGTCATCGCCACCGGCGCGATGATCGTCATCCTGCTCGGGCACATCGACCTCTCGGTGCCCTGGGTGGTCGCGGTGGGCGGGATGATGGCCACCGCCGCCACGGCCTGGGGCCCCGTCGGCCAGGCCCTGGCGATTCCGTTCGGTGTCGGCTGCGGCGTGCTGCTGGGGCTGCTCAACGGCGCGGGCGTGGCCTGGCTGCGCCTGCCCTCGATGGTGGTGACGCTGGCCGTCAACGCCGTGGCCCAGGGCCTGATGGTCGTGCACACCGGCGGCTTCTCGCCGCAGGACGCTGCCTCGCCGGCGATGCGCACGCTCGCCACCGGGCAGTCCGCGTTCGGCATCCCGAACGCGCTCCTGGTGTGGGGCGTCATCGGCGTCGCGGCCGTGTGGCTGCTCACCCGCACGGTGTTCGGGCGCACCGTGTACGCCATCGGCAACCGCGAGCGTGCGGCCTACCTGTCGGGCGCGCCCACGCAGGCGGTGGTGCTCACGGCATTCGCGCTGGCCGGTGGCCTCTCGGCGTTCGGCGGCGTGCTGCTGGCGGGCTACGCGAGCAAGGCGGCGCAGGCGATGGGCGACCCCTACCTGCTGCCTGCGATCGCCGCCGTCGTGCTCGGCGGCACGTCCATCCTCGGCGGGCGCGGCAAGTACCTCGGCACCGTGGCGGGGGTGATCCTCGTCACGCTGCTGCAGTCCATCCTGTCGGTGATGCAGATCGAGGAGTACGCGCGCCACATGATCTACGGGGCCGTGATCATCATGATGCTGCTGGTGTACGGGCGCGGGCGGCGCCTGTCGGAGTGAGGGAAGCGACGTGGCCATCGAGTTGACGGCGAGCTTCGAGGTGGTCGACCGGCGCTTCCGCGCGCTGGCGTTCCCGAACGTGCACCTGGAGAAGCTGTACACGGGCTGCCGCTGGGCCGAAGGGCCGGCCTGGTTCGCCGCGGGGCGCTACCTCGTGTGGTCGGACATCCCGAACGACCGCATGCTGCGCTGGGACGACACCGACGGCTCGGTGTCGGTGTTCCGCCAGCCGGCGATGAACACCAACGGCCACACCGTCGACCGCGAGGGCCGCCTCGTGAGCTGCGAGCACCGCGGCCGCTGCATCTCGCGCACCGGCTTCGACGGGCGGCGTGAGGTGCTGGCCGAACGCTACCAGGGGCGGCGCTTCAACTCGCCGAACGACGTGGTCGTCAAGTCCGACGGCAGCATCTGGTTCACCGACCCGAGCTACGGCATCGACAGCGACTACGAAGGCGACGCCGCCGCCGGCGAGATCGGCGGGAGCCACGTCTACCGGCTCGACCCGGCCAGCGGCCGCGTCGACATCGTCGCCGACGACTTCGTGCAGCCCAACGGCCTGGCCTTCTCGCCCGACGAGGCGCTGCTGTACCTCGTCGACACCGGCCTCACGCACCGCGCCGACGGGCCGCACCACGTGCGCCGCTTCGCCGTCGCGCCGGACGGGCGCAGCCTGTCGGGCGGCGAGGTTTTCGCGACCTGCCCGGCCGGCCTCTACGACGGCCTGCGCGTCGACGCGGCCGGCCACCTGTGGCTCTCGGCCGGTGACGGCGTGCACTGCCACGCCCCCGACGGCACGCTGCTCGGCAGGATCCGCGTTCCCGAGACGGTGGCCAACCTGTGCTTCGGCGGCGCCAAGCTGAACCGCCTGTTCATCTGCGCCACGACCTCGTTGTACGCGGTGTACCTGAACACGCGCGCCGCGCCGCGCGGGCGGTAGCCGCTCGCCTGCTCAGTCGTTGGCGCTGCGCGCCCGCAGGCGGTCGAACAGCACCGCCACGACGATGAAGCTGCCGACGAAGGTGCCTTGCCAGAAGGTGCTGATGCCCAGTAGCGTCAGGCTGTTGCGGATGACCTCGATCAGCGACGCGCCGACCACCGCGCCGAGCGCGGTGCCGATGCCACCCGACAGGTTGGCACCGCCGATCACCGCGGCGGCGATGACGGTGAGCTCCATGCCCTGCCCGAGGCCGGTGGTGATGGTGCCGAGCCAGCCCACCTCGAGGATGCCGGTGATGCCGGCGCACAGCGCGCTGAACATGTAGACGCTGAGCTTGACGGCCTTCACCGGCACGCCGGTGAGCAGCGCCGCGCGTTCGTTGCCACCGATGGCGAACAGGTAGCGGCCCCAGCGCGTCCAGCGGAAGGCCAGGCTCGTCAGCGCCAGCAGCGCCAGCAGGAACAGCAGCGGGTTGGGGATGCGCACCGTGTCGACGAAGGGCAACGGCAGGTCGAGGAAGCCGCCGCCCAGCGCCAGCAGCACGGGCTGGTCGGGGCCGAACTCGTAGACCATGCGGTTGTCCGACAGCACCATCGCCAGGCTGCGCGCGATCGACAGCGTGCCCAGGGTGACGACGAACGGCGGCACGCCGACGTAGGCGATGAGCAGGCCGTTGAAGGCGCCGACGGCCAGCGACACGGCCAGCGCCAGCGGCACCGCGAGCCAGATGGACATGCCCGAGTGCATCGTCATGCCGGTCACCATGCCCGCCAGCACGAGCACCGCGCCCACCGAGAGGTCGATGCCGCCGGTGACGATGACGGCCGTCATGCCGATGGCGATGATGGCGACGAAGGCGAAGTTGCGCGCCACGTTGAACAGGTTCTGCTGCGTGGCGAAGACGTCGCTCGCCAGCGTCAGCCCGACGAAGGCGAGCACCGCCGCCACGCACACCCAGAACGTCTGCTGGCTGGCGGCCCAGCGCAGCCAGTGGCCATGCGTGTGGCCGGCGATGGCCTCGTGCAGGCCGGTGTCCGTGGGCGTGGCTGGCGCGGCGGGGCTGGTGGCGGACATGTGCATCAGGCCGTGGCGATGGCCCCGGTGATGAGCCCGGTCACTTCCTCGGGCGAGCTCAGCGCCACGGGCTTGTCGGCCACCTTCTCGCCCCGCCGCAGCACGACGACACGGTCGGCGACGCTGAACACGTCGGGCATGCGGTGGCTGATGAGCACCACCGCGATGCCGTGGTCGCGCAGGCGCCGGATCAGCCCCAGCACTTCGGCGACCTGGCGCACGCTGATGGCGGCCGTGGGCTCGTCCATCAGCACGATCTTCGGGTCCGACAGCCGCGTGCGCGCAATGGCGACCGCCTGGCGCTGCCCGCCGGACATGCGGCGCACCAGGTCACGCGGCCGGGTCTCGGACTTCAGCTCGGCGAACAGCTCGGCGGCGCGCTGGCGCATCGTGCCGTAGTCGACCCAGCGCAGCGGGCCGAAGCGGCGCATCGGCTCGCGGCCGAGGAACACGTTCTCCGCCGCGCTCAGGTTGTCGCAAAGCGCGAGATCCTGGTAGACGATCTCGACGCCCTGGTCGCGCGCGTCGGAGGGCTTGTGGAAGGCGACCGCGCGGCCGCCCATCTTCATGGTGCCGCTGCTGGGCGGGAAGTTGCCGGCGATGATCTTCACGAGGGTCGACTTGCCGGCGCCGTTGTCGCCCATCAGGCCCACCACCTCGCCGCCCCGCAGCGACATCGACACGCCCGTCAGCGCATGGATCGCGCCGAAGCGCTTGGAGATCGAGCTCAGCTCCAGGGCGGACATGACCGCCGGTCACTTCGCCGGGCAGCTGCCCAGGTTGGCGGCCGTGCACTCGTCCAGGCCGGTGTAGAGCGGGTCGGCCACCTTCTTGCCGTTGATGAGGTCGATCATCACCGAAGGCGCACGGTAGCCCATCTCGAACGGCCGCTGGCCGATCTGCGCGTGGCTGCGCCCGGCCTTCAGCGCGTCGAGCTGCGGCGGCAACGTGTCGCCGGCGATGATGACGAGCTCCTTGCTCTTCAGCTTGGGCATCACCTGGCCGGTGACCTGCGCATAGGCCTGCGGCCCGAACTGCGCCCAGCCGCCGACGAGGATGAAGGCGTCGAGCTTCGGGTTCTTGGTGAAGACGTCGGCCATCTGCTGGTTGGCGAGGTCGATCTGGTCGTTGGTGAAGAGTGGGCAGCCGGCGATCTCCGTCCAGCCGCCTTCACCCTTGAGCCGGGCGGTGCCCTTCTTGCCGCTGATGGTGTCACGGAAGCCGGCGGCACGCGCATTGATGTTGTCGGCGGCCACGTTGCCCAGTTGCAGGCAGACGGTGCCGCCCTTGGGCTTGTGCTGCCTCAGGTGCTTCGCCATCAGCACCCCCATGTCGTAGTTGTTGGTGCCGAGGTAGGTCTGGCGCAGCGCGCGGTCGGCGGCGGCCAGGTCGGCATCGATCGTCATGATCGGCATCTTCGGCTTCTTCGCCTTCAGCATGTTGCCCATGGCCGGCGCGTTCGAAGGCGAGATGGCGATGGCAGCCGCGCCCTTGTTGATGAGGTCCTCGACCATCTGCACCTGGCCGGCCTCGTCGGCGCTGGAGGCGGGCCCCGTGTACAGGCAGGTGTACTCGGAATTGGGGTTCTCCTTGTTCCACTTCGCGCAGCCGTCACCGAGCACGGTGAAGAACGGGTTGTCGACCCCCTTGACGACCACCGCCAGCGTCTTCTTCTGTGCCCAAGCCGGTCCGGCGACGAGCACAGCGGCCAGCGCGGCGAGCGCCATCGTGCGAATCCACTTGTCCATGTCTCCAAGCTCCTGTAGTCGGATGCGCTGCGACGCAGCGCTTGTCGGTGCCGGGTCGAGACCGAGTGCGGTCGCCGAGGTGCACGACCCGACGACACGGCCCGGGTTTGCCTGCGCAGGCACCACGCGACGACGGCGATCGGCACCGGGCACGGCCATTGTGAGGTGCGTACCTCAGAATGCCTCTGCTGGTTTCCCCTGAAGCGCGTGGAACTGACGAACGGTCACCCCACGGCCTCCCAGCGGTCGCTGCGCTCGGAACGCCACAGCGCGTCGATCACCTCCATCTGGGCCACGGCGTCCTCGAGCCCCCAGGCGGGCGCATCGAGCCCGCGCACGAGGCGCGAGAAGGCCTCGACCTGCAGGCGGTACTGGTCGGCGGCCGGCATCGTCTCGGTCACGATGCCGCTGCCGTCGAGGGCGCCGCCGGTGTCGATCGACAGCCGCATCTGTCCGCCCTGGGGTGCGTTGAACGGGATCTCCAGCTCGATGCGGCCGGTCGTCCCGACCGCCTGCACGCGCTGGTAGGGGCAGCTCTGCGTGGACACCGTGAACACGAGGTGGCGCGCCTGGCCGAAGTCGACGAGGGCACTGGTCGTGCGGTCGGTGCCCAGCGCCGGGTCCCGGTCGACGAGGGCCACGGCGCGGAAGGGCTGCGCCTCGAAGAGGTGGCGTGCCGCGAGGATGGCGTAGCAGCCGATGTCGTAGAGTGCGCCGCCGCCGGCCTGCGGCTGGTTGCGGATGTTGGCCGGGTCGTCGTTGAAGTACGAGAAGAACACCTGCACCGTCCGCAACCGTCCGATGCGCCCCGCGCGCACGAGCTCGCGCGCGCGCTGCCACTGCGGGTGGTGCCGGACCATGAACGCCTCTTCGATGTGCACGCGGGTCGCCGCTTCGCGCAGCGCCCGGGCCTCGTCGGCGTGCAGCGCGAGCGGCTTCTCGCAGAGCACGTGTTTGCCCGCCGCGGCCGCCGCCAGCGTGAGCGGCACGTGCAGATGGTTGGGCAGCGGGTTGTAGATTGCCTCGATCTGCGGGTCCGCGATGAGCGCCTCGTACGAACCGTAGGCCCGCTCGATGCCATGCGCCTGCGCGGCGTCGAGGGCCGCGGCCTCGGAGCGCGACGCGATGGCGCGCACGTCGACCGCTGCGCTCAGCCGCATGGCAGGGAGCACCTTCTCGAGACCGATCTTCGCCGTGCCCAGCACGCCCCACACCACGGGTTTCATCACACCTCCTCGCGTGTCCGGCGCGACCGACCGGCCGGGCTCAGTGCCTGAGTAACGCACCTCATCCGTCGTCGGTATCATAGTCCGATGTCGTCCGACGAACGCGCCACACTGCACGACGTTGCCCGCGCGGCGGGCGTCAGCCTGGCCACGGTCGACCGTGTGCTGCACGGTCGTGGCGGCGTGCGCACGCGCACGATCGAGCGCGTGCAGTCCGTCGTCGAGCGGCTCGGCTACCGCCCCGACCCGGCCGCCGCGCGGCTCGCGCGCAAGAACCAGTCGCGCCTGGTGTTCGTGCTGCCCGCGGGCACCAACACCTTCGTCGACATGCTCGACCGGCAGGTCCGGTCGATGGCGCCGTGGCTCGCCGAACAGCGCGCCACCGCCGTGGTGCAGCGCGCCGACGTGTTCTCGCCGCAGGCGCTGGCGGGCCATCTCGCCGGGCTGCACGGCCGCTTCGATGCCGTCATCGTCATGGGACTCGACCACCCGCTGGTGCGGGCCGCCATCGACGACCTGGTCGCCGACGGCATCGTCGTGATGACGCTGGTCTCCGACGTGCCGGGGTCGCAGCGCAGCCGCTTCGTCGGCATCGAGAACGTCACGGCGGGGCGCACGGCGGCGTCGCTGCTGGGCCGCTTCGTCGGGCCCCGACCGGGCAGCGTGGGCATCGTCATGGGCAGCCGGGGCCTGCGCGATCACGCCGAACGGCTGTTCGGATTCGAACAGGTCATGGGTGCGGAGTTCGGCACCCTGAAGCTGTTGCCGCCGATCGAAGGCCAGGACCGATCGGATCGCACGGAGCCGCTCGTCGGGCAACTTCTCGCGCACCACCCCGAGCTCGTGGGCCTGTACAGCATCGGCGCCGGCAACCGCGGCATCCAGGCCGCACTCGAGCGCAGCGGGCGCGCGGCGAAGATCGTCTGGGTCTGCCACGAACTGACGCCGCATGCCCGGCAGGCACTGCTGACGGGCGTCGCGGACGCGGTCATCAACCAGGACGCCGGCCACGAGGTGCGCTCGTCCTGCCGCCTGGCGCTGGCCGCGCTGTCGGGCGAGCGCGTGCTGCCGGAGCAGGAGCGCATCCGCATCGACATCTTCCTGCGCGACAACATGCCGTGAGCGACTGCGGCGCGGGGGGGGGGGGCCGCGCCGCTATGCTGCCGGGCCTCGATGAAGGAGCCCTGTCCATGGAACTCGATGCAAAGGGCCTGGCCACGCGCCGGGCCGTGCTCGGCGACGCCTACGTCGACAACGCGCTGGCCAAGGCCACTTCGTTCTCGGCCCCGCTGCAGGAGCTGGTGACGCGCCACGCCTGGGGCAACACCTGGCAGCGCCCGGGCATCGACCTGCGCACGCGCAGCATCGTCACCGTCTCGATGCTCGTGGCGCTCGGGCGCATGCACGAGCTGAAGATCCACGTGCGGGGCGCACTGAACAACGGCGTGACGAAGGAAGAGCTGCAGGAGATCTTCCTGCACGCCAGCGTGTACTGCGGCTTCCCGGCGGCGGTGGACGCGTTCCGCAACGCGGCCGAGGTGATCGACGCGGCTTGAGAGCATCCCGGGCCCACGGCATCGGCCCTCGACATACCTGGGTGGCACACGGGCGGGCGGCGATCGCGGCGCCCGTGCCGCCGTTCGGGTGTCGGCGCGCGAAGACCACGAGCGCCTCGAGCGAGTCCGAGGTCGTGGGGGCCGCTCAGGGCTTGGCACCCGAGGCGCGGCCACCGGCCTGGGGGCGCAGGCGGCGGTGCGCCGTGTGTTCGGGTGCCGAGCCCTGATTGAGCGGGCCCCCGCGGCCTCGGGCTTGCGCGCTACGATTCCCCATGAAGCAGGGGTTCAGCTTCTCGAGAGGCCGAAGGGCCCGGCGCCGCACCGGCGGGTGACGCCGGCCGCCGCCAGCGACGGATTCATGCCACCACCTTCCTGACGCGCAGGGCGGCGATGTCGTCGGCGGACAAGCCGATCTCGCGCAGCACCGCGTCGGTGTCGTCGCCGAGCTTCGGCGCCGACGAGCGCACCCGCCCCGGCGTGCCCATGAGCTTGGGCACGATGCCGGGCACGTCGACCTCGTAGCCGTCGCGCGTGGCCTGCTTGAGGATCATGTCGCGCGCGCGGTAGTGCTCGTCTTCGGCGATGTCCTTGGCGGTGTACACCCGGCCGGCCGGCACCATGGCCCGGCCGAGCAGGGCCAGCACGTCGGCCGAGGGGCGCCGCAGCGTCCAGGCCTCGATCGCCGCGTCGATCTCGCCGACGCGCCGCACCCGGCCGGCGTTGTCGGCCAGCGCCGGGTCGCGGCCGAGGTCCTCGCGGCCGATGGCGCTCATCAGCCGCTTGAAGATGCTGTCGCCGTTGCCGGCGATCAGCACCACGGCGCCGTCGCCGCAGCGGTAGGCATTGGAGGGTGCGATGCCCGGCAACGCCGAGCCGCCCGGCTCGCGCACGGCGCCGAACGCGCTGTACTCCGGGATCAGGCTCTCCATGACGTTGAACACCGCCTCGTGCAGCGCGACGTCGATGACCTGGCCCTTGCCGCCGTTGACCTTGCGGTGGTACAGGGCCGTCAGCACGCCGATCGTGCCGTGCAGCGCCGCCAGCGTGTCGCCGATGGAGATGCCGCAGCGCACGGGCACGCGGCCGGGCTCGCCGGTGAGGTGTCGCAAGCCGCCCATCGCCTCGCCGATGGCGCCGAAGCCGGGCAGGTCGCGGTAGGGGCCCGTCTGTCCGTAGCCGCTGATGCGCAGCATGACGAGGCCGGGGTTGTCCTTCGCCAGCGCCTCGTAACCCATGCCCCAGGCCTCCAGCGTGCCGGGGCGGAAGTTCTCGATCAGCACGTCGGCCCGGGCGACCAGCTTCCTCGTGATGTCCTGGCCTTCCCGGCTGCGCAGGTCGAGCGCGATCGAGCGCTTGTTGCGCGACTGCACCTGCCACCACACCGAGGTGCCGTCCTTCAGCAGCCGCCAGCCGCGCAGCGGGTCGCCGGTACCCGGCGGCTCGATCTTGATGACCTCGGCGCCGAAGTCGCCGAGCGTCTTGCCGGCGAAGGGGCCGGCGATGAGCTGGCCCATCTCGACGACCTTCAGGCCGGCCAACGCGTCGGGTGCCATGGGCTGTTCCTCCGGACAGGGCGCGATGCGCGATGATCACACGATGCGAAGAACCCCCGAGCGCACGGACGAGCGCATCTTCACCTCGGACATCTTCGTGCGCGACGACGCGCGGCCGCCGCGCCCCGACCACGGGTTCTGGGACGAGCCCGCGCAGCGCATCCCCGTCTACCACCGCTGCGACGTGCTGGTGGTCGGTGGTGGGCCCTCCGGCACGGCGGCTGCGGCTGCGGCGGCGCGCGAAGGCGCCGACGTCACGCTGCTGGAGCGCTACAACCACCTGGGCGGCCTCTCCACCGGGGGGCTCGTGATCTGGATCGACCGCATGACCGACTGGCAGGGCCGGCTGGTCATCCGCGGCTTCGCCGAGGAGTTGATGGACCGGCTGCCGCCCGATGCGGTGGCCGGTCCGGCGCCCGCCGACTGGGGCAGCACCGACGCGGCGAAGGCCGCGTACTGGACGCAGCGCACGGCCGCCTATCACGGCATCGTCACCTGGTCGCCGACCATCGACCCCGAGCGGCTGAAGCTGCTGTCGCAGGAGCTGGTCATCGAGCGCGGCGTCAAGCTCGTCTACCACTCCTGGGCGGCGCGCCCGATCGTCGAAGCGAACGGCGCCTCGCCGGCCGTGCGCGGCGTGGTCTTCGAGAGCAAGGAAGGGCGCCTGGCCGTGATGGCCAGGGTGGTGGTGGATGCCACCGGCGACGGCGACCTCTTCGCGCGCGCCGGTGCCGCCTTCGACAACGACATCGAGGCCGCCGACATCCACCACTGCATGAACACGTCCTGGCTGTTCGGTGGCGTGGACATGAACCGCTGGATCGAGTTCCGCACCCGCGAGCCGCAGCGGTTCGCGGCCTTCATGGCGCAGGGGCGCGAGACCTGCGGCCTGTTCGAGCGGCCGTTCGTCTCGTGGCGCAACGACATCGCGCTGTTCATGGGGCCGCGGCAGACGGGTTACTCGGCGCTCGACGTCGACGACCTGACGCTGGTGGAGGTGCGCTCGCACCGCGCGATGCAGGCGCACCTGGAGCACTACCGCGCGCACGCGCCGGGCTTCGAGGGCGCCTACATGCTGCTGTCGGCGCCGCAGCTGGGCGTGCGTCACGCGCGGCGGCTGAAAGGCGTGGACGCCGTGCTGCGCCGCCGCTGGCCCGAGGGCACGCCGCTGCCCGACGAGATCGGCGTCACGCCGGCGGTGAGCCCGAAGTTCCCGAACATCTCCATCCCCTACGGCGCGCTGGTGCCGGTGCAGCTGGACGGCCTGCTCGCCTGCGGCCGCCACGTCAGCTGCGACACCAGCTCGCACGGCTTCATGCGCGAGATTCCGCAATGCTGGATCACCGGCCAGGCGGCCGGCGTCGCCGCCGCGCACGCGGTGGCGCAGGGCGTGCAGCCGCGCCACGTGGACGTGCGCGGCGTGCAGCGGGCGTTGCTCGGGCAGGGCGTGTTCCTGCGTTCCGCCGACGGCGCCGCAAGCGCGCCGCAGGCGCAGGCCCAGGCGGCCCGGTAGCCGGTCGCGAACGGGCGACCACCCTGCACATCACGCGCCGCCGTTTGGTCGCCGGCGCTGCCGCGGGCGCAGACATCGTGCGCACGGCGAAGGTGGCACGGGGCTGACGCGCGACGCCGCGCCGGCGCGCCGCGCGCCGGTTCCAGCCCCACCGAGGGATGAGGCGCCGAGGTCTTCGGGGGTTGCCTCGCGCGGCACCGGCACGCACCATCGCGGCCTTCGCCCACAGCAAGGATCTGTCCCATGCCCAAGGTGTACTTCGGCCGCAAAGGCGAGCCCGGTGTCGACCTCGAACTGGCGAGCGACCTCATCGCCGTGCGCACGCGCAGCGGCCGTCCGGTGACACGCGGAGCGGGCCCCGTGGCCACGCCGCACAGCGCGCAGCTCGGCGACGCGCAGCTCGTGCTGGCCTTCCCGGAGGCAGGCGTGGAGGTCTATCGCGTGCCGGTGACGCGTGGCGGGCGCACGCTGGAAGCGCGCAAGGCCGAGCTGCGCAAGCTGCCCGACGTGCGCTTCGCCGGCGGCGTGCTCGTCGACCCGGCGACGCGGGCACCGGTGCTGTACACGGAGAACCTGTTCGTCAAGTTCGCCGACAACGCCGACACCGACGACTGCCGCGCCGTGCTGCGCGAGCTGGGCCTGGCCGTCAAGTCCGAGCCGACGTACGCGACGAACGCCTTCTTCGTCGAGGCGCCCGAGGGCATCGGCCGAAAGGTGTTCGAGCTCGCCGACACGCTGCGTGCGCGCGACGACGTCGAATACTGCCACCCCGAGCTCGTGCGCGAGCGGCGCGCCAAGCTCATCTTCGCGCCGCAGTGGCACCTGAAGAAGACGACGGTCGCGGGCATGACCATCGACGAGAGCGCCAACGTCGAGGCGGCGCACGCGGTGACGAGGGGCGAGGGCATCACCATCGCCGTCATCGACGACGGCGTCGACATCGACCACGCCGAGTTCGGTGGCACGGGCAAGATCGTCGCGCCGCGCGACGTGCTGGGCGGCAACGACAACCCGCGCCCCCGCCGCAGCTTCGAGAACCACGGCACCGCCTGCGCCGGCGTGGCCTGCGCCAACGGCACCGTGGGCGCGAGCGGCGTGGCGCCGGCGGCCCGGCTGATGCCGATGCGGCTGGCCGCGGGCCTCGGCTCGCACGCCGAAGCCGAGGCCTTCCGCTGGGCCGCCGACCAGGGCGCCGACATCATCAGCTGCAGCTGGGGCCCGCCCGACGGCGACTGGTGGAACCCGAACGACCCGCAGCACGCGTCGGTGGACCAGCCGCCGGCGCACACGCGGCTGGCCATCGAGTACGCGGCGACGCAGGGGCGTGGCGGCAAGGGCTGCCTCGTGCTCTTCGCCGCCGGCAACGGCAACGAGAGCGTCGACAACGACGGCTACGCCAGCCACCCGATGGTGCTGGCCGTGGCGGCGTGCAACGACCGCGGCCGGCGCTCGATCTACAGCGACTTCGGCCACGCCGTGTGGTGCTGCTTCCCGAGCAACGACTTCGAGCTGCCCGAGCAGAACCACCCGGCGCCGCTGACGAGCGGCATCTGGACCACCGACCGCACCGGCAGCCCCGGCTACAACGCCGGCCGCACCGCCGACGGCGACGCCGCCGGGCACTTCACGAACAGCTTCGGCGGCACGTCGAGCGCCTGCCCGGGCGCGGCCGGCGTGGCCGCGCTCGTGCTCTCGGTGAACCCGGCACTCAGGCGCGAAGAGGTGAAGGACATCCTCAAGCGCGCCGGCGAGCGCATCGACCCGCAGGGCGGCCAGTACAGCGCGGCCGGCCGCAGCAGGTTCTACGGCTGGGGGCGGCTGAACGCGAAGACGGCCGTCGACCTGGCCAGGCCGCAGCCGCGCGACGAAGTGACCGTGAGCCGGCGTTTCGACGCACCGATCCCCGACCTGCAGACGGTGAGCTTCTCGCTCGACGTGCCCGACACGCAGGTGGTGGCCGCGGTGAGCGTGGCGGTGGACCTGGCGCACACCTACATCGGCGACCTCGTGCTGACGCTCGAGCCGCCGCCGGCCAGCGGCGTGGCACCGGTGGTCCTGCACAACCGCACCGGCGGGACGCGCAACAGCATCAAGAAGGTGTACGACAAGGCAAACACACCGAAGCTCGGCGCCTTCGCCGGCAAGGCCGGCAACGGCCGCTGGACGCTGCGCATCAAGGACGCGGCGGCGCAGGACAGCGGCACGCTTGCGACGTTCTCGGTGCGGCTTGTCTTCGCCGCACCAGGCGCGGCGGCTCCGGTGCTCGTGGCGGCGAAGAAACGCCAGGCCACCGCGAAGGCTGGGGAGGGCGCGCCACGCAACGGCGTGCGCCGCACGAGCGCGCCGGCGAAGAAGAAGACGGCGCGCAAGGCGCCGCCCAGGAAGAGCCGGGCAGCAGCCGGCTGACGGCCGCCGCCGCGCCGTGCGCCGGCGTCGCCCGGCAGGCGACGCGGGCCGCCACCGGCCGCAGCGGCGACACGTGCGGTCAGAGCCTGCGGCGCAGCGCCTCGAAGAACAGGTCCGACTGCATGCGCTCCCCCAGCGTCTGCTCGCCGACATGCCGCGCGACCTCCGGCGCCACCGGTGCGAGTGGCCGGCCGGTGCCCGCGGCGAGCACCTGCACGAGGCAGGCGCGCTCGAGGTAGTACAGGTCGTCGTAGGCCCAGGCGACCCGTTCACCGCAGACGACGACACCATGGTTGCCGAGAAAGGCGACGTCGGCGAAGCCGCCGGCGAGCTGCATCGCCCGCGCGATGCGTTCACCCTCGCCCGCGTCGAGCGCGAGGCCGCCGTAGCGGGCGTCCGCGGCAACGCGGCCGTGGAAGCGCATCGCGTTCTGGCTCAGCGTCGTGTCGAGCGCGCGGTCGGCCGTCAACGTCAGCGCCGTCGCGTGCGGCATGTGCGTGTGCAGCACCACGCGCTTGCCGGCGACGCGGTGCACCGCCGCGTGGATGAACATCGCCGTCGGCTCCACCTCGTGCCGGCCGGCGAGCTTCGTGCCCGCGGCGTCGACGAGCACGATGTCGTCGGCCTGCACCTCGGCCCACAGCAACCCGCGCGGGTTCAGCAGGAAGCGGCCGCTGCCGTCGGGCAGCTCGGCGCTGAAATGGTTGCACACGCCCTCGGCCAGGCCGTGGTGCGCGGCGGCGCGCAAGGCGAGCGCGAGGTCGGCGCGCAGCGCGCGCACGGTCGGATGGTCGAAGTCGAGCATGGGGCGATGGTGCCACGCCGTGCGACCGCCCGGCGCGCCGGCAGGCAGCGCGCGGCGGCGCGGCATCCCCGCCGACCCGACGATTGCATCTGACACGCGCGGCATCGGCGCTGAAATGCGCCGCGTACTTGCGCGGCCGAGCATCCCGCCATCCGAACCCGGCCCGCCCGCAACTCTTGGGAGACACGCATGAAGATCACGGCCCGCACGCTGGAGAAGACCTCGCATCGCGCCCGCACCGGCCGCGTCGAGCGACTGTCGGAGATGCTCGAAGACGACGACTTCGACGACGAGGGCGACTGGATGGACACCGACACGCTGCACGACGTCGGCCTGGGAAGCCGCGGCGCCCTGGGCAGCGACGACACGGCGCGGCCCTGGCGCTGAAGCGGCGGCCGAACGGCGCGCCCTCCGCCTTGGGCGTGGCGCGTGCGGGTCTCGCACGCCTCGCGCCACGCACGCCTGGCGGCTCTCGCGCGTCTACCCCTGGCGGGCCGCCACCTCAGAGCCCGAAGCGCGCCGGCGCGAACGGCGCCGGGTCGATCGGCGGCGCGTGCCGCGTCACGGCGCAGGCCAGCAGCTCGCCCGAAGCCGCGGCGGTGGTCCAGCCGATCTGCCCGTGCCCGGTGTTGAGGAAGAGGCCGGCGACGCGAGTGGCACCGACGAGCGGCTTGCCGTCGGCGCACATCGGCCGCAGGCCCGTCCACTCCTGGCGCGGCGCGCGTGCCGCGTGCCCGGCGAGCGCCGGATAGACCTGCAGCAGCAGACGCAACAGGTTGCCGATGCGCGCCGGGTCGATGCGCCGGTCCTCGCCGCAGAACTCGGCCGTGCCGGCCACGCGCAGCCGGTCGCCCACCACGGGCACCACGGCCACGTGCAGGTCGTGGTCGACGACCGGCGTGCGCGGGTGCGGATGCTGCTGCGGCGCCAACGACGCGGTGGGTTGGATCGCGTAGAGCGGCGCGGTCGCCTCGGGCACGGCCCCGGGCAGCGGCAGCGTGACCGAGTAGCCCTTCACCGGCCGCACCGGCAGGGCCAGGCCGAGCGGCGCCGACAACGCCACGCTCCACCATGCGGCGGCGAGCACGACGGCGTCGAAATCCTCCGCGGCCCCGTCGGCCGGGAGCAGGCTGGTGACACGGTCGACGACACGGCCGCCGCCCGCCGTGAGAACCCGACGCACTTCCTCGGCCCAACGAAAGCGCACGCCGCGCGCCTCGAGCTGCGCCGCCAGCGCCAGGCAGAAGCGGTAGGCGTCGCCGGACTCATCGGCCAGGTTGTGCAGCGCGCCGGCCAGCGACGCCGCCACCGGCTGCAGGGCCGGCTCTCGCGCGACGAGCTCGTCGCGCGACAGCACGCGCACCAGCACGCCGTGCTGCTGCAGCCAGGTCGCATGCGCCTGCGCCTTCGCGAAGGCGGCCGCATCACGGTGCAGCGCCAGCGAGCCGTGCTGCGCGGCGCCGTAGTCGAGCCCTTCGCCCCGCAACGTCTTCATCAGCTGCACGCTGCGCAGCGCCAGCGCGACGTTGGCGAGCGTGTGCGCGCGGTGCCGCGCCGGCGACGACTCGCGCACGAAGCGCCAGCCCCAGCCGAGCAGCGACGGCAGGGCCGACAGGCGCAGCAGCACCGCCGCCTGCTCGTTGCCGAGGTTGGCGAGCAGCAAGCGCAGGATGCCCGGCGAGTTCCACGGGTCCACCGCGCTCGGGTGCAGCAGCGCGCCGTTGGCGTGGCTCGTCTCGAGCGCCGGCCCGACGTGACGGTCGAAGACGGTGATGTCGCCCGCGCCGGCGTCGAGCAGGCTCTTCGCGGCACAGAGGCCGGCGAGGCCGGCGCCGACGATGGCGATCTTCATGGCCGCGCATTGTGTGCGGCGTGCGCCGCCAGCCGGACACCGCGGCGGGCGCATGCAGTGCTGGGCCTCGTGAGGCGACCGCGGCGGCTCACGCGAAGGCCGGCAGCCAGGCCGAGCCGACCACGGCCGAAGCAGCCGCGACGAGGCTGGCCACCAGCGGCACCGCGACGCGGCGCGCGAAGGCGCCGCCGCCGGTGGCCGTGGCCACGACGAGCCGCGAGGCCGTGTTGGTGCCGACGGCGACGAGCAGGCCCCAGCCGAGCATCGGCGGCGCCAGCGTGCCCGAGCGCACGAGCGAGGCCAGCGCGGCGACGGCCGCGTGGGCGTCCGCCAGGGCTGCCAGCGCGGCGCCGGGCAGGGCCGCCGACGGGCCGACCCAGCCGGTGAGCATGGCCACGGCCGCCGAGATGCCAAGCAGCAAGGCCGCGAGCACGAGCGCTTCGCGCAGGCGCAGCGGCCCTCGTGACGGCGCCTGGGACGCCGACGCAGCGGCTTCGTGCACCGGGGCAGGGCTCGTCGCGCGGCGCGCGAGCCACCACGACGCCGCGGCGGCGACGGCGGCGGCCACGGCGGCAGCCGCCGCGATGATCGGCACGAGAGCCGGTGCGATGGCGCCGACGACGACCACGGCCAGCACCCACGTGGCCGCGCCGGACATGCCCGCTCCGGCGGCGCAGGCTTGCGCGTGCTCGGGCTCGCTGCGCGCGCGCCGCCCCATCGTCGCCACCGTCGCCGTGCTGGACACGAAACCCGACAGGAAGCCCACCAGCAGCAGGCCGCCGCGCGCCCCCAGCAGGCGCAGCGACACATGCGCCACGGCCTGCAGCACGAGGATGAGCACGACGAGGAAGGCGAGCGGCCGCAGCTGGATGCCACCGAGCACCGGCAGCGGCCCGGCCGGCACCAGCGGCAATGCGATCAGCGCCAGTGCGGCGAGCAGCAGGCCGTCGTGCAGCTCGCTCTCGCTCAGCCAGTGGGTGGCGAAGCGATGCAGCCGGTCGCGTGCGGCGAGCAGCGCCGCGAGCGCAACACCGCAGGCCGCACCGAGCGCCGGCGCGCGCACTGCGACGACGCCGACGAGGTAGGTGGCGAAGAGCGCGATCTCGGTCGTGAGCCCGGGGTCCGCATCCGGCGCCGGGCCGTCGCGCGTGCTGCGCAGGTAGGCCACCGTCGCCAGCGCCGCGACCAGCACCGCGCCGACGACGACGAGCCCCGGCAGGTCGATCCACTGCGCCGCGCCACCGCAGGCCGCGACGATGGCGAAGGTGCGCAGCCCGGCGGCCTCGCGCCGCGGACCCTGGCCTTTGCGGCGCTCGCGCTCCACGCCGATGAGCAGGCCGCAGCCCAGCGCGACCACGAGGCCGAGCGTGGCGGGATCGAAGCTGAGGAGGTTGCCCAGTGCGCGCTCCGGGCGATCGCTGGGAAGATGCCGCGACCGGTGCAAAGAAGAAGGCCTTCCGAGGAAGGCCTTGCTTGTCGATCTGGCTCCCCGACCTGGGCTCGAACCAGGGACCTACGGATTAACAGTCCGGCGCTCTACCGACTGAGCTATCGGGGAATGAAGCCGCGCATTCTAGCCCGAAGCCGCGGCCTGCCCTGGTGGGGAAGGAGTGCCGGGTTCACGGCGCCGACCTCGTTTCGCAGCGGCGCACGATCACGACGCCACCTGCAGCGACAGGCGCCACGTGCGCGGCGCGAGTGCGTACAGGTAGGCGTGCCCGAACTGGTACGGCGACTCCTTCCACGCGCGGCGGTCGGTGGCGTTATCGACGCCCAGGCGCCAGGTCCAGGCGCTGCCGAACGCTTCGTGCCGCCAGCGCGCGCCGAGGTCGAGCACCGACCAGCCGGCGATGCGCAGGCTCTCGTTGCCCGGCAGGGTCGTGCGGTCGCTCTCGGCGCTGAGGCGCGCCTGCAGCACCAGGCCCTCGACGAACGGCGCGCGCCACTCGCCGGCCGCCCGCAGCGTGGCGCGCGGCACGTTCACCGGCCGCGTGCCGTCGATGCCGGCCTGGGCCGAGCCGCGGCGCTCGGCATCGAGCCACATCGCCGAGAGGCTCCAGCCCCACGGGCCGGCCTGTCCCAGCCAGCTCGCCTCCGCGCCGCGGTGGCGCGCGGTGCCGTCGAGGGCCCGCGTGCAGCTGCCCGGCACGTCGCAGGCACCGAAGTCGGCGCTTTGGTCGCGGTCGATGCTGAACAGTGTCAGTGACGCCTCGACGGTTTCGGTGCCGTGTTTCACGCCGAGCTCCGCCTGGCGGCTGCGCAAGGCGATCGATTCGCCGGCGTTGAGGTAGCGCGCGCGGTTGGGGGCGACGTCGGTCTCGAGGCCCCGGCCGGCGCTCGCGTAGACGAGCGTCTTGGCGGTGAGCCGGGCCGACACCGCGAGCCACGGCGTCGTCTCGCTGCGCTCGAAGGCGGTGGGGCGCAGGCTGCCGTCGCCGTCGGGGCTGGTGCGCACGGTGCTTCGCTCGAGCCGCGTCGTGCGCAGGCCGGCCCACAGCTGCCAGGTCTCGCCGAAGGCCATCGCGTCGCGCACGAACCACTCGGTGCTGCGCTCGTCGCGGTTCGTGTTGGCATCGGTGAAGCCGGCCGAAGGCGGCGTGACGAGGCTGCCATCGATGCGGCCGGTGCCGGCGATGTCGAACACCTGGTCCTGGAAGCGGCCGGTGTGATGCGTGCCGAGCACGCCGGCCTCGACGCCGTGCCGCACCGCACCGGTGTCGAAGCGGCCGGCCAGCAGCACCTGCCAGGCGTCGGTGGTGCGGCGCTCGTTGTCGCTGATGTACTCCCAGTAGGCGAAGGTGCCGTCGGCGGCGAAGCGGTCGCAGAACGTGCAGGCGAACGTCGCCGGGTCGTAGTCGCCGAACGGAAACGCGGTGCGGTCGTCGGTGACGAGGCGCTGCCGCATGCCGTGCAGCGTCAGGCGCCAGTCGGGGCTCAGCTGCTGCTGCCAGCGCAGCGACGCGGTGTCGCCGTCGAACACCACGGGTTGGCGCCACGGCTGGTCGTTCAGGTTGCGTTTCGGGTCGACCTCGGTGGGCGCCGGCACGCGGTCGCCGAGCAGGCTGTAGCCGGCGACGCTCGGCTGCTGCTGGTGGCTCGTCTCGATCTCGGCCTGCAACAGCGCGTCGGGCGTGAGCCGCCAGTCGGCCGCCACGGCCAGCATCGAGCGCCGACCCCGCGTGTTTCGCACCGGCGCATCGAGCTCCTCGTGGCTGGCGTTCACGCGCACGGCCACCGCGTCGCCCAGGCGCCGGCCGAGGTCGAGCGCGAGCGCCAGCGAGCCGGCCTCGCGCGCCTCGACGGTGACGACGCTGCGCTCGCCGCCCGGGCGCTTGACGACCAGGTTCAGCAGGCCGGCGGGCGAGCTCGTGCCGGCCTGGATGCCGCTCGTGCCCTTGATGAGCTCGAAGCGCTCCTTGTTGGCCAGTGCGATGGCCGTCTCGCCGTTGATCGGCAGGCCGTCGCGGCGCAGGTTGTAGCGGTTGTCGAGCGCGTAGCCGCGCACCGCGAGGCTCGACCAGTAGCCTTCGGCGTTGTAGGCCTCGCCGACGCTGGCATCGACCTTCGGCAGGCCGGCCAGCTGTGCCATGCCGAGGTCGGCCACCAGGGCCGCACCGTACACGCCCACCTGCAGCGGCGAGCGGGCGAGGGACACGTCACCGAAGCCCGCAACGCCGGAGCTGCCGACGCTGCGGCCGATGACGACGATGGACTCCTGTGCCTGCGCGGCCGTGGCGGGCAGCAGCACGAGCGCCGCGGCCAGCGCCACGGGCGTGGCGCGGCCGGTCCTCGCCGGCCTGTGCCGGCGCGCGGAGCGAACGAAGGGTTGGGTTCTTGCCATCCTGCACTCTCGAAGATGGCAGGTCGGCGAGGCGGGCTCCGCGGCTCGCTCGTGCCTGGCGGCACGGCGGCCCGGAGCCGGACGCTGCTTCCCTGCGCGAGGATTACCTCAGTCAGGTTCAAAGGGACTTTCTCAGTCGGCCTTCGCGCGATCTGCGCGCAGGCCAACACCCCTAGCGAATGGCCGCAGCACTGCGGCCGGGCGGCATGTTAGCCGATGCGCGGCGTCTGCCGTCCTGATCGACGGCCGGGCGCGGAGCGACTCCACTTTGGCCCGCCGCGGCCGATATGCACGACAGCCCGCGCGGCCGGGGGCAACGCGCTGGCCGCCGTGCCTGCCCGCCCCGCAACCCGCAACGAAAGGAAACCCATGCGACTGGCTTCGCTTCGCATCCCCGCCGTGCTCGCCGCACTGAGCCTCGCCCTGCCGCTGATGGCGGCGCTTCCGGGCGAGAAGCTCGACTCGGGTCTCGGCGACCTTCCGCACTACCGCCACTGGGTGGACAAGACGGGCCGCGCCCCGATGGGCAGCCACGTGGCCGGCGAGTCGCTCGACAACGGACTCGGAAGCCTGCCGCACTACCGCCACTGGGTCGACAAGAGCGGCCGTGACCCGATGGGCGAGCGCGCCGAGCACCTCGCGCAGGCGCCCCGCTGAGCGGATGCGGCGCGCCCGGGGGTGCGTCCGGGAAGAGTGAGGGCCGCGCTGGTGCGGCTCTCGCTGCCCGTCAGTCGAACACCGGCGTCTCGACCCCGAGCACCTTGTGCAGCTTCGGGCTCGTGGTCGTGTACTGCAGCAGCACGCGCTTGTCGGGGAAGACGATCGGGCTGGCGCCGAAGGCGGCGAGCGCCGCCTCGTGGAAGCCCGAGAGGATGAGCTTCTTCTTGCCCGGGTAGGTGTTGATGTCGCCGACCGCGAAGATGCCGGGCACGCTGGTCTGGAACTTCTCGGTGTCGACGACGATCTGCTTGCGCTCCAGGCCCAGGCCCCATTCGGCGATCGGGCCGAGCTTGGGCGACAGTCCGAAGAAGACGAGCAGCATGTCCAGCGGCATGACGCGCGTGACGCCGTCGCTGCCGGTGACCTTCACCGCGGCGAGGCGGCCGCCGCTTTCCTCGATGCCGGTGATCTGCCCGACCACGAACTGCATCTCGAGCGCCTCGCACAGCTCGCGCATCTTCGCCACGCTGGCCGGCGCGGCACGGAAGCCGTCGCGCCGGTGCAGCAGGATCACGCTCTCGGCCTTGTGCGGGCCGTCCTGCACGAAGTTCAGCGTCCAGTCGAGCGCCGAGTCGCCGCCGCCGACGATGACGAGGTTCCTGCCGGCGAACTGCGCCGGGTTCTTCACGCGGTAGAAGAGCTGCGTGCCGTCGTACTTCTCGATGCCCTCGACCTTCAGCAGGCGCGGCTGGAAGCTGCCCACGCCGCCGGCGATGAACACCGTCTTGGTGAGCAAACGCGTGCCCTTGCTGGTTTCGACGTGGAAACGGCCGTCGGGCTCCTTGCGCACCACCGTCACCTCCTGGCCGAGGTGGAAGGTGGCGCCGAAGGGCTCGATCTGCTTGAGCAGGTTGTCGGTGAGCTCCTTGCCGGTGCACACGGGCACGGCCGGGATGTCGTAGATCGGCTTGTCGGGGTACAGCTCGATGCACTGGCCGCCGGGGTAGGCGAGAGAGTCGATGATGTGCGCCTTGATCTCGAGCAGGCCGAGCTCGAAGACCTGGAACAGGCCCACCGGGCCGGCGCCGACGATGACGGCATCGGTCTCGATCGGGCCTTCGTGGTGCTGGGCGGTTTCGGTCACCGCGGGGTTGGGGTCGGGTTGCATCGGGGTCGGGCCGCGAAGGGCGCGCGGCGGCGGTGGGGCGGCCAGCGGCGCGGCCGCCGTCGGGTCGTCAGCGTTGCAGCTGATCGAGCTTGTTCTTCTTGTCCTTCCACTCGTCGGCATCGGCCGGCGGCGGCTTGCGCTTCGTGATGCTCGGCCACTTCTTGGCCAGGTCGGCATTGATCTTGACGAAGGCGAGCTGGTCGCCAGGCACGTCTTCCTCGGGCAGGATGGCGTTCACCGGGCACTCGGGGATGCACACCGCGCAGTCGATGCACTCATCGGGGTCGATGACGAGCATGTTCGGGCCCTCGCGGAAGCAATCGACGGGGCAGACATCGACGCAGTCGGTGTACTTGCAGCGGATGCACGATTCGAGGACGACGTGGGTCATGGTGGGCGGTCGAGGACTCGTCACGCCGGCGCGCACGGGCCGGCAGGGCGGGGCAAGGCGCGGGAATTCTAAGGTGAGGGCGCTTCGCCGCCCGCTTGCGGCACGTCAACGAAAAGGTCTAAACGGCCTGCGCGGTGGATGCGCAGCCTGCGAACGTGGCGTGCCGATCACGCCACGTCGCCGTGCGCCGTCGACTCGACCAGCAGCGCGCCGCTGGTGCGGTGGCTGGCCGGATCGACGAGGACCAGCGCACCGCCGACGCGGCTTTGCGCATACGGCACGAGCGGCAACGGCTGCTGCAGGCGCACGACGACGCGGCCGATCTGGTTGACGCCCAGTTCTTCTGCCGGTGTCGTCTGCAGCGTCTGGATGTCGAGCCGATGGGCGATGCGCTCGATGCGCGCCTGCACCCAGCGGTGCGCGTGGCGCACCCAGTAGCGCCGGCCGGGCACGGCGGCTTCGCTGTCGAGCCAGGCGAGCGTGGCCTCGAACTGCGCGACCGGTGCCTGGCCACCGGGCACGCCGAGCCAGTCGCCACGCGAGATGTCGAGCTGGCGGTCGAGCACGACGCCGGCCGAGCGGCCGGCGGCGACGCGCTCGACGCTGCGCCCCGCGTGGCGCAGCTCGACGATGCGAGCGCGCTGGCCGGAGGGGAAGACCTGCACTTCGGTGCCAACCGCAGCGGCGCCCTCGGCCACGCGGCCCCAGTAGGTGCGCGGCTGTTCACCCGCCCCGGGCTGCGCGCCGCTCGCGCGGGCCACGTACTGCACCGGCAGGCGCAGCGGCGCAGCGGCCGCGTCGGTGCCGGGGTGCCCCGGGGGGGCCGCGATCAGGTCGGCGGCGGCCGGCAGCGACTCCAGCAGCTGCAGCAGCGAGGGGCCCGTGTACCACGGCGCGACGAGCGGCTCGGCGACGTTCATGCCACGCAGCGCGGACACCGGCACGATGCCGGCCGGCTGGATGCCGGCCTCGCGCGCGAAGCCCTCGATGGCATCACGCACGGCAGCGTAGGCGCGGCCGGCGTCGGGCACGGCGTCGAGCTTGTTGACCGCGAACACGATGTGCGGCACGCGCAGCAGCTGTGCCAGCAAGGCGTGGCGGCGCGTCTGCGGCAGCAGCGCCACCGGCGACGGCACCGAGTCCGAGTGCGCCGCAGGCAGGTCGAGCTTCGTCACGTCGACGAGCACCACCGCCGCGTCGCTGCCGGCGGCAGCGGTGACCATGTTGCGCGTGTACTGCTCGTGCCCGGGCGCGTCGGCGATGATGAACTTGCGCCGGCGCGTCGCGAAGTAGCGGTAGGCGACGTCGATGGTGATGCCCTGCTCGCGTTCGGCCTCCAGGCCGTCGGTGAGCAGGGAGAGGTCGGGCGCGGCCTCGTCGGCCGCGCGGCCGCGGATCGCGTCGAGCTGGTCGGCGAGGATGGCGCGGCTGTCGTAGAGCAGGCGGCCGATGAGCGTGCTCTTGCCGTCGTCCACGCTGCCGGCGGTGAGGAACCGCAGCGCGCCGGCGGGCGCGGCGCGCGGCTCGGCGGCAGCCGATGCGGCGGCGATGGCCGACACGGCCGGAGTCGCCCGGCTTTCGAGTTCGAGTTCGACGGCGGCGCTCATGCTCAGAAGTACCCTTCCTTCTTGCGCCGCTCCATCGCGGCGTCCGAACTGCGGTCGTCCATGCGCGTGGCGCCGCGTTCGCTGACGGTGACGGTCAGCGTCTCGGCCACCACGTCGGCGGCGCTGCCTGCCAGGCTCTCCACCGGGCAGGTGCAGGTCATGTCGCCGACGGTGCGAAAGCGCACCGGCAGCCGCTCGACCGTTTCGCCGTCGCGCGGCGGCGTGACCTCGGTGCGCGGCACGAGCAGGCCGCGCCGGCGCATCACCTCGCGCTCGTGCGTGTAGTAGATCGGCGGCAGCGCGATGCCTTCGCGCGCGATGTACAGCCACACGTCGAGCTCGGTCCAGTTGCTGATCGGGAAGGCGCGGAAGTGCTCGCCCGGCTTCAGCCGCGTGTTGAACAGCGTCCACAGCTCGGGCCGCTGCTCCTTCGGCTGCCACTGGCCGAAGCCGTCGCGGTGGCTGAAGATGCGCTCCTTGGCGCGCGCCTTCTCCTCGTCGCGGCGGGCGCCGCCGACCAGGCAGTCGAAGCGATGTTCGTCGATGGCCTCGAGCAGCGTCACGCTCTGGTGCGCATTGCGCGACTCGAGCGGGTCGGCCAGGCGCACGGTGCCGCGCGCGATGCTGTCTTCGAGGTGGGCGACGACGAGGCGGTCGCCGCTGTCGGCGACGAGCCGGTCGCGGAAGGTGATGACCTCCGGGAAGTTGTGCCCGGTGTCGACGTGCAGCAGCGGGAAGGGCAGCGTGCCCAGCCAGCGGCCGGTGGTGCTGTCGCGGTGCTTGAACGCCTTCGTCGCCAGGTGGTGCACGACGCACGAGTCCTTGCCGGCGGAGAACAGCAGCGCCGGCCGCTCGAAGCTGGCCGCCACCTCGCGCAGGATGAACAGCGACTCCTCCTCGAGCGCGTCGAGGTGGCCGTGGTCGATCTCGGGCAGCAGGTGGGCCGCCGCGGTGCGCGCGTTCATGCCTGCGCCTCCGCTGCCAGGCGCTCCGCGGGCGCCGGCGCATCGGCGCGGTGCTGCGGGAGCGCCTGCGCCACGTGCAGCCCGCACTCCTTCGCCCCTTCCTGCTCCCACCACCAGCGGCCGGCACGCGGGTCTTCGCCCAGCGCCACGGCTCGCGTGCACGGCGCGCAGCCGATGCTCGGGAAGAAGCGGTCGTGCAGCGGGTTGTAGGGCACGCCGTGTTCGCCGATGTAGTGCCACACGTCGGCGTCGCTCCAGTCGGCCAGCGGGTTCAGCTTGACGCGGCCGCTTTCGTCCACCTGCTCGAACGGCACTTCGGCACGCGCCGCCGATTGCGCGCGCCTGAGCCCGGTCACCCAGGCGGTGCGGCCGGCCAGCAGGCGAGCCAGCGGCTCGAGCTTGCGCAGCGCGCAGCAGGCCTTGCGCTGCTCGATGCTCTCGTACATCGAGCGCTCGCCGTGGCGGCGCACGAAGTTGACCACCGCCTCGGCCGCCGGCGCGAAGCGCTCGATGGCCAGGCCGTAGTGCGACTCGGCCTGCGCCACGAGCGCCAGCGTCTCGGCGTGCAACGCGCCGGTGTCGAGCGTGGCGACGGCGATCGGCAACCGGTGGCGGGCGATGAGGTCCGTCAGCACCATGTCCTCGGCGCCGAGGCTCGTCGCGAGCACGATGCGCGGCGCATGCGCCGCGGCGGCCTGCTCGAGGCGTTCGAGCGCCGCGGCCACGCGCCCGGCATGGCCCGGGGTGGCGCGGGCGTGCCGCTGCACGGCGGTGGTCTCGCGGGCGGAGGGGGTCAGGGGGTTCATGGCTGGCGGGCCTGGCCGGCGTGTCGCTCGGCCAGCGAGTGCTGGTAGTGGGCGTGGAAGTGGCCGAGCGCGCGCTCGGCCGTCTCGGTGCGCTGGTCGGCGCGCAACTGCGCGCTGTCGAAGCCGCAGCGGCGCAGCAGCGGCGCCATGTCGGCGACCACGTCGCCCGTGGCGACGATGTCACCGGCGTAACGCAGTCGGCCGCGCAGCAGCACGGCCTGCGAGTAGGCGCGGCCGTCGGTCCACCTGGGGAACTGCAGCACGACGGCAGCATGGGCGCGGATCTCGCGCGCGTGCGCCAGCACGTCGGCGGTGTTGTCGAGCACGAGCGCGCCCGCGGGCAGCGGGTCGGCGGCGGCAAGGAAGTTCATTGGCGGGCTCCCTTCGTGAAGTCGCGTCGTCATGCCGCTTCCGGCAGCGCCTCGGCACGCGCGGTGCTGCGGCGCACCGCGTCGGCGGCGGCGCGGAACGGTGCCAGGCCGAGCCGGCGCGCGGCGTGCACGAAGCGTTCGCCGGGGCGGCGCTCGCGCAGGTAGGTGTCGATCAGCGCCTCGACCACGTCGGGCACCTCGTCGGCGGCGAACGACGGGCCGATCACCTTGCCGGGCAGCGCGGCGCCGGCGATGGCGCTGCCATCGCTGCCGCCGAGCGTCACCTGGTACCACTCGGTGCCGTCCTTGTCGACGCCGAGGATGCCGATGTGGCCGCTGTGATGGTGGCCGCAGCTGTTCATGCAGCCGCTGATGTGCAGCGCGAGGTCGCCGATGTCGTGCTGGAGGTCGAGGTCCTCGAAGCGCTCCGTGAGGGCGGCGGCGATCGGGATCGAGCGCGCGTTGGCCAGCCCGCAGAGGTCGCCGCCCGGGCAGGCGATCATGTCGGTGACGAGGCCGATGTTCGGCGTGGCGAAGCCGGCCTCGCGCGCGGCGGTCCACAGCGTCGCCAGCTCGGCCTCGCGCACCCAGGGCAGCAGCAGGTTCTGCTCGTGCGTGACGCGCGCCTCGCCGGCGCTGAAGCGCTCGGCCAGCGCCGCGGCGGCCTCGAGCTGCGCGGCGGTGACGTCGCCCGGCGGCTGGCCGGCGCGCTTCAGCGACAACGTCACCGCGCGGTGGCCGGGCAGGCGGTGCGCGTGCACGTTGCGCTCGAGCCAGCGGCGGAAGGCCGGCGGATGGTCGGTGGTGCCGGCGCCGCCGTTGGCATGCTCGCGCGTCGGCGCCGCGGGCACCGGGTCGGCAAAGCAGGCGGCGACACGCGCCAGCTCGCTGTCGGGAATCAGCGGCGTCGCCGGGTCGGCCAGCAGCGCCGCGAACTCCTCGTGCACGGCGCGCACGAAAGCTTCGCCCTCGGCCTTGACGAGGATCTTGATGCGTGCCTTGTAGGCGTTGTCGCGGCGGCCGGCGAGGTTGTAGACGCGCACGATGGCCTCGATGAAGGCGAGGATCTGCGCCCATGGCACGAAGTCGGCGACAGGCGTGCCGATGACTGGCGTGCGCCCCATGCCGCCGCCGACGAGCACGCGGAAGCCGACGGCGCCGTCGGCGTTCTTCACCAGCGCCAGGCCGATGTCGTGCCAGCCGATGGCGGCGCGGTCCTCGCTCGCTCCGGTGACGGCGATCTTGAACTTGCGCGGCAGGAAGGCGAACTCCGGATGCAGCGTGCTCCACTGACGCAGGATCTCGCAGTACGGGCGCGGGTCGACGATCTCGTCGGGCGCGATGCCGGCCAGCGCGTCGGTGGTGATGTTGCGGATGCAGTTGCCGCTGGTCTGGATGCCGTGCAGGTCGGCTTCGGCGAGCAGGTCCATCACGTCGGCGCTGCGCGCCAGCGGGATCCAGTTGAACTGGATGTTCTGCCGGGTCGAGAAGTGGCCGAAGCCGCCGCGCGGGTCGGCGCCGTCGAAGTCGCGCGCCACGCGCGCCAGCGTGCGCAGCTGGCGCGCCGAGACCTCGCCGTACGGGATGGCGACGCGCAGCATCGGCGCGTGGCGCTGCACGTACCACCCGTTCTGCAGGCGCAGCGGGCGGAAGAGCTCGTCGGGCAGCTCGCCGGCCAGGTGCCGCCCGAGCTGGTCGCGGTACTGCGCGGCGCGCTGCCGCACTTGCTGGCGGTCGAAGAGGGTGTAGCGGTACATGAACGAGGGCTCCGTTGGGCCGGCGCGAGTGGCCCGTTCAGGCGAGGACCTTCAAGCCGGCAGCGGTGAGCGACAGGCACAGCGCCGAGCGCACCCAGACCTCGGGCAACGCGCGGGTCAGTCGGGCGCCGAGCCAGATGCCGGGCAGCGAGCCGACGAGCAGCGTGGCCAGCAAGGGCCAGTCGACGTGGCCGAGCGTCGCGTGGCCGATGCCGGCCACCAGCGTCAGCGGCACGGCATGCGCGATGTCCGTGCCGACGATGCGCTGCGGCTCGAAGCGCGGGTAGAGCAGCAGCAGCAGCGTCGCGCCGAGCGCGCCGGCGCCGATCGAGCTGAGCGACACCAGCACGCCGAGCACCACCCCCGCGGCGACGGTCAGGCGGTCGCGGCGGGCGGGCGGCAGCCAGCGCTCCAGGCGCCGGCCGAGGCGCGCCCAGGCCTGCCGGTACGCCACCGAGACGGCAGTGAGCAGCAGGGCCACGCCAAGCGCCAGCGTCAGCGCGTCGTTCCACGCCGGGCGGCTGCCGCTGGCATGCATCCAGCCGATCATCACGAGCGTCGCCGGCAGGCTGCCGGCAAGCAGCAGCAGCGTCACGCGCCGATCGACGTGCCCCAGCCGGTGGTGCGACCAGCTGCCGCCGGCCTTGGTGATCGCCGCGAACCACAGGTCGGTACCGATGGCGGTGGCCGGATGCAGCTTGAAGACGCCGATCAGCAGCGGCGTCATCAACGAGCCGCCGCCCACGCCGGTGAGACCGACGATGGCGCCGACGATGAAGCCGCTGAGGATGGCGAGGAGGTCCAAGGGAGCACCACGGGCGTGTTGGGTGACGTGCCGGGACTCTATGAAGCGGCCTTCATTTCGAGAACGAATTTGTCGTCGCTTGGATATGCCAAATGGATATGAGCGGTCGGAGCCGGCCTCCTCGGCACCCTAGAATCCCTCGGATGCGAGAGCGCCCCAGCCGCCCAGTCGGCCGCCGATCGGTGCTGCTGGCAGCGCTGGCCGCTGCGCTGGCGGCTTGTCAGACGCCGCCGGCCGGCCCGGCCGCGCCACCTGCACCGCCCGCACCGCCCTCAGGGCCGGGTGCACCGCCGGCCACTGCGCCTGCGGGAACAGTGGCTGCCGCGGCGCCGGCCGTGGAGCCGCTGCCGCGGCCACAGCCGCGCCCACCGCGCATCGGCCTGGCGCTCGGCGGCGGCGCGGCGCGCGGTTTTGCCCACATCGGCGTCATCCAGGTGCTCGAGGAGGCCGGCATCAAGCCCGACCTCGTCGTCGGCACGTCGGCCGGCAGCCTTGTAGCGGCGCTCTACGCCAGCGGACGCAGCGGCCAGGACCTGGCGGCCACCGCGCTGACGATGGACGAGGGCGCGATCACCGACTGGGCCTTCCCGTGGCGGGGCGTCATCCGCGGCGAGGCGCTGGCGCGCTACGTGCGCGAGCAGACCGGCGGGCGGCTGATCGAGCAGATGAAGATGCCGCTCGGCATCGTCGCGACTGACCTGGACAGTGGCGCGCCGGTGCTGTTCGAGCGCGGCGACACCGGCGCGGCGGTGCGTGCGTCGAGCGCGGTGCCGGCCGTCTTCCAGCCGGTGCGCATCGGCGAGCGCGAGTACGTCGACGGCGGGCTCGTCTCACCCGTGCCCGTGCGCTACGCCCGCCAGATGGGCGCCGAGATGGTGATCGCCATCGACATCTCGTCGCCGCCGGAGGGCAACCCGACCAGCGATTCGTTCAAGCTGCTGATGCAGACGGTGGCGATCATGATGCGCAGCATCAACCGCTTCGAGCTGCGCGAAGCCGACATCGTGCTGCGCCCGACCCTCGTGGGCGTGGCCAGCAGCGACTTCAACAGCCGCGTGCGCGCCATCCGAGCCGGGCGCGAGGTGGCCACGCAGATGCTTGCCGACGTGAAGGCGAAGATCGCCGCGCTCAGCCGCTGACCGGGGCCGACCGGCTTGCCCCGGGCGCCGCAGGACCCGCAGCGCCCGCGCAAAGTGAAAAAGAAAAGGCCCGGTCCGAGGACCGGGCCTGCAATGGCACCGAAATACGGGATTTGCGAGTGCCGAGGAGACAACCTTCCACACGAGAGACGCGCGGCTTGCGGCCACGCGCCTTGCATTGAGGGCGGGCGACCGGAAAAGTTCCGGCCCGCGCCCTGCCGTGCGATCAGCCGTCGCGCCCGAAGGCGCCCGGCGCTCAGGCAGCGCGCTTGGCCTTGGTCGCCGATTGCGTGGCGCGCACGGCCGTGGCGGTCATCGCCTGGAAGTTGGCTTCGGCCACTTCACCGGCCTGCTTGGCGGCCTTGTTGACCGTCTCGTAGGCGTTGTTGGCGGCGGCGACGGCCGACTTGACGAGTGCGACGGCGTTCTCGGTGCCCGCCGGCGCGTTCTTCACGGCGTTGTCGACGAGCGCCAGGACCTTCTTCTGGCCGTCGGCGATGGTCGACTCGGCGACGCGCGTCACCTCGGCGTTCGTACCGGCAACGATCTCGTAGACGTGGCGGCCGTAGGCGGCGGCCTTCTCGGCACCCGGCTGCACCAGGCTCGCCTGCAGGGCGAAGAACTCCTGCGGGTCCTTGATCGACAGCACGGCCTGGGCCGTCTCGGCGGCTTCGGCCAGCGAGGTCTTGGCGACCTGCAGGTTCAGCGCCACCAGCTTCTCGACGCCTTCGAAGGCCTTGTTGGACAGGCCGAAGAGGGTTTCGACGTTCGCCTTGTGGGCGGCCACCAGTTGTTCGGCGGTGTAGGTCATGAGGGGCTCCTTGCTTGAATCGTGAGGGGACGGGGATGGAAATCGGAACTACCCGCTGCAGCGCCGGCTCAGGCTCACCCGGGCTTCTTTGCTGCGCTGCAACATGGACGCCAGTATAGGGTTCGCCCAGGGCATTGCAAGCACTTTTTGCTGCGGCGCAACAATCTAGGGGGCTCCGCCTAGCGGTTCCTAGAATCCGCCGCCGTGCTGGCCTTCCACTCGGACCACTTCGTGCTGCCGCTGCCGGCGGGGCACCCGTTCCCGATGGGCCGCTACCACCTGCTGCGCGAGGCGGTGCGGGAGAGCCTGCCCGGCGTGCGCCTGCGCGAGGCCGAATCCGCCACCGACGGCGAACTGGCGCTGGCGCACGAGCCGGCCTGGATCGGCGCCGTGGCCGAAGGCACGACGAGCGCCGCCGACCAGCGCGAGATCGGCTTTCCATGGAGCGAGCGCATGGTGCAGCGCGCCCGCCGCTCGGTGGGCGCGACGATCCAGGCGGCACGCGCGGCACTCTTCGGAGCCGGCGCCGGAGGTCGCGCCGATGAACGGGCCGGCGACCCGGCCGGTGATGGCGTGGCGGCCAACCTGGCGGGCGGCACGCACCACGCCTATGCCCACAAGGGTTCGGGCTACTGCGTCTTCAACGACGTGGCCGTGGCGGCGCGCCTGATGCAGGCCGAACACCACCGGCGGCAGATGGGTCGACGCGCCGCTGCGGCCCGCGGGCTGCGGGTGCTCGTCATCGACCTCGACGTGCACCAGGGCAACGGTACCGCCGCCATCTTCCGCGACGACCCGAGCGTCTTCACGCTGTCGATGCACGGCGCACGCAACTTTCCCTTCAGGAAGGAGGCGAGCGACCTCGACGTCGAGTTGCCCGACGGCTGCACCGACGAGCCCTACCTGGCGGCGCTGGACCGGGCGCTGGCCGAGGCCTTCGGGCGCTGCGCCGCGCACCCACCGGGCCTGGCCTTCTATCTGGCCGGCGCCGACCCGCACGAACACGACCGGCTCGGCCGCCTGAAGCTCACCGCCGAGGGTTTGGCCGAGCGCGACCGGCGCGTCCTCGCAGCCCTCGCGACGCGCCACATTCCCATGGCGTTGACCATGGCCGGCGGCTACGGGCGCGACATCCGCACCACGGTGGCCGTGCAGCGGCGCACCATCGAGCTGGCCCACGCCTCCTGGCGCGAATGGCAGCGGCGCGCCGGCAACACCTCGGGGCCGGCGTCCGCGGCCGCGGCGATGCCGGTGGAACAATCACCGGCATGACCGGCCCGCACAGCAGCACCCACGCACCCCGATCCCCCAACCGGCCCGCGGTGCTCGTCGCCCGCGCCGTCTTCCCCGAAACGATCGAGCGCCTGCGCCGCCACTTCGAGGTCGAGGACAACCCGGCCGACCACATCTTCGACAAGGCGACACTCGCCGCGCACCTGGCCGGCAAGGCCGGCGCCTTCACCACCGGCAGCGAGCGCATCGACGCCGACGTGCTGGCGGAGAACCCGCAGCTGCGCGTCGTGGCCAACATGGCGGTCGGCTACAACAACATCGACGTCCCCGCCTGCACGGCGCGCGGCGTGCTCGCCACCAACACGCCCGACGTGCTGACCGAGACCACGGCCGACTTCGGCTTCGCGCTGATGATGGCCGCGGCACGGCGCATGGCCGAGAGCGAACGGTTCTTGCGCCGCGGCGAGTGGACGCGCTGGGCCTACGACATGTTCACCGGCAGCGACGTGCACGGCGCCACGCTCGGCATCCTCGGCATGGGGCGCATCGGCCAGGCCATCGCGAGGCGCGGCGCGCTCGGCTTCGGCATGCGGGTCGTCTACCACAACCGCAGCCGCCTCGCGCCCGAGGTGGAGGCGTCGCTGCGCGCGCGCTACCTGGACAAGGCGACGCTGCTGCGCGAGGCCGACCACCTGGTGCTCGTGCTGCCGTACTCGGCCCAGAGCCACCATGCCATCGGCGCGGCCGAGCTGGCGCTGATGAAGCCGACGGCGACGCTGACGAACGTGGCGCGCGGTGGCATCGTCGACGATGCGGCGCTCGCCGCGGCCCTGCGCGGCAAGCGCATCGCCGCCGCGGCACTCGACGTGTTCGAGGGCGAGCCGCAGGTGCACCCGGACCTGCTTGCCGTACCCAACGTCGTGCTGACGCCGCACATCGCCAGCGCCACCGTGCGCACGCGCCGTGCCATGGCCGACCTGGCCGCCGACAACCTGATCGCCGCGTTGACCGGCGAGCGACCGCCGACGCCGGTCAACCCCGAGGTGCTGGCCGCCGGCGGCGTGCTGCCCCCCAGGTGAGGCGCACCACGGCACGCGTCGCGCAGCCCTCGCCGCGCGGCCGGCCGGGCGCAGGCCGCCTGACACAATGCCGCCCGTGCCGGAGTGGATCGTCGTCGTCGTTGCGCTGGCGCTGGCGCTGAACCTGGCCGGGTTGCTGTGGCTGGCGCTGCGCCCGCAGGAACGCGGCGTCGCCGACGCGGTGGGGCGGGAGCTCGAGCGCCTGGAGCGCGAGCTGCGCGACGAGCTCGGCCGCCAGGCACACGGCCGGCGCGGCGACTTCGCCAACCTGCAGCAGACGCTGCTGGCGCAGAGCGGCGACGTGGCGCGCACGCAGAACGAGCAGATCGACTCGTTCCGTCTCCAGCTCGCGACGATGCAGCAGGCGAGCGAAGCGCTGCTCAGGCGCGTCAACGAGACCCTGGCCGAGCAGCTCACGCGCCTGGCCGAGGCCAACGAGCGGCGTTTCGCCGAAGTCCGCCAGGCCGTCGATGCGCGCCTGGCGGCGCTGCAGGAGGGCAACGAGAAGAAGCTCGAGCAGATGCGTGCCACGGTGGACGAGAAGCTGCACGCCACGCTCGAGCAGCGCCTGGGCGAGAGCTTCAGGCAGGTGGCCGAGCGGCTGGAGCAGGTTCACCGCGGCCTGGGCGAGATGCAGTCGCTGGCGCGCGACGTGGGCTCGCTGAACCGCGTGCTGACCAACGTCAAGACGCGCGGCATCTTCGGCGAGGTGCAGCTCGCCGGCCTGCTGGAACAGGTGTTCACGCCCGAGCAGTACGCGGCCAACGTGGCCACGGTGCCCGGCAGCAACGAACGCGTGGAGTTCGCGATCCGCATGCCCGGGCGCGACCCGGCGGCGCAGGGCGGCGCACCGGTGTGGTTGCCGATCGACGCGAAGTTCCCGCGCGAGGACTACGAGCGGCTGCTCGACGCGCACGAGCGCGCCGACGCGCAGGCGATGGAGGCCGCCGCCCGCGCCATCGAGACGCGCCTGCGCGCCGAGGCCCGCAGCATGCGCGAGAAGTACGTGGCGCCGCCGCACACCACCGACTTCGCCATCCTCTTCGTGCCCACCGAGGGCCTGTACGCCGAGGCGCTGCGCCGCCCCGGCCTGGTCGAGGCGCTGCAGCGCGAGCATCGCGTGATGCTCGCCGGCCCGACGACGCTGCTGGCGACGCTGTCCAGCCTGCAGATGGGCTTCCGCACGCTGGCGCTGGAGAAACGTTCGGCCGAGGTATGGGAGGTGCTGGGCGCGGTGAAGACCGAGTTCGGCAAGTTCGGCGTGGTGCTGCAGAAGACGCGCAAGAAGCTCGACGAGGCCGCCGCCAGCATCGAGCAGGCCGAGGTGCGCACGCGCCAGATGGCGCGCCAGCTGAAGGACGTGGAGGCGCTGCCCGAGCACCTGGCGAGCCCGCTGCTCTCCGGCAACGAGCCGGCCGGCGCCGACGAGGACGAGGACGTTGCCTGAGCCGGCGCCAGGCCCGGGGCCGGCGGCTCGGGCGGCCGGATTCGGCAGGCTCGTCGTGGCGCTGGTCGTCGGCCAGATCGGGCTGCACGCGGCGATGGCCGGCACGCGCCTGGCTGCGTCGCTGCAGGTGCTGCGCGAGGGCGGCGGCGCAGGGACGGTCGGGCTGCTGCTGGCGCTCTTCGCCGCGGCGCCGGTGCTGACCGCGTGGCAGGCGGGGCGGCTGGCCGACCGCCACGGCTACCACCCGCTCGTGCACGGCGCCGTGGGGCTCGCGATCGCGGGCGGCATCGCGGCCCTTGCGTCGACCTTCGTCGGCGGCCATGGGCACCTGTTGCTGCTGAGCCTCGCCGCGGCGCTCGTCGGCACGGCGGCCAACGCCGGGATTCTCGCGATGCAGCGCACTGCCGGGCTCGCCGCGCGCGACGCCACCGAGCGCATGCGCCTGTTCAGCTGGCTCGGCGTGGCGCCGTCGTTCGCCAACGTCGTGGGCCCGGTGGCCGTGGGCCTGGTGATCGACGGCTTCGGCTTCGCCGCCGGCTATGCGCTGATGGCCTCGCTGCCGCTCGTCACCGCGCTCGCGGCCCGGCACGTGCCGCGCGCGCCGCCGCCGGCGGCGGAGGGCGAGGCGGCCTCGCGCACCGCCTGGTCGTTGCTGAGTGCGCCCGGCATGCGGCGGCTGCTGACGGTGAACTGGCTGCTGTCGATGTCGTGGGACGTGCACACGTTCGCCGTGCCGCTGCTCGGGCACGAGCGCGGCTTCAGCGCCTCGACGGTGGGCTTCATCCTCGGCGTTTTCACGCTCGCCGTGACCGGCATCCGCCTCGTCATCCCGCTGCTCGCGCACCGCCTGCGCGAGGCGACGGTGATGCGCGGCGCGATGATCGGCACGGCGCTCGTGTTCGCGGCCTACC
This sequence comes from Rubrivivax sp., assembly GCA_026125665.1. Classification (GTDB taxonomy): domain Bacteria; phylum Pseudomonadota; class Gammaproteobacteria; order Burkholderiales; family Burkholderiaceae_C; genus Rubrivivax. The sequence continues at coordinate 66,203 of JAHCKS010000001.1, forward strand.
CGTTCGCGCCGAACGCATGGGTGATGGGCGCGCTCGCCGTGCTGCTCGGCATGACGCTCGGCAGCGTGCAGCCGATGATCATGACCGTGCTGCACCACGTCACGCCGCACGAGCGCCACGGCGAGGCGCTCGCGCTGCGCTCGATGGCCATCAACGCCACGAGCACCGTGATGCCGCTCGTCTTCGGCGCCAGCGGGGCGCTGGTGGGGACGGCGGCGCTGTTCTGGGCGGTCGGCGCGGCGGTGCTGGCCGGCGCACACCTTCCGCGGCGCTTCGCCGCGCCGCGCTCATGAAGGCTGGTTGGCCCCCGGGTATCGGCGACCGCGGCGGCCGCAGGCCGGGGCGACCCGCTAGAAGCGCAGCCGCGTGCCGGTGGTCACCTCTTCGGTCTCGACCACGGGCGGCGGCGCCGCCGGCGTCTCGGTTCGAGCCGGAGTTGCCGGTGCGGCCGCTGCCGCGCGCTCGATCATCGGTGCTGAACGGGCTTGCCAGCCGCGCGGCAGGCGTGACTGCTTCGGGTACCCGGCCGCGTCGAGGTAGGCCGTCCACTCGACGTCCGACAGGCCCTTCAGCGCCTGCCCGCCCACCGTGAGCAGCGGCAGCGTGCGCGTGCCGAACAGGCGCTCGAAGGCCTGCGCGTCCTCTTCGCTGGTGACGCGCCGCTCGGTGTAGGGGATGCCGCGCGTCACCAGCAACTGGCGGCCGGTGTCGCACGGCGAACATTCGCTCGTCGAATAGAAGGTCACCGGGTAGCGGGCGTTGGGCTGGCGCAGCTCGGGCGGCAGCGACGTGTCGGCCTCGGTGACCGTGGGCTGGCCGGGCCGTGCCATATTGGTGATGCGGGTGTTCGCCACCACCTGCGGCGGCCGGTCGGTGTAGGTGACGGTGCCGTCGGGGTTGACGACCTTGAACTGGGCCCGGGCGGGTGCGTGCCACGCCAGGGCCAGGCCGGCCGCCACGCACACCGCCGGCAAGCCGGCGCGAGACAACAGCTTCATCGGTCTCTCCCAGCGCCCTTGCGGGCGTCCGATGGCCCGAATCTAGCGGCGATCGTCGGCCACCTCAAGCCACCAGGTGAAACCGTGGCGGCTCAGGCCGCCTCGCCGGCCGGCTCCGGCACGAGCCCCTGGTGGCGCAACAGGGCGTCCAGCCGCGGCTCGCGGCCACGGAAGGCGACGAAGCTCTCCATCGCCGGGCGGCTGCCGCCGCTTTCCAGCACGTGACGGCGGAAGCGCTCGCCAGTGGCGGCGTCGAACACGCCGGCCTCCTCGAAGGCCGAGTAGGCGTCGGCCGAGAGCACCTCGGCCCAGGCGTAGCTGTAGTAGCCCGCCGCGTAGCCGCCGTCGAACAGGTGGGTGAAGCTGTGCGGGTAGCGCAGGAACGGCGCCGCCGGCATCGGCGAGATCTGGTCGGCGATCTCGAACGCGAGCGCCGTCTCGCGCCCGGCCTGCCCGGGCTCGAGGTGCAGCCGCATGTCGAACAGGCCGAACTCGCAGTGGCGCAGCATCGCCTGGCCGTTGTGGAAGTTGCGCGCCGCGTGCATGCGCTCGAACAGCTCGCGCGGCAGCGCCTCGCCGGTCTCGGCATGCGCCGACAGGCTCTGCAGCACCGGCCACTCCCAGCAGAAGTTCTCCATGAACTGGCTCGGCAGCTCGCAGGCGTCCCACTCGACGCCGGCGATGCCCGCGGCGGCCACCTCGTCCACCTGCGTCAGCATGTGGTGCAGGCCGTGCCCGAACTCGTGGAAGAGGGTGATCAGGTCGTCGTGGGTCAGCAGCGCCGGCCGACCGCCCACCGGCGCCGCGAAGTTGCACACCAGGTTGGCCAGCGGCAGCTGCAGTGCGCCGCCCGGGCGCCGCCAGCGCTGGCGCGCGTTGTCCATCCAGGCGCCGCCCTGCTTGCCGGCCCGCGCGTACAGGTCGAGGTAGAAGCCGGCCACGTCGCGCCCGTCGGCGGCGCGCTTCACGCGGAAGAAGCGCACGCTGTCGTGCCACACCGGTGCCGGCTGCTCGTCGATCGTCACGCCGAACAGGCGGCCGATGAGCTCGAACAGGCCTTGCAGCACGCGCGGCAGCGTCAGGTAGGGCCGCACCTCCTCGCTGCCGAAGGCGTAGCGCTGCTGCTTCAGGCGCTCGGCGGCGAAGGTGCGGTCCCAGGGTTGCAGGTCGGCGATGCCGAGCTCGCTGCGCGCGAACTCCTGCAGCTCGGCCAGCTCGCGTTCGGCGAACGGCCTGGCGCGGCGCGCCAGGTCGCGCACGAAGGCCAGCACCTCCTCGGGCGAGCGCGCCATCTTCGGCACCAGCGACAGGTGCGCATAGCTGGCATGGCCCAGCAGCGCGGCCTCCTCCTGCCGCAGCTCGACGATCTCGCGCATCACGGCCGAGTTGTCGAAGCGCGGGTCGCCCAGCTCGCTGGCGCGGCGCGCGAACGCTCCGTAGAGCCCGGCGCGCAACGCGCGGTCTTCCGCATACTGCATCACCGGCAGGTAACACGGCATCTGCAGCGTCAGCTTGCAGCCTTCACGACCCTCGGCCGCCGCGGCCTCGCGTGCGGCGCGCACGACGTCGGCCGGCACGCCGGCCAGCCGCGCCTCGTCGACGAACAGCGCGTAGGCGTCGACCGCGTCGAGCACGTTGTCGCCGAAGCGCTTGCTGAGCTCGGCCAGCCGTTCCTGGACGGCGGCGAAGCGTTCGCGGGCGGCGCCCTGCAGCTCGGCGCCGCCGAGAACGAAGTCGCGCAGCGCATCGGCGAGCACCTTGCGCCGCGCCGGCGGCAGCGCGGCGGCGGCAGGGCTCGCGGCCAGCGCCTTGTACTTCTCGTACAGCTGCCGCTCGGACGCCAGCCGCGTGAAGAACTCGGTCACGCGGGGCAGGTTCTCGGCCTGCGCGGCACGCAGCGCCGGCGTGTCGGCCACCGACTGCAGGTGGCACACGTGGCCCCAGCCGCGCCGCAGCCGCTCCACCGGCACGTCGAGGACCCGGGCCAGCGTGTCATAGTCGGCGGGCACGTCCGGCTGCACCGCCGCGCGCAGCGCGGCCTCGGCGCCGGCCAGCAACTCGTCGATGGCCGGCGTGACGTGCTCGGGCCGCACGGCGGCGAAGTCGGGCAGCGTGTCGTCGCGCTCCGCGAGCAGCGGATTCAAGCCGGTGTGCGTCATCGCCGGTCTGCCGTCTGCGCCAGCGCGGCCTGCACGGTGTTCTCGAGCAGCATCGTCACCGTCATCGGGCCGACGCCGCCGGGGACGGGCGTGAGCCAGCCTTCGGGGCCGAGCGCCTCGCGAACGGCGGCGAAGTCGACGTCGCCGCAGAGCTTGCCCTCGTCGTTGCGGTTCATGCCGACGTCGATGATGACGGCGCCGCGCTTGACCATGTCGGCCGTCACGACATTGCGGCGGCCGACCGCCGCGACGACGACGTCGGCATCGCGCGTGAAGTGTCCGAGATCGGGCGTGGCGCTGTGGCAGATGGTGACGGTGGCGTTGGCCTGAAGCAGCAGCAGCGCCATCGGCTTGCCCACCGTGTTGCTGCGGCCCACCACCACCGCGTGCCTGCCGCGCAGCGGCACGCCGGTGCTCTCGATCAGCTTCATGCAGCCGTAGGGCGTGCACGGGCGCAGGCCCGGCAGGCCGCTGGCCAGCTCACCCGCCGACTGCACCGAGAAGCCGTCCACGTCCTTGTGCGTGGCGATGGCGGCGATGACCTTGTGCGCGTCGATGTGCCGCGGCAGCGGCATCTGCACGAGGATGCCGTGCACGTCGGGGTCGGCGTTCAGCGCCTCGATCCGCGCGAGCAGCGCCGCCTCCGACAGCGTGGCGTCGTACTTCTCGAGCACCGAGTGCAGGCCGTGCTCCTGGCAGGCCCGAACCTTGTTGCGCACGTAGACGGCGCTGGCGGGGTCTTCGCCGACCAGCACCACTGCCAGTCCCGGCCGGTGGCCCTGCTCCGCGAGCCGCGCGGCCCGCTCGCCGATCTCGGCGCGCAGGCGGGCGGCCAGTGCGTGGCCGTCGATCAGTCGGGCGCTCATGTTCGGGCTCCGGGGTCGGTTGGGCGGCGGCGTGGGGCTTGCGCCAAACGAAGAGGCCGCGCGAGCGCGGCCCCGTGCCGGACGATGCGATGGCGCCCGGCGCTCAGACCTTGCTCTGCGCGCCGAGCGCGATCTTCAGCAGGTCGGCCACGGTGTTGGCGTTGAGCTTTTCCATGATGTTGGCGCGGTGCGCCTCCACCGTCTTGATGCTGATGCCCAGGTCGTCGGCGATCTGCTTGTTCAGGCGGCCGGCGACGATGCGCTCGAGCACCTGCGCCTCGCGTGTCGTCAGACGGCTCAGCAGCGCGTCGCGGCTGGCCTGCTCCTGGTGCTGGCTGAACGCCGCGCGGGCCTGCTCGAGCATGCGCTCCACCAGGCTCAGCAGCTCCTCTTCCTTGAACGGCTTCTCGATGAAGTCCATCGCACCCTTCTTCATCGTGCTGACGGCCATCGGCACGTCGCCGTGGCCGGTGATGAAGACGATGGGCAGCGGGCTCTTGCGCTCGAGCAGGCGGTCCTGCAGATCGAGGCCGCTCATGCCCTCCATGCGGATGTCGGCGATGAGGCACGCGACCTCCCGCGGGTCGAAGCGCGACAGGAACGACTCGCTGGAGTCGAAGCACTTCACGCGGTAGTCCTTGCCCTCGAGCAGCCATTGCAGCGAGTCGCGCACGGCCTCGTCGTCGTCGACGACGTACACCGTGCCTTTCTTCGGGATCAGGCTCATGCGCAGAAGGTTCTCAGCGGATGGACGGGAGGGACCCGGGCGCCGCGCCGGCGCCCGGACTCAGGGCGTTGCGCCTTCCTGCGGCGCGGCCGGCACGGACAACTCGAGCGCGGTGCCCGGAGGAATCGAGATCTCGCCGCGCTCGCGGGGGTCGACGGGCAGCGTGAACGAGAAACGGCAGCCCACGACAGACTCGCCATTGTAGAGGTTCTGTGCGCGCATCCGGCCGCGGTGGCTCTCGACGATCGTGCGGCACAGGCTCAGGCCGATGCCCAGGCCCTCGGCCTTGGTGGAGAAGAACGCCTCGTACAGGCGGCCGATCACTTCGTCCTTGAGCCCCGGCCCCATGTCGGTGACGCTGAACTCGATGGTTCCCCCGTCCTCGGCGGTGTGGCGCGGCACGACCCTCAGCTCGATGTGGCGGCGCGCGGGCGGCAAGCCGGCGGTGTCGATCGCCTCGGCGGCGTTCTTCAGCAGGTTCAGCACCACCTGTTCGATGAGGATCGGGTCCACCATCAGCGGGGGCAGGCGTTGCGCGACGTAGGTGTGGATCGACACGTTGCGCCGGCGCAGCTCGATGCCCGCGAGGTCGACCGCGTCGTCGACGATCTGCCGGGCCTCGGCACGCTGCCGCTGCGGCTCGCTGCGGCGGACGAAGGCGCGGATGCGGTGGATGATCTGCCCGGCGCGTTCGGCCTGCCTGGCCGTCTTCTGCAGCGCGGCAACGAGGTCGTCGCGGCCGATCGTGTCGGTGGCCACGCGCGAGACCATGCCGTTGCAGTAGTTGACGATCGCCGTCAGCGGCTGGTTCAGCTCGTGCGCCACCGAGCTCGCCATCTCGCCCATCGTGACGAGGCGGCTCGTCACCTGCGCCTTCTCGGCCTGCATCGCCGCCTGCTCCTCGGCGCGCAGGCGCGCGGTGATGTCGGTGGCGATCAGCATCTGCGCCAGGCGGCCGTCGGTCCACTGCAGGTAACGCGCGCGCACGTCGAACCACTTCTGCAGCGTCTCGACGAAGACCTCGCGCGCGTCGGCGCTGCTTTCCGTCAGCTCCTGTGTCGGCAGGCCCGACAGCGGGTCGACCGCCTCGTCGTCGAGCCCGCCGAAGCCCGACGGGGTGATGCCGCCGGCCAGCCGCAGGTGCCCGCGCGCGTCGCCGCCGAACCACAGGCGGTAGGAGCGGTTGGCGAACAGCAGCTCGCCCTGCTGCACCGACAGCACCGACACCGACGCGTCCAGCCCCTCCAGCACGGTGGTGAAGCGCTCGTGGCTGGCCGAGAGCTGGTCGCGGATGCGCTTGGCTTCGGTGATGTTGGTGACGCTGGTCATCCAGCCTGTCTGCTGGCCCTTGGGGTCGATGAGCGGCGAGACGTACATGCGCGCGTCGAACAGCGTGCCGTCCTTGCGCATCACCTTGACCTCGATGCCTCCGGCCGGGCTGCGTCCCGCCAGCTCCTGCTGCAACAGGCGGCCGTTCTCCTCGATGCGCTCGGGTGGCCAGTAGGGGTAGGGCGGCAGGCGGCCGACCAGCTCCGCGGTGGGAAAGCCCGTCATCTGGCAGAAGGCCGCGTTGACGTAGGTGATGCGGCCGTCGAGGTCCATCGCGCGCATGCCGGTGGGCATCGAGTTCTCCATCGCGCGGCGGAAGTTCGTCTCCTGCACCAGCGCGGCCTGGATCTGGCCGCGGCGGCGCATGTGGCGCCAGGTGCCCAGCAGCATCCACACCGTCAGGCCCGACAGCGCCACCACCATCCAGAAGAGCGTGTTGCTGATGAGGCCGATGCTGGTGCGGTAGCCGTGCACGCGCAGCACCATGCCGTTGGTCACCGGCGTCAGCGGGGCGTCGCTGACGATGAGGTTGCGCGGCAGCTCGCGGCCGGGGAACGAGGTGACGGTGGCGGCCAGCGTGCGCTGGTTCTCGTCGAGGATGGCCACGACGTGGCGGCGCGCCACGTCCGGCGGCACGTGGCTGCGGATGAGGTCGACCACCGAGTACTCGGCCAGCAGCACGCCGATGAAGCCGCCGCGGTCGATGAGCGGGATCTGCAACTGGAAGACGGCGCTGCCCTGCGCGTCGTGGAAGGCACGCGAGTACACCGGCGTGCGCTGGTCGCGCGCACGGCGGAAGGCCGCTTCGCTGGCCGTGTTGGTGCCCTCGGCGGGCAGGATGAGGCGGGGCCCGAGGTTGTCGATGCCCAGGTCGAACGGCAGCGCCGACTGGGCCGCGCGCGGCTTGCGTGCGGCGTCGAGCCAAGCGATGTAGGTGGCTTCCGGGCGCTGGCGCAGGAAGGTCGTGGCCTGGCCGACGAACTCCTCGGCGTCGATGCTGCGCGCGACGACCTCGCGCGCCACGCGCACCAGCGCCTCCTGGTTCTGCAGCAGCCGCAGGCCGAACTGCTGCTGCGTCAGCTCGGCGTCGCGCTTCACCGAGTCGGTCTCGCGCTCGATTTCCTCGTTGCGCAGGTACCAGAAGGCCGAGATGATCGCCGCGAGGAACAGCAGCACGGACAGGAGCGGGCCGAACGTGGCGAAGCGGTCCTGCCGCGTGGGTGACTGGCGGCGCCACCAGCGTCCGAACAGCCGCTGGCCGGCGCGCTGCCCGGCCGGCAGCGGCAGCGTCGAGTCCTGGGCATCGACCGGCATGCGGTGGATTATCCGGGGCGCCCTGTCCGGGTTGTTGTCATTCCGCATTATGGTTTCGTAGAGCACTATTTGAAATCGTACGCGGCTTGTGTCAAACTGCGCTGCCCGCGCCGCCCCCCGCCGCGCCGACATCCAAAGACCCAGGAGACACCGAATGTCCGCTCTGCCCGAGTCCATCCTCGGCCCTGCCGCCAACGACCCGGACGCCCAGGAAACCCGCGAGTGGCTGGAGGCGCTGTCCGCCGTCATCGACGCCGAAGGCCCCGAGCGCGCGCACTACCTGCTCGAGCAACTGCTCGAGCACGCCCGCCAGAACAGCATCGACATGCCGTTCTCGGCCACCACCGGGTACGTCAACACGATCGAGCCGGACCAGGAGGAACGCAGCCCCGGCAACCTCGAGGTAGAGGGTCGCCTTCGCGCCTACATGCGCTGGAACGCGATGGCGCTGGTGGTGAAGGCCAACCGGCTCGACCCCGCCGATGGCGGCGACCTCGGCGGCCACATCTCCAGCTTCGCGAGCCTGGCGCACATGTTTGCCGCCGGCTTCAACCACTTCTGGCATGCCGAGAGTGAGGGCCACGGCGGGGACCTGCTCTACATCCAGGGCCACAGCGCCCCGGGCATCTACGCGCGCGCCTTCATGGAAGGGCGCATCAGCGAGGAGCAGATGCTCAACTTCCGCCAGGAGGTGGGCGGCAAGGGCCTCTCCAGCTACCCGCACCCGAAGCTGATGCCGGGCTTCTGGCAGTTCCCCACCGTCTCGATGGGCCTGGGGCCGCTGATGGCCATCTACCAGGCGCGTTTCCTCAAGTACCTGCACGCGCGCGGCATCGCCGACACCGCCAACCGCAAGGTCTGGGTGTTCTGTGGCGACGGCGAGATGGACGAGCCCGAGAGCCTGGGCGCCATCGGCCTGGCGGCGCGCGAGAAACTCGACAACCTCGTCTTCGTCATCAACTGCAACCTGCAGCGGCTGGACGGCCCGGTGCGCGGCAACGGCAAGATCATCCAGGAGCTCGAGGGCGAGTTCCGCGGTGCCGGCTGGAACGTGCTCAAGCTGGTGTGGGGCAGCAACTGGGACCCGCTGCTGGCACGCGACAAGGACGGCGCGCTGCGCAAGCTGATGCTCGACACGCTCGACGGCGACTACCAGGCCTTCAAGGCCAACGACGGCGCCTTCGTGCGCAAGCACTTCTTCGGCCGCGATCCGCGCACGCTGGAGATGGTGGCCAAGATGAGCGACGACGACATCTGGGCGCTGCGCCGCGGCGGCCACGACGCGAACAAGGTGTACGCCGCCTTCCACCGCGCGCACCACCACCAGGGCCAGCCGACGGTGCTGCTGGTGAAGACCGTGAAGGGCTGGGGCATGGGCGAGGCCGGCGAAGGCAAGAACACCGCGCACCAGACGAAGAAGCTCACCGACGAGCACATCCGCTACATCCGCGACCGCTTCAACATCCCCATCAGCGACGCCGATCTGCCCAAGATCCCGTTCTACAAGCCGGCCGACGACACGCCGGAGATGAAATACCTGCACGAGCGGCGCCGTGCGCTCGGCGGCTACCTGCCGCACCGCCGCCAGAAGGCCGACGAGAGCTTCACGGTGCCCTCGCTGGACACCTTCAAGGCCGTGCTCGAGCCCACCGCCGCGGGGCGCGAGATCAGCACCACGCAGGCCTACGTGCGCTTCCTGACGCAGCTGCTGCGCGACCAGGCACTCGGCCCGCGCATCGTGCCGATCCTCGTGGACGAGGCGCGCACCTTCGGCATGGAGGGCCTGTTCCGTCAGATCGGCATCTACAACCCCGAGGGCCAGAAGTACACGCCGGTCGACAAGGACCAGGTCATGTACTACCGCGAGGCCGAGAACGGCCAGATCCTGCAGGAGGGCATCAACGAGGCGGGCGGCATGGCGAGCTGGATCGCCGCGGCGACGTCGTACTCGACGAACAACCGCATCATGGTGCCGTTCTACATCTACTACTCGATGTTCGGCTTCCAGCGCATCGGCGACCTCGCGTGGGCCGCCGGCGACATGCAGGCGCGCGGCTTCCTGCTCGGCGGCACGAGCGGGCGCACGACGCTCAACGGCGAGGGCCTGCAGCACGAGGACGGCCACAGCCACATCCTGGCCGGCACCATTCCGAACTGCGTCAGCTACGACCCGACCTTCGCGCACGAGGTGGCGGTGATCGTGCACCACGGCTTGAAGCGCATGGTCGAGCGCCAGGAGAACGTCTTCTACTACCTGACGCTGCTCAACGAGAACTACCCGATGCCCGGCCTCAAGCCCAGCACCGAGGCCGGCATCATCAAGGGCATGTACCTGCTCGACGAAGGCGCTGCGGGCAAGGTGCCGCGCGTCAACCTGCTGGGCAGCGGCACCATCCTGCGCGAGAGCCAGGCCGCGCGCGAGCTGCTCGAGAAGGAGTGGGGCGTGGCGGCCAACGTGTGGAGCTGCCCGAGCTTCAACGAGCTGGCGCGCGACGGCCAGGATGCCGAGCGCTGGAACCTGCTGCACCCCACGGCCGAGCCACGCGTGCCTTTCGTGGCTCAGCAGCTCGGCGCGCATGCCGGGCCGGTCATCGCCAGCACCGACTACATGAAGAACTACGCCGAGCAGATCCGCGCCTTCATGCCGAAGGGGCGCGTCTACAAGGTGCTCGGTACCGACGGCTTCGGCCGCAGCGACTTCCGCAGCCGGCTGCGCGAGCACTTCGAGGTCAACCGCCACTACATCGTCGTGGCGGCACTGAAGGCGCTGGCCGAGGAGGGCACCGTGCCTGTGAAGAAGGTCGCCGATGCCATCGCCAGGTACGGCATCGACGCCGAGAAGACCAACCCGCTGTACGCCTGACCCGCGCCGGCCGGTAGCAACAAGAAGGACGGAGACGGACCATGGCTTTGGTCGATGTGCTGGTGCCCGACATCGGGGACTTCAAGGACGTCGCGGTCATCGAGCTGCTGGTGAAGCCCGGCGACAAGGTGGCGCGAGAGCAGTCGCTCGTGACGGTGGAGAGCGACAAGGCTTCGATGGAGATCCCGAGCTCGCAGGCCGGCGTCGTGCGCGAGCTGCTCGTGAAGCTCGGCGACAAGGTCAGCGAAGGCACGCCACTGGCGCGCGTGGAGGCCGACGGCGCGGCCGCCGCGGCGCCTGCGCCTGCCAGCCCGGCGGCCCCGGCTGCACGAGCCGCGGCCGCGACGGCACCGCCGCCGCCGGCGCCCGCCGCTGCAGCGGCGGCGACCACCGGGCCGGTGACGGTGGTGGTGCCCGACATCGGCGACTTCTCCGACGTCGCGGTGATCGAGCTCTTCGTGAAGCCGGGCGACACGGTGAAGGTCGAGCAGAGTCTCATCACGGTCGAGAGCGACAAGGCCTCGATGGAGATCCCGTCGTCGCACGCCGGCGTCGTCAAGCAGCTGCTGGTCAAGCTGGGCGACAAGGTGAGCAAGGGTTCGCCGGTCCTGGTGCTGGAGGGCGCGGCGGGTGCAGCGGCTCCCGCGCCGGCGGCGGCTGCGGCCCCCCCCGCGTCACCCGCGGCCGCTGCCGCTGCACCGGCGGCGGTGGCCGCCACGGCGGCGATGCCGGCCCATGACCCCGCCGCGCCGAAGGGCAGGCTGCCGCACGCGTCGCCGACCATCCGCAAGCTGGCGCGCGAGCTCGGCGTGCCGCTCGACGAAGTGACGGGCAGCGGCCCGAAGGGCCGCATCACCGAAGCCGACGTGCAGGGCTTCGTCAAGGGCGTGATGTCCGGCGCCGTGCAGACGGCGGCGCAGAAGGCGCGCGCGCCGGCCCCCACCGCCGCGGGCGCGGCGATGCCCGGCCTGCTGCCGTGGCCGCAGGTGGACTTCACGAAGTTCGGCGAGGTCGAGCGCAAGGACCTCTCGCGCATCAAGAAGATCAGCGGCGCCAACCTGCACCGCAACTGGGTGCTGATCCCGCACGTCACCAACCACGACGACGCCGACATCACCGAGCTCGAGGCCTTCCGCGTCCAGCTCAACAAGGAGAACGAGAAGAGCGGCATCAAGGTGACGATGCTCGCCTTCCTCATCAAGGCCAGCGTCGCCGCGCTGCGCAAGTTCCCGGAGTTCAACGCCAGTCTCGACGGCGAGCAGCTCGTCTACAAGAAGTACTTCCACATCGGCTTTGCCGCCGACACGCCCAACGGCCTCGTCGTGCCGGTGATCAAGGACGCCGACAGGAAGGGCATCCTGGCCATCAGCCAGGAGATGGGCGAGCTCGCGAAGAAGGCGCGCGACGGCAAGCTCGGCCCCGCGGACATGAGTGGCGGCTGCTTCAGCATCAGCTCGCTCGGCGGCATCGGCGGGCGCTACTTCACGCCGATCATCAACGCCCCCGAGGTGGCCATCATGGGCGTGTGCCGCAGCACCACCGAGCCGCGCTGGGACGGCAGGCAGTTCGCGCCGCGCCTGATCCTGCCGCTGTCGCTGTCGTGGGACCACCGCGTCATCGACGGTGCCGCGGCGGCGCGCTTCAACGCCTACTTCGCGCAGATCCTCGCGGACTTCCGCCGGGTGATGCTGTGAAGCGGCGGGCCGAGCGCCGGGCCGCTCCCAGGCCGGCCCACATCCCTTCGGGGGATCGGTCGGCGTACTCGTCGACCGAGGGGCTCCGTTGAGCACCGTCGTCGTCGCCCGCAAGGGCGGCACGCTGGCCATCGCGTCGGACTCGCTCGTCACCTTCGGCGAGATGCGGCTGCCGCCCGGCTACGAGGCGAACACGAAGCTGTTCAACCTGCGCGGACACTGGCTCGGCGCAGTGGGCAGCACGGCACACGTGCCGGTGCTGCAGCAGGCGCTGGCGGCGCTGCCGAAGGAGCAGCTGCGGCTGGCGTCACGGGCCGAGATCTTCGAGACCTTTCGTGCGCTGCATCCACAGCTCAAGGAGCGCTTCTTCCTGAACACGAAGGAGCACGACACCGACCCCTACGAGAGCAGCCAGATCTCGTTGCTGGTGGCCAACGCGAACGGCATCTTCGGCGTCGAGAGCTACCGCGAGGTGTTCGAGTTCGAGCGCTTCTGGGCCATCGGCTCGGGGCGCCGCTACGCGCTGGGCGCGATGTACGCGAGCTGGCCGCGTGCCCGCAGCGCGCGCGAGGTCGCCGACGCCGGCGTGCGCGCCGGCTGCGAGTTCGACACCAGCTCGGCCGCGCCGGTGCGGCTGCACACGTTGAAACTGAAAGCCTGAACAGGCACTAGACCGCAGGACGGACCATGGCCCTCATCGAGATCAAGGTGCCCGACATCGGCGACTTCAAGGACGTGGCGGTCATCGAGCTGCTCGTCAAGGCCGGCGACACCATCCACGCCGAGCAGAGCCTCGTCACGGTGGAAAGCGACAAGGCGTCGATGGAGATCCCGTCGTCGCACGCCGGCGTGGTGAAGGAGCTGAAGGTCGCCCTCGGCGACAAGGTGAGCGAGGGGTCGGTGCTGCTGCTGCTCGAGGCCGACGGGGTGGCAGCCGCCACGGCGCCCGCGCAGGCGCCGGCGCCCGCCGCGGTGACCACCGCCGCCGCGAAGCCTGCGGCGGCACCCGCGCCGGCGGCCGGCACCTACGCCGGCAGTGTGGACCTCGAGTGCGACATGCTCGTGCTCGGCGCGGGCCCCGGCGGCTACTCCGCTGCGTTCCGCGCCGCCGACCTCGGCATGAAGACGGTGCTCGTCGAGCGCTACGCGACGCTCGGCGGCGTGTGCCTGAACGTCGGCTGCATCCCGAGCAAGGCGCTGCTGCACGTGGCCGCGGTGATGGACGAGGTGAAGCACTTCGCCGACCTCGGCGTGACCTTCGGTGCACCCGTGCTCGAGCCGGGAAAGCTGCTCGCGCACAAGGGCAAGGTGGTCGGCAAGCTCACCGGCGGCCTGGCAGCGATGGCCAGGATGCGCAAGGTGACGGTGGTGCGCGGCTACGGCAGCTTCGCCGACCCGCACCACGTCGTCGTCGAGGAGACCACCGGAACGGGGCAGGAGAAGACGGGCAGGACGCAGACGGTGAAGTTCCGCCACTGCATCATCGCCGCCGGCTCGCAGGCCGTGCGCCTGCCGTTCCTGCCCGACGACCCGCGCATCGTCGACAGCACCGGTGCGCTCGAGCTGCGCTCGCTGCCGAAGAAGATGCTCGTCGTCGGCGGCGGCATCATCGGCCTGGAGATGGGCACCGTCTACAGCACGCTCGGCGCGCGGCTGGACGTGGTGGAGATGCTCGACGGCCTGATGCAGGGCGCCGACCGCGACCTCGTCAAGGTCTGGCAGAAGATGAACGCGGCGCGCTTCGACAACGTCTGGCTGAAGACGAAGACCGTCGGCGCGCAGGCCACCGGCGAGGGCATCCGCGTGCAGTTCGAAGGCACCGACGGCACGAAGAGCGAGGGCCTGTACGACCTCGTGCTGCAGTCGGTGGGCCGCAGCCCCAACGGCCGCAAGATCGGCGCCGAGAAGGCCGGCGTCGTCGTCGGCGAGCGCGGCTTCATCCCGGTGGACGTGCAGATGCGCACCAACGTGCCGCACATCTTTGCCATCGGTGACATCGTCGGCCAGCCGATGCTGGCGCACAAGGCGGTGCACGAGGCGCACGTGGCGGCGGAGGTGGCCGCCGGCGACCTCCAGGGCGACGAGGCGCTGAAGCGAGCGCGTTTCGACGCGCGCGTGATCCCGAGCGTGGCCTACACCGACCCCGAGGTGGCCTGGGTCGGCCTCACCGAGGACGAGGCCAAGGCGCGCGGCGTGAAGGTGAAGAAGGGCCTGTTCCCGTGGACGGCGAGCGGCCGCGCCATCGCCAACGGACGCGACGAGGGCTTCACCAAGCTGCTCTTCGACGAGGAGACGCACCGCATCGTCGGCGGCGGCATCGTCGGCACGCATGCCGGCGACATGATCGGCGAGATCGCGCTGGCGATCGAGATGGGCGCCGACGCGGTGGACATCGGCAAGACGATCCATCCGCACCCGACGCTCGGTGAGAGCATCGGCATGGCGGCCGAGGTCGCACACGGCACCTGCACGGACCTGCCGCCGCAGAAGCGCTGAGCTCGCCGCGCGCGCTGACGCGCAGCGGGCGTGCAGGGCGGAGCGAGACGCGCGCAGGCATGCCACTGCGCACCGCGCGGGCATTGCTGCCAGGGCGGGTCGATTCGCTTGTCCGCGATGCGCCCGAGCAGGTAGGATAACAAAATGATTTGTGTCAATGTATCTGCCGGCGTTTGCCTCGGCGAGCAGGACATTCATCTGTTCCGCGAGGGGACGCACGGGCGCCTCTACCGCAAGCTCGGCTGCATACCGGGGGAGGGCGGGGCGCGATTTGTCGTCTGGGCGCCCAACGCGCAGGCCGTGTCGGTGGTGGGCGAGTTCAACGGCTGGGACCGCACGTCGCATCCCGCGGCGCCGCGTGCCGACAGCACGGGCCTGTGGGAAGTGGACGTCACCGGGGTCGGGCCGGGGCAAGCCTACAAGTTCGCCATCCGCACGCGCGAGGGGCACTGGATCGAGAAGGCCGACCCGTTCGCCCGCCGCGCCGAGCTGCCTCCGGCCACGGCCTCGCTGACCTGGGCCCCCGACGAGTACGTCTGGGGCGACGGCGAATGGATGGCCAGCCGCGCGGCCAGGAACTCGCTGGCCGCGCCGATGGCCGTGTACGAGGTGCACCTCGGCTCGTGGCGTCGCGGCCCGGGCGGGGCGATGCTCGGCTACCGCGAGGTGGCGGCCCGGCTGGCCGAGCACGTGACGCGGCTCGGCTTCACGCACGTGGAACTGCTGCCGCTGACCGAGCACCCGTTCTACGGCTCGTGGGGCTACCAGACCACCGGCTACTTCGCGCCCACCGCCCGCTACGGTTCACCCACCGACCTGAAGGCGATGGTGGACACGCTGCACCAGGCCGGCATCGGTGTCATCCTCGACTGGGTGCCGTCGCACTTCCCGACCGACGGGCACGGCCTGGCGCAGTTCGACGGCACGCACCTGTTCGAGCACGCCGACCCGCGCCAGGGCTTCCACCCCGAGTGGAGCTCGTCGATCTTCAACTACGGGCGCAACGAGGTGCGCGCCTTCCTGCTTTCCAGCGGCATGTACTGGCTGGACGAGTTCCACGTCGACGGGCTGCGCGTCGACGCCGTGGCCTCGATGCTGTACCTGGACTACTCGCGCCGGGAGGGCGAATGGATCCCCAACCGCCACGGCGGGCGCGAGAACCTCGAGGCGATCTCGTTCCTGCGCATGCTCAACGAGGCCGTGTACCGCGACCACCCCGGCACGCAGACGATCGCCGAGGAGTCCACCGCCTGGCCGATGGTCTCGCGGCCCACGTACCTCGGCGGGCTCGGCTTCGGCATGAAGTGGAACATGGGCTGGATGCACGACACGCTGCACTACATGCACGAGGACCCCGTGCACCGCCGCTGGCACCACGGCTCGCTGACCTTCTCGCTCATCTACGCCTTCAACGAGAACTTCATGCTGCCGCTTTCGCACGACGAGGTCGTGCATGGCAAGGGTTCGCTGCTGGCCAAGATGCCGGGCGACGACTGGCAGCAGCGCGCCAACCTGCGCCTGCTGCTCGGCCACATGTGGATGCACCCGGGCAAGAAGCTGCTGTTCATGGGTGGCGAGTTCGGCCAGCGCCGCGAATGGGCGCACGAGGGCGAGCTCGACTGGCACCTGCTCGACGACCCGCGCCATGCCGGGCTGGCACACTGGGTCGGCGACCTGAACCGGCTGCTGCGCGAGTCGCCGGCGCTGCACGAGCTGGACTTCGATGCCGCCGGCTTCGAGTGGATCGACTGCAACGACGCCGAGGCCAGCGTGCTGAGCTACCTGCGCAAGTCGCGCGACGGCCGCCCTCTGCTCGTGGTGGCGAACTTCACGCCGGTGCCTCGCGACAACTACCTCGTCGGCGTGCCGCTGCCGGGCTTCTGGCGTGAACGGCTCAACAGCGACGCCACGCCCTACGGCGGCAGCGGCGTCGGCAACCAGGGCGGCGTCGAGGCCGTGCCGATCGGCGCGCATGGCCGCTACCACGCGCTGAACCTGCGGCTGCCGCCGCTGGCGCTGCTCGTGCTCGAGCCAGCGGGAGAGGGCGCATGACCCCCGCCCGGCCGCCCGAAGGGGCTCATGCCGTCGCGCGCCGGCACGAAGGCACTGCGATGAGCCCGTCGCACGAGGTCACGCCGATCGAGCTGCCCGACGGCCGCGTGCGTGTCGTCGTCGAGCGCGTCAGCCCGGCGGTGGACGACGGCCGCTTCCCGATCAAGCGCGTGCTCGGCGACCGCGTCGTCGTCGAGGCCGACTGCTTCGCCGACGGGCACGATGCGGTCGCCTGCAGCCTGCTATGGCGAACGGGTGGCGATGGCGCCTGGCACAGCGCACCGATGGCGCAGCTCGGCAACGACCGATGGCGTGCCGCGTTCACGGTGGACACGCTGGGCAGCTGGTCGTACACGGTGCGCGCCTGGGTCGACCCGTTCCTGTCGTGGCGTCGGGATTTCGAGCGCCGCGTCGAGCTCGACGACCTGCGCGTCGCCGCGCGCGAAGGGGCCTTGCGCATCGAGGAGGCGGCCGAACGCGCCGACTCCGGCGCCGACACCACGTTGCTGAAGGCCTGGGCGCAGGAGCTGAACCGGGCCGCCACCGGCGGTGCCGCGGCCGAGGACCTGCGCCGCCTCGCGCTGGACGAGGCGCGTGCCACCGTCGCCACCCGCCACCCCGACCTGCGGCACGCCTGGGTGCATCCGCGCACCTACAGCGTCACCGTGGAGCGGCCCAAGGCACGCCATTCGAGCTGGTACGAGTTCTTCCCTCGCTCGGCGGCAGGCGACGGCACGCGCCACGGCACCTTCGCCGACTGCGAAGCCTGGCTGCCCTACGTGCAGCGCATGGGCTTCGACGTGCTGTACTTCCCGCCGATCCACCCGATCGGCCGCGTCAACCGCAAGGGCCGCAACAACACGCTCGAACCGCAGGCCGGCGATCCGGGCAGCCCGTGGGCCATCGGCGCGCGGGAGGGCGGCCACCACGCGGTGCTGCCCGAGCTCGGCACGCTGGAGGACTTCCACCGCCTCGTGAAGCGCGCCGGCGAGCACGGCATCGAGATCGCGATGGACATCGCGTTCCAGTGCGCACCCGACCACCCGTGGGTGCAGGAGCACCCGCAGTGGTTCCGCAAGCGCGCCGACGGCAGCATCCAGTACGCCGAGAACCCGCCCAAGAAGTACCAGGACATCTACCCGTTCGACTTCGAGAGCGACGACTGGCCGGCCTTGTGGCGCGCACTCGCGGGCGTGTTCGAGTTCTGGATCGGGCACGGCGTGAAGATCTTCCGCGTCGACAACCCGCACACCAAGTCCTTCGGCTTCTGGGAGTGGGCGATCTCGACGATCCGCGGCCGGCATCCCGAGGTGATCTTCCTCTCCGAGGCCTTCACGCGGCCGAAGGTGATGCATCGCCTCGCCAAGCTCGGCTACAGCCAGTCGTACACCTACTTCACCTGGCGCAACACGAAGCAGGAGCTGGTCGACTACTTCACCGAGCTCACCCGCGGCCCCGGGCGCGAGTACTTCCGGCCGAACGCCTGGCCGAACACGCCCGACATCCTGCCCGCGGCGCTGCAATGGGGCGGGCGGGCGGTGTTCATGTCGCGCGTGGCGCTGGCCGCCACGCTGGCCGCCAACTACGGCATCTACGGCCCGGCCTTCGAGCTGCAGGAGGCCCGGGCGCTGCGCGCCGGCGGCGAGGAGTACCTCGACAGCGAGAAGTTCGAGCTGCGCGGCTGGAACCGCGACGACCCGGCCTCGCTCGCCGGCTTCATCGCGGCGCTGAACCGCGCGAGGCGCGACAACCCGGCGCTGCAATCCGACGCCGGCCTGCGCTTCATCGAGGTCGACAACGATCAGCTGCTCGCCTATGCCAAGGCGACCGAAGACCGCAGCAACGTCGTCGTGTGCGTCGTCAACCTCGACCCGCACCACGTGCAAAGCGGCTGGCTGCAGCTCGACCTGGCGGCGCTCGGCCTGGAGGTGAACCAGGCCTTCCAGATGCACGACCTGCTGAGCGGCCAGCACTTCCTCTGGCAGGGGCCGCGCAACTACGTCAGCCTGGACCCGCAGCGCAGCCCCGCGCACGTGATGCAGCTGCGCTCGCGCCTGCGCCGCGAGAGCGACTTCGACTACTTCCTCTGAGCGAACGTGCCCGTGAAGGCCGATGCCCAGACCGACCTCATGGCGACCTCGGCCGCGGCGCCAGCGCCGCAGGCCGCCGCGGCCCCCGCGCCCGCCGACGACCCGCTGTGGTACCGCGACGCCGTCATCTACGAACTGCACATCAAGGCCTACGCCGACGGCGACGGCGACGGCATCGGCGACTTCCGCGGCCTCACCGAGCGGCTCGACCACGTGCAGTCGCTCGGCGTCAACACGATCTGGCTGCTGCCCTTCTACCCCTCGCCGCTGCGCGACGACGGCTACGACGTCGCCGACTACCGCGGCGTGCACCCGAAGTACGGCACGCTGGAGGACTTCAAGGCCTTCGTCGCCGAGGCGCACCGGCGCGGCCTGCGCGTCATCACCGAGCTCGTCGTCAACCACACCTCCGACCAGCACCCGTGGTTCCAGGCCGCGCGCCGCGCGCCCAAGGGCTCGCCCGAGCGCGACTTCTACGTCTGGAGCGACGACCCGCAGAAGTACCGCGGCACCCGCATCATCTTCACCGACACCGAGAAGAGCAACTGGACCTGGGACGAGGTCGCCGGCCAGTACTTCTGGCACCGCTTCTTCAGCCACCAGCCCGATCTCAACTTCGACAACCCGGCGGTGCGCGAGGCGGTGCTCGAGGTGATGGAGTTCTGGCTCGACATGGGCGTGGACGGCTTCCGGCTCGACGCCATCCCGTACCTCATCGAGCGCGACGGCACGAGCAACGAGAACCTGCGCGAGACGCACGACGTCATCAAGGAGATACGCCGGCGCATCGACGCCAAGCACCCCGGCCGGCTGCTGCTGGCCGAGGCCAACATGTGGCCCGAGGACGTGCGCGAGTACTTCGGCGACGGCGACGAGTGCCACATGGCCTACCACTTCCCGCTGATGCCGCGCATGTACATGGCGATCGCGCAGGAGGACCGCCACCCGGTGGTGGAGATCCTCGCGCAGACGCCGGACATCCCCGCCAACTGCCAGTGGGCCATCTTCCTGCGCAACCACGACGAGCTGACGCTCGAGATGGTGACGAGCAAGGAGCGCGACTACATGTACAGCATGTACGCCTCCGACGCGCGCGCGCGCATCAACCTGGGCATCCGCCGCCGCCTGGCGCCGCTGCTCGAGAACGACATGGACCGCATCAAGCTGATGAACAGCCTGCTGCTGTCGATGCCGGGCACGCCGGTGCTGTACTACGGCGACGAGATCGGCATGGGCGACAACATCTTCCTCGGCGACCGCGACGGCGTGCGCACGCCGATGCAGTGGACGAGCGACCGCAACGGCGGCTTCTCGCGCGCCGACCCGCAGCGCCTGTACCTGCCCCCGATCCAGGACCCGATCTACGGCTACGAGGCCGTCAACGTCGAGGCGCAATCGCGCGAGCCCGGCTCGCTGCTGGCGTGGACACGCAAGCTGCTCGCCGTGCGCGGCAGCAGCCACGCCTTCGGGCGCGGCCGCTTCACCATGCTGCACCCGGGCAACCGCAAGGTGCTGGCCTACGTGCGCGAGCACGAGGCCGACGTCATCCTCTGCGTGTCCAACGTCAGCCGCGTCGCGCAGCCGGTCGAGCTCGACCTGGCGCCGTGGAAGGGCCGCGTGCCGGTGGAGATGATGGGGCGCAACGCCTTCCCGCCGATCGGCGATCTGCCTTACCTGCTGACGCTGCCCGGCTACGGCTTCTTCTGGTTCCGCCTGGCGCTGGACGCCGTGCCGCCGCGCTGGCACAGCGAGCGGCTGGCGGTGGAAGACCTGCCGGTGGTCGTGCTGTTCGACGGCTGGAACAGCTTCTTCCGCTCGCGCGTCGTGCCGTGGCGCATCGCCCTGGCGGAGAAGACGCGCCTGACGCTCGAGCGCGAGACGCTGCCGCGCTTCGTGCATCGCCAGCGCTGGTACGCCACGAAGTCGGCCGCGCCCGATCGTGTCGCGCTGCCCGAGAGCGCGATGCTGGCAAGCGCCGGCCACGAGTGGCTGCTTGCCATCGCCGAGGCGCAGGGGCCGGGCGAGGCGCAACGCTACTTCGTGCCGCTGGCCATTGCCTTCGAGGACGACGACGAGGAGCGCGTGCGGGCGCTCGGCCCGGTGGCCGCCAGCAAGGTGCGCCAGCAGGCCAAGATGGGCGTGCTGGCCGACGCGATGGGCGACGAGGCCTTCTGCCGCGCGCTGGCCCAGTTCATCGGCGGCCGCAAGGAACTGCGCACCGACACCGGCGTGCTGCGCGGCGTGCCCGGGGCAGGGTTCGCGCGCCTGGCGGGCGACGCCCTGCAGGGGCCGTTGCCGTTGCGCCGACTGACGACGAGCAGCAACTCCGTCAGCCTGCTCGGCGACGCGCTCTTCCTCAAGGCCTACCGGCACCTGCAGCCGGGCCTGAGCGTCGAGATCGAGCTCGGCCGCCATCTCACCGATGCCGTGGGCTACGCAGCCTGCGTGCCGCTGCTCGGCAGCCTGGAGTGGGTGGCTGCCGACGGCACGGTGACGACGCTGGCGCTGCTGCAGACGCAGGTGTCGAACCAGGGCGACGCCTGGGGCCACTTCGTCGACCAGCTGGCGCGCCTGCTCGAGACGGCCGAACCCGCGCCCGGTGCAGCCGCCGGCACGCCCGACGCGCTGCCGGCCGCGGCCCAGCGCGCGCAGGTGCTGTCGCGCCGCATCGCCGAGCTGCATGTGGCGCTGGCCCGCCGCACCGGCGAACCGGCCTTCGAGCCCGAGCCCGTCGGCGCGGGCGACCTGCAGGCATGGGTCGGCTCGGTGCAGCAGGAGTCCGACCGGACGATGGTGATGCTGCAGCGCCATGTCGAGTCGGCCGGAGCGGCGGCGCACCCCCTCGCCGTGCCGGTGCTGGCGGCGCGCGGCGCGCTGCGTGCGCGCATCGACGGCGCGGCACGGGCCCGGCCGGTGGGGCTGAAGACGCGGGTGCACGGCGACCTGCACCTGCAGCAGGTCCTCGTCTGTCAGGACGACTTCGTCGTCATCGACTTCGAGGGCGAACCCTCGCGCCCGATGCACGAGCGCCGCGCACGCACGAGCGCACTGCGCGACGTGGCCGGCATGCTGCGTTCGTTCGACTATGCGCGCGAGACCGCGCTGCAGGGCGCCGCGGCCGGCGGCGCGAACCGCGCCCGCCTGGCGCCGCGCGCCCGGCAGTGGGAGCGCAGCGTGCGCCAGGCCTTCCTCGACACCTACCGCGACTTCGCCGTCGACGGCGGCCTGTACAGGAGCGACGAGTTCGACGCGGCGCTCGCGCTGCTCGACCTGTTCGAGATCGAGAAGGCGCTGTACGAGCTGCGCTACGAGATCGACAACCGGCCCGACTGGATCGGCGTGCCGCTGGCGGGGCTGGCGGCCTTCGCCGGCGTCGCGGCCGACTGAGCGCGGCTGGCCCGCGCCTGCCCCGGCACGACCCCTCCAGGAGAAGCCCGATGCCCGAACTCAACCTCACGCTGGACTCGCTGCGCGCGCTGCTGCACTCGGTCAGCGCCTTCCTGCCGCGGCTGGGCACGGCGCTGGTCGTGCTGCTCGTCGGCTGGCTCATCGCCAAGGCCTTCCGCTTCAGCGTCGTGAAGTTCCTGCGCGCCATCAACTTCCACGTGCTGACCGAACGCGCCGGCATCGACGGCTTCCTGCAGCAGGGCGGCACGCAGAAGGACACCACGGACCTCTTCGGTGCCATCGCCTACCTGCTGGTCATCCTGGCGTCGCTGATCGTCGCCTTCAACAGCCTCGGGCTCGTGCAGGTGACCGACCTGCTGGGCAAGGTGCTGCTGTTCGTGCCGCGGCTGCTGGTGGCGCTGCTGGTCATCGTGTTCGGCAGCTACTTCGCGCGTTTCGCCGGCAACAGCGTGCAGAGCTACTGCCGCGCCGCCGACATCGCCGACGGCGAGGTGCTCGGCCGGCTGATGCAGTACGGCGTGATGATCTTCGTCGTGCTGCTGGCCATCGACCACCTGGACATAGGCGGCGGGCTCATCCAGCAGACCTTCCTCATCCTGCTGGGCGGCGTCGTCGTGGCGCTGGCGCTGTCGTTCGGGCTCGGCGGGCGCGACCGCGCCGCGGCGCTGCTCGAGCGCTGGTTCCCGCGACGCGAGAAATGAGAGGCCGCGAGCGCATCGCCGCCCAGCCCGCGCCCGTGCCGCCCGCCCACCCCCCGATGGCCGCCGGGCGCCCGATCGACGCGGTGTGGCCGGGCCGGCCGCATCCGCGCGGCGCCACCTGGGACGGCATGGGTGTCAACTTCGCCCTCTTCTCCGAGTCGGCCGAGCGTGTCGAGCTGTGCCTGTTCGACCCCACCGGCCGGCACGAGGTGCAGCGCGTCGAGCTGCGCGAGCGCACCGACCAGGTGTTCCACGCCTACCTGCCGCAGGCACGGCCGGGCCTGCTGTACGGCTACCGCGTGCACGGGCCCTACCGCCCGCACGAGGGCCATCGCTTCAACGCGCACAAGCTGCTGCTCGACCCCTACGCGCGCCAGCTGGTGGGGTCGCTGCGCTGGCACGATGCGCTGTTCGGCTACCGCATCGGCCACGGCGATGCCGACCTGTCGTTCGACCGCCGCGACAGTGCGCCGTACCTGCCGCGCTGCCGCGTCGTCGACACGGCCTTCACCTGGGGCGACGACCGGCCCCCGCGCGTGCCCTGGCACGACACGGTGATCTACGAGGCGCACGTGCGCGGGCTCACCCGCCTGCACCCGGAGGTGCCGGCGGCGCAACGCGGCACCTACGAGGCGCTGGCCAGCGCGCCGGTCATCGACCATCTGCGCCGGCTGGGCGTCACGACGGTGGAGCTGATGCCGGTGCACGCCTTCGTCGACGAGCGCCACCTGGTCGAGAAGGGCCTGGCCAACTACTGGGGCTACAACACCATCGGCTACTTCGCGCCGGAACCGCGCTACAGCGCCACCGGGCGCATCGCCGAGTTCAAGACGATGGTGCGCACGTTGCACGCCGCGGGCCTGGAGGTGCTGCTGGACGTCGTCTACAACCATACCGCCGAGGGCAGCCAGCTCGGGCCGACGCTGTCGCTGCGCGGCATCGACAACGCCGCGTACTACCGCCTGGCGCCCGACGAGCGCCGCTACTACGAGGACTTCACCGGCTGCGGCAACACGCTGAACCTGCAGCACCCGCGCGTGCTGCAGCTGCTGATGGACTCGCTGCGCTACTGGGTCACCGAGATGCACGTCGACGGCTTCCGCTTCGACCTCGCGTCGGCGCTGGCGCGCGAGCTGTACGCGGTGGACCGCCTCAGCGCCTTCTTCGACGTGCTGCGCCAGGACCCGGTGCTGTCGCAGGTGAAGCTCATCGCCGAGCCCTGGGACCTGGGCAGCGGCGGCTACCAGGTCGGCAACTTCCCGGCCGGCTGGACGGAGTGGAACGACAAGTACCGCGACACGATGCGCGCCTACTGGAAGGGCGAGGGCGGGCAGATCGGCGAGTTCGCGCAGCGCCTCACCGGCTCCAGCGACCTGTACAACCGCAGCGGCCGCCGGCCTACCGCCAGCATCAACTTCGTCGCCGCGCACGACGGCTTCACGCTCGCCGACCTCGTCTCGTACAACGACAAGCACAACGAGGACAACGGCGAGGGCAACCGCGACGGCCACAACCACAACCTGTCGTGGAACTGCGGCGTCGAGGGCCCGACCGCCGACACGGCGGTGCGCGAGCTGCGCGCCCGCCAGCAGCGCAACCTGGTCGCCACGCTGCTGCTCTCGCAGGGCGTGCCGATGCTGCTGGCCGGCGACGAGATGGGGCGCACGCAGCGCGGCAACAACAACGCCTACTGCCAGGACAACGAGATCAGCTGGGTCGACTGGGCGCCGGACGAGGAGCGGCGCGCGCTGCTCGAGTTCACGCGGCGGCTCGTCGCGCTGCGGGCTTCGCACCCGGTGTTCCGGCGGCGCGACTTCTTCCAGGGCCGGCCGCTGTACGGCAGTGGCGTGCGAGACATCGTCTGGCTGCAGCCCGACGGCACGGAGATGACCGAGGCGGCGTGGCGCCAGGGCCAGGCGCACGCGCTGGGGGTGTTCCTGGCTGGCGAGGGCCTGAGCGAGCTGGACGAACGCGGGGGCGTGGTGGTCGACGACAGCTTCTTCCTGCTGTTCAACGCCGACGCCCGGCCGGTGATCTTCCACCTGCCGCCCGCGCTCGCGACGGGGCCGGGCGAACTGCTGCTCGACACCGCCGTGGTGGGCGGCGTGCCGGCGTCGCCGGTGGCGGCGGCCGACCGGCACACCGTGCGGGCGCGTTCGCTGGTCCTCATCCGCCTGCCGCGCGCGACGCGCCGGGGCCGGCAGGAGCGCCGCCCGTGAGGCGCCTGCACACGATGCCCTTCGGCGCGTCGCCGCAGGCGGCCGGGGGCGCGCGCTTCCGCCTGTACGCGCCGACTGCGCGGCGCGTCGAGCTCGTCCTCGCGGCCGAGGGCCCGCTGCAGGCCGACGCGACGAAGGTCCGCCCGGCCCACGGCATGGCCGCTGCCGGCGACGGCTGGTTCGAGCACCAGCTCGCCGGCGCGGCGCCGGGGCTGCGCTACGCGTTCCGCATCGACGGGGGCCTCGTCGTGCCCGACCCGGCCTCGCGTTCGAACCCCGGCGGCGTGCACGCCGCGAGCGAGCTCGTCGACCCGCTGGCTTTCGACTGGCCCGATGCGTCCTGGCGCGGCCGCCCGTGGCACGAGGCGGTGATCTACGAGCTGCACGTGGGCACGTTCACGCCGGCGGGCACCTTCGCCGCGGCCATCGAGCGCCTGGACGACCTCGTGGCGCTCGGCATCACGGCCATCGAGCTGATGCCGGTGGCCGCGTTCTCGGGCTCGCGCGGCTGGGGCTACGACGGCGTGCTGCTCTACGCACCACACGCCGCCTACGGCCGCCCCGAGGACCTCAAGCGGCTCGTCGCCGCGGCGCACGCGCGCGGGCTCATGGTGCTGCTGGACGTCGTCTACAACCACTTCGGCCCCGACGGCAACTACCTGCACGCCTACGCCCGCACGTTCTTCGACGAGACGAAGGCCACGCCGTGGGGAGCGGCCATCAACCTCGGCGGCGAAGGCAGCCGCGTGGTGCGCGAGTTCTTCATCCACAACGCGCTGTACTGGGTGGAGGAGTTCCACCTCGACGGCCTGCGACTGGACGCCGTGCATGCGATGCACGACGGCTCGGCGCGGCACTTCGTCGACGAGCTCGCTGAACGGTTGCGCGCCGGGCCGGGGCGCGAACGCGAGGTGCACGTGGTGCTCGAGAACCACGCCAACGACGCCGCGCGGCTGGCGCACGCGGCCGACGGCCGGCCGCTGCTGGCCGATGCGCAGTGGAACGACGACGCGCATCACGCGCTGCACGTGCTCGTCACCGGCGAGACCGACGGCTACTACGCCGACCACGCCGACGGCGCGGCGGCGCGGCTGGCGCGGTGCCTCGCCGAAGGTTTCGGCTACCAGGGCGAGGCGTCCGCGTTCGGCGGCGGTCGGCCGCGGGGCACGCCCAGCGCGCACCTGCCGCCCACGGCCTTCGTCAACTCGCTGCAAACACACGACCAGGTCGGCAACCGCGCCTTCGGCGAGCGGCTGTGCACGCTGGCCACCGCCGGCGGCCGCGAGGACGCGTTGCGCGCGCTGCTGGCCTGCGTGCTGCTGGCCCCGGCCCCGCCGATGCTCTTCATGGGCGAGGAGTTCGCCGCGTCGGCGCCGTTCCTCTACTTCTGCGACTTCGCCGACGACATGGCGCGCGCCGTGCGAGACGGGCGCCGCGCCGAATTCGGCCGCTTCGCGCGCTTCGCCGACCCGGCGGCGCGCGAGCGCATCCCCGACCCGAACGCGCTGGCGACCTTCGAGCGCAGCCGCATCGACTGGGGCGAGCGCGGCGAGGCCCGGCACGCCGCGTGGCTGGCGCTGTACCGGCAGCTGCTTCGCTGCCGGCGCGACGAGCTGGTGCCGTGGCTCGCCGGGGCGCGCAGCGGCCGCTGGCACGCGCCGGCCGAAGGCACGGTGTGCATCGAGTGGCCGCTGGCCGGCGGGCGGCGCTGGCACCTGCTGGCGCAACTGGCACCGCGGCCCTGGCCCGGCAACGGCGCCGCCGAGCTGCCCGGCCGGCTGGTGCACGCCACCGGGCCGCTGGGCGCCGTGCTGGCGCCGTGGTCGGTGCGGGTGGCGGTTTCACCGGGCGCCGCGTGATGCCCGAGGGGCGCCCGGCCGCGGCCGTGATCCCGCGCGCAACCTACCGCGTGCAGCTGCACGCCGGCTTCGGCTTCGCCGAGGCGCTGGCGCTGGTGCCGTACTGGTCGGCGCTGGGCATCAGCCACCTCTACTGCTCGCCCCTGCTGCGCGCGCGGCCGGGCAGCCAGCACGGCTACGACGTCGTCGAGCACCGGCAGCTGAACCCCGAGCTCGGCACGCGCGAGGACTTCGACCGCCTCGTCGCGGCGCTGCACGCCGAGGGCATGGGCCTCGTCGTCGACATCGTGCCCAACCACATGGGCGTGCTCGGCGGCGACAACGCCTGGTGGCTGGACGTGCTGGAGAACGGCCCGGCCTCGGCCTACGCCGAGCACTTCGACATCGACTGGGCGGCCGCCGACCGGGCGCTGGCCGGCAAGGTGCTGCTGCCCATCCTGGGCGACCAGTACGGCGTGGTGCTCGAGCGCGGCGAGCTGCAACTGGCTTTCGACGCCGGGCGAGGCTACTTCACGATCGACTACCACGAGCACCGCCTGCCGCTGGACCCGGCCGGCTACGGCGCGCTGCTGCGGCGGGTGCTGCGCGAGGGCGGCCTCGGCGCCGGGTTGGCGCCGGCGGTCGAGGCGCTGGCCACGGCCTTCGACGGACTGCCGCCGCGCGACACCACCGACCCGGCGGCGCGGCACCGCCGCCAGCGGGCGAAGACGGTGCTGAAGGCGCGCCTGGCGGGCCTGGCGCGCGAAGCGCCGGCGCTGACCGAGGCGCTGCAGGCGCTGGCGCGCCGGCTCAACGGCCGCGTCGGCCGGCCGGCCAGCTTCGACCCGCTGCACGCGCTCATCGACGCACAGCCCTATCGCCTCGCGCACTGGCGCGTGGCCGGCGACGAGATCAACTACCGCCGCTTCTTCGACGTCAACGAGCTCGCGGCGCTGCGCATGGAGCGCCCCGAGGTGTTCGAGGCCACGCATGCGCTGGTGCTGGAGCTCGCGGCCGCGGGCGCCATCGACGGCCTGCGCATCGACCACCCCGACGGACTGGCCGACCCCGCGGCCTACTTCGAGCGGCTGCAGCGCCGTTATGCCGAGCCGGCGCGGTTGTCGCCGTCGCCGCGTGCCGAGGCCGGCGGCGAGCGGCCCGCGCTGCCGCTGTACGTGGTGGTGGAGAAGATCGTCGCCGCACACGAGCAGCTGCCGCGCGAGTGGGCGGTGCACGGCACCACCGGCTACCGCTTCGCCAACGTCGTCAACGCCCTGCTCGTCGACGCCGGCGCCAAGGCGCGCCTGGACCGCACCTGGCGCCTGTTCGTGCGGGAGGAGGCCGAGGACTTCGACACGCTCGCCTGGCATTGCCGGGTGCTGGTGATGGAGGGGGCGCTGTCCGGCGAGCTGACGGTGCTGGCCACGGCGCTGCTGCGACTGGCACGCGCCGACCGGCGCACGCGCGACTTCACGCTGAACTCGCTGAGGCAGGCGCTGGCCGAGGTGGTGGCGGCCTTTCCCGTCTACCGCACCTACGTGGGCAGCGACGTGGATGCGGCACCGAGCGTGCAGGACCGGCGCTTCATCGACTGGGCCGTCGGCCTGGCGCGCCGGCGGCACGTGGTGGCCGACGCGAGCATCTTCGACTTCATCCGGCGCGTGCTGCTGGCGCGGCACGGTGGGGCCGCGGGCATGCCGTCGGGCCGGGTGGCCGCCTGCCGCGCGTTCGCGCAGCGGCTGCAGCAGTACACGGCGCCGGTGGCGGCCAAGGGCATCGAGGACACGGCGCTGTACCGGCACCACCGCCTGGTGTCGCTGAACGACGTCGGCGGCGACCCCGAGATGTTCGGCTTCTCGGTGCCCGCCTTCCACGGCGCCAGCCGCGACCGCGACCTGAACTGGCCGCACACGATGCTCGCCACGTCGACGCACGACGCGAAGCGTTCGGAGGACCTGCGCGCGAGGCTCGACGTGATCAGCGAGATGCCGGCCGCCTGGCGCCTGGCGACGCGGCGCTGGAGCCGCCTGAACCGCCGCCTGCGGCGCACGGTGGACGGCGAGCCCGCGCCGACGCGCAGCGACGAGTACCTGCTTTACCAGCTGCTGGTGGGCAGCCTGCCGGCGGGCGCGCTGGACGAGGCGGGGCTCGCGGCCTGGGCGCAGCGTGTCGAGGCGTCGATGCTGAAGGCCGCCCGCGAGTCCAAGCGCATCACGAGCTGGATGCGCCCGCACGAGGCCTACGAGGCGGCGCTGACGGCGTTCGTGCGCGCGCTGCTCGGGCGGCTCGCGCCCAACCCGTTCCTCGACGACCTGCGCGCCAACGCCGAGGTGCTGGCCTGGTTCGGGGCGTTGAACGGCCTGACCGTGGCGCTGCTGCGCTGCCTGTCGCCGGGCGTGCCCGACCTCTACCAGGGGCACGAGCTGATCGAGCTCTCGATGGCCGACCCGGACAACCGGCGCGCGGTGGATTTCGAGCGCCGCCGCCGCGTGCTGGCCGAGCTGCAAGGCATCGCCGCGCGGCCCGAGCGCGCGGCGGCACTGCGCGAGTTGCTGCGGCACGCCACCGACGGCCGGGCCAAGTTCTGGGTGACCTGGCGCGCGCTGGACCTCAAGCGCCGGCACGAGGTGATGCTGCGCCGGGCGCGCTACGTGCCGCTGGAGGTGCACGGCGAGCGCGCCGCGCACGTGGTGGCGTTCGCACGCTGCACGAACAACGCCTGGCTCGTCGTCGTCGCCACGCGGCTGGCCGCGACGCTGCACGGCCACGCCGGCGAGCTGCCGCGCGCCGAGCACTGGGGCGACACGGCCATCGTCTGGCCCGCCGAGGCGCGGCGGCCGGCGTCGCTCGCCGACCACATCGGCGGCGGCAGGTTCGGCACGACAGGCCGCACGCTGGCCGTCGCCGACGTGCTGCAAGAATGGCCGGTGGCCGCACTGTTCGGCACGCTGCCGGTCGTGGACGATGAACGAACCGAGGAGTCCTTCGAGAGCGCCGGCGCAGGCTCGGTCGCGCACGCGGCAGCAGGCCCAGCCGCCGGGAGGCCCGGCGACGACACCGTGCGCGGCTGAGGCGCAGCTCGAACGCTGCGAGGTCGCGGCGCTGGAGCTGCTGCGCGAGAACCTCGTGCCGCAGGGCATCCTCGCGGCACGCCGCAGCGAGGCGGCCGAAGGCCGGCGCTACACGCGCATCTTCGGGCGCGACGCGGCGATCTGCGCCCTGGCCATGTGCGGCAGCGGCGACGCGGCGCTGGAGCAGGGCGCCGTGGCGAGCCTCGACGCGCTCGCCGCGCAGCAGGCGGACAACGGCCAGATCCCGAAGTACGTCGACCCCGATCGGCTCGATGCCGACTTCTGGTACCTCGGCTGCATCGACGCGACGCTGTGGTGGCTGATCGCCGTGCACCACCTGCGTGGCGAGGGCGCGGTGCCGCCTTCGCGCTGGCACGTCCCCGTGCAGCGGGCGATCGCCTGGCTGCAGGCGCAGGAGCACCCGCACTTCCGCCTGCTGCAGCAGAACGAGGCCAGCGACTGGGCCGACATCATGCCCCGCTCGGGCTACGTGCTGTACACGAACGCCCTGTGGCACGACGTGAAGCGGCGCTTCGGCCTGGCGGCCCTCGACGCGACGGCACACCACTTCAACCACCTGTTCCATCCGTTCCGGCGCGACCTGCCCGAGTACCACCGCGCGCGGCTGCTGCAGCACTACGCGCGGCGGGGCCGCCGCGACCCGGGGCTCTTCCTGAGCTTCGTCAACTTCGCCTTCGCCGGCGACGAAGGCGACGTGTTCGGCAACGTGCTCGCCGCGCTGTGCGGCCCGACGACCGATGCCGCGGCCCATCGCATCGTGCGCACCATCGGGGCGGCCCGCGCCGACGAACCCTGGCCGATCCGCGTCGTGCTGCACCCCTTGTCGCGCCAGCACGAGCTGTGGCGGCCCTACATGGCGCGGCACCGGCAGAACCATCTGCACCAGTACCACAACGGCGGCCTGTGGCCTTTCGTGGGCGGCTTCTGGGTGCTGCTGCTGGCGCGGCTGGGCCTGCGCGAGCAGGCGCGGCGTGCACTCGTTGCGCTGGCCGAAGCCAACCTCGCGCACGGGGAGCGCTTCACCGAGTGGTTTCACGGCCGCACGCTGGTGCCGATGGGGATGGCCGGGCAGAGCTGGAACGCCGCCACCTACCTGCTGGCACTGCGAGCGTTGCGCGGCACACCGCTGCCGTGGTGAACCGCCCGCCGCGGCGCCGTGGGCGCAGCGGCGGCTGCGCCGGAGCGCGGGCGCGCCGCCGCCCGCGGTCACGGGCAGGCGAGGATCGGGCCCTGCATCGCGCACAGCCCGTGCGGCCCGATCAGCAGCGTGCCGGCGTGGCGCAGGTAGCGCACCCCGTCGCTGCCCCAGCAGCCGACGGCGTCGCACGAGGTGATCCACGGCTCCGGGCGCCGCCCGGTGCCAACGGGTGGCACCGCAGGCGCGGCCACGGAGGGCAGCGTCGGCGGCGACGCGGGCGGGATGTGCATGCGCCCCAGCGTGACCGGTGGCTGCATCCGCGTGCGCGAGCGCGGTGGCGACGTGACCGGCTCACCCAGACAGACGTCGGCCACCTGACGCCTCGCCGACAACAGGCGGCGCACCGCGTGCTCGTCCCGGCGCGGGCCGTGCGCCGCCCGCTCTTGCGCCGCCAGTGCCTTCTCGGCCGCCACGCACTCGGTGGACCGCAGGGGGTCTGCCCGCTGGGCGACCGCCGCCGCGGCCACGAGAACGGACATCCAGGCAAGGGCGAACCGCACGGCGCGTTGGAGCGGCCTGCGGCCGGCGTGGTTCCTCGGCCGGCTCGCGCCGAGGATGAGGACACGAGGACGGTGTAGTCGCTGTCCTACACGCCTGCCTCCTGTGAACCGACAGCCTGCCGCGGCACACGGCGGCAAAGTAGGGCGACTCGTTTTGCCGCGAGGTCGACCACCATGAAGACCCCACTTGCCTTCGCCGCGTTGCTCTGGCCTGTCGTCGCATTGGCGCAAGATGCCTGGCCGCAGCAGCCGACGCACGTCATGGGCATCCGCCTGGGCGCGCCGCTCGTCAGCGCAGGCATCCAGCCCTGCGATGCCAGCAACGAGGTGCGCGGGCGCATCAGCACCTCGACCCTGTGCTTCCATCCGCGCGCCGCCCAGGGTCGCCCCGATCGGACCTTCTACACGGTACACAACGCGCCGGATCTGGGCACCGGCGCCCAGCGCGTGCTGCTGGAGGTGGCCTATGGCCAGGTGGCCGGCATCCTGCTGACAGGCCATGCGGCCGGCTTCGACAAGGCCGTGGCCGTGCTCGAGGCGCGCTACGGCCCGGCGACGCAGACCGTGGCCGGGCGCGCGCCCGCCCAGGCCGGGGCCGGAGAGACTGCAGTATCGAAGCGCTGGCGCGGCGACCGGGTGACGATCGAGGCGTTGAACCCCTTCGGCCGCGCCGACGAGTTCACCGTCTACTGGTCGGACCTCGCGGCCCAGGCGCGCAGGGACGCCCGGTTGACACGCGAGTCGACGCGCATCGCCGACAAGCTCTAGCCGACATGGCTGACCGCAGGGCGGCGCAGCCGCGGACCCGAGGTCCGCGAGGCGATGGTCGGTGGCGGAGGGAGCGTCTGTCAAGGGCCGCATGGCCACTGCGTTCTCGGCACGGAGTTCTTGATTTCCGCCACCTGGTCCACCAGCGGGTCATGGCGCTTCCACCTACTGCTCAGATACCGCGCGGCGCAGAGTTCACGTTGCCGTCGCCGCAATGGGAGGTGCGCCGCATGAGGTCACCCCACCAGCCACATCCGCCGGCGTGTCCAACTCTGTTCAGGTACGGGAAAGTCGCCTTCAGGTGCTTGCCCCCCGACGACGTGGCCCGTGGCGCAGCCCTTGCTTGTTGGTGGAATTGAGAGGGATCTCGGCTCCGCGAGACACGCCCGGACGCGGGCCGCTCGGGCTGGACTATGACGGTGCCGAGATAGCAGCGGGATCAAGCTGGAGAAGCTCGTTGGTGCTCGGCATTCTCCAGTAGACGGTACCGTCCACACCGATCATCGTGATAGCGAAGCCGTTCCCTGCAACGTGCCGCATCTTCGGAAAGGGAGCAAAGCGCGAGCTCGTGCAGCCACCTCCCGGATATGGTGTCAGGCAGATCGCGACCTGGGGCGTCGTCGGGGTGCGGTAAAGGCCGTTGTCCCAGACGCGAACCGTGCCGTCGCGAAGCAGGGCGGCGACGCCACCGATCGAGTCGCCAGCCAGCTGCACAACATCGGAGAGGCCCGGTACAGGCTCTGGAACCAGCTTCACGGTGCCAGGCGGCGAGCCATCACCGAAGTTGCCGAGGTTATTGGCGCCCCAACCCCAAACGGTGCCGTCTGGCCTGAGCGCGAAGGCGACGCCTCCGGCGGTGGCAATGGAAACCACCGAGGACAGACCGGCCACCAGAGTGGGCGTGCTCGTCTGGTCGAACATCGAGCGCGGCGTCGCGATCTGGCCCCAGTGATAGACCTTCCCTGCGGCGTCGAGGGCGAATCCGGTCTGCTGGTCGGATGCGACGCTGACGATGTTGCTCAGCCCTGGGACACGGCGAGGGCGTAGGACCGCACCGTTACCGCTCGGCGTGGCCAGATCACCGGTGAAGACGTCGCACGAGGACACATCGTAGACCGGTGCGGGCCCGAGCCCCAGCACGCCATGCAGGTCCGAGCCCCAGGTGTACACCGCCCCGGTCTTGTCGCGCGCCACGGCGTAGTAGTTGCCAGTAGCGAGCGAAGTGATGTCGACGATGCCATCGATGCGGACGGGCGCGAGCGCACGACCCGATGTCGAGCCCTCGCCCAGGCGCCCGCAGATTGCACTGCCCCAGCCATGCACCGTTCCGTCGTTCTTCACGGCGTAGACCTGTCCCGAGATGCTGCGCAGGAACCTGACATCGTCGATGAACCCCTTGAGCACCTGGACCACGGTGCCGTCGCGCAGGCAGCGTGCGCCCGGTGCGGCCAACTCGCGCAGGACGTTCACGCGGCCATCCCTCAGCAGCGCGACGTTGTCGTCCACCTCGGCGCAATAGTCGGGGCCAAACGGCCCGCCGTAGATCGAGCCGACCGTGAAGTCGCTGATCCGCGGGCTTAGCGGCAGTGTTGTCGTGGTCCCGAACTGCTGGGATATCGAAGCACCCGCACTTCCGAGTTCTACGGCCGGGCGCGCCACGTCGTAGTAGATGCTCGAGCCGACCTGTGCTGCCGGCGTGCCATCTAGGGCATAGCCGTCCAGCTTGCCGTCGGTCATGTCGCGCGCGAACTGCTCTGTCATTTCCACCGCCGGAGCGGTGGCGCTGGGTAGATAGTCATTGGCCTTGCGAACCAGAGCACCGGTTGCGATCGCGGCCAGGCCGTAGCGGCTCTGCTTCAATGTATCCGCCGGGCTGCGGTCGTCCAAGGGCGTTGGCAACGCCTTGATCGAAGGCAGCTTAAGCAGTTGGGGCAGCAGTCGATTGAACTCCGCTCGCACGCGCTCGCTGGCCTGGCGAATCTGCTCCGCGCTCAGACTCGCGACGCCCGCCGTGCGCAGCAATGGCTGCCGCCCGGAGGCGATCTGCGCTGGGTCAGCGACGAAGTTGTTGATGGCGTAGCGGTAGGCCGCTTCAGTCAGAGGTGACACGGCCAGGTTCTCATCGATCCGGTCGACTAACGCGCGCATCTCGGTGAGGTCAGGCAGCGGAACGAGCGCCCGCTTGCCTTCATCGTAGTAGGTGGCGCCCGGCTCGCCTCGCAGCGTCAGCAGCAGCGGCGCAGCTCCCGGGCCTGCCTTGATCTTCACCAAGCCCGTGAACGGGTGCGTCAAGGCGTTGCCGATCAGCGCACCGTCGACGACCCGGGTCACCGTCATGCGGGCGTTCAGCACCTTGCCCAGGCCGCCGCCGCCATCGACGCCTGCGCCATCGCCACCGCCGGGCGAGCTGCCATCGTCACCACCACCGTACGAGGTCTCCAGTTGGCCGATGTCGGCGCTGGCGACAACCTCTCCCCAGGCTACGTTCAGCACTATCGCGTCGCTGATTGCCGTACCGGCAGCATTGCTCACCTTCGCGCGATAGCGCCGCCCCGAGTAGCCCATGTCGACGGCATCGATATGCAAGGTCGCCGAGTGGGCGCCCGGCACTGATGTCCACGACGCGGCGTCGGAACTGGTCTCCCACGCATAGGTGATATCGGCCCCCGAGGCTGAGACGGTGATGCTGACAGCCTGTCCGACGATGCGCGCAGCAGACAGCGGCTGCGCTGTGATGACGGGGGCGGTGACCCCCGCGCCGCCAGAGCCCTGTGTTCCGCTGGAGCCTGGAGCGGGGCCGCCCCCTCCGCCCCCGCAACCGACCACCACGAGTCCGAAAGCGGCCAGCACGAGCCAGAAGGCCCTCGACGACGGAGGCCATGGCTTGCGCATTGCTCTTCCCTCCACCGCATTCATCGCGCGAGCGTAGTGCTCAACCTAGCGACTGCGAACACACCAGCTCAGGGGCTGGCGCCCATGCGTCGCACGTGCGCCAGCAGGAGATCGGGAACGCCAGGCGGCGGGGCGATCAGAACGGGTGTCTGCCTGCCCTGGGTCAGCGCATCGACTTCCGAAGTGACGAAATGCCCGAGCGCTGGGAACGTCACGCGGCCGCGGCGCGTCACGTCCGCCGCGCCGTTCAAGCCCGCCACAAGCGCCTTCGTGAACGCGCCGTTGCCCCACTCATCCTTCTCCAGCGACTCCTGGCGCCCGGTGCTGGACGCAAAGACGATCACCCCGTTCTCCGGCGACGTGAGGTCGTTCGTGATTCGCGACATGTCTCGGGTGATGCCCCGCGACCTGCCTGCGGCATGGCTGGCTTGGCAGGTATCGACGAACAGCACGGCGCGACCACGCATCGCGGTCAACGTCGCATGGATGAGCGCTTCGTCAAGCGATGTGCTCACAGGGTGGGCAGCTCGGGTGTCGTGTGCGATGAAGTGATACGAGCCCGCTGGGTGCTGGAACCCATGGCCGGCCAGGTAGAGCACGCCGAGGTCGTCGGCGCCGACCACACTGGTGAGCCACTTCAACCCAGCGGTAACGGCCGCGCGCGTGGCATCGCGGTCGATCAGGAGACGCGACTCGACCCGCGCGAACGCCTGACCTTGCTGACTCTGAAGAACAGCGACGAAGTCCCTGGCGTCCTTGCCAGGCAGCGCCAGCGGGTGGATCCGCGGGTCCGAGAAAGTGCCTACGCCAACGGCCAGCACGAACAAGCGCACCGGGCGGGTTCCGATTGGATCTCCGGGCGGCGGCGGCTCCCACGGAATCGAGGGCGCCTGACGCTCCAGGCGGAAGGTGAGCGGATCGGAGAAACCATGCTCGTTGGCCGCGGCCAGATGAACCGTGGAAGCGCCCACGGGAACCTCGACGGTCACGCCAGCGCTCGACTGGCCGTCAAACGTGCCCGGTGGGTGATAGTCGAGCAACTCCTGCAAGACGCCGTCGCGCCTGACCACGAGCGAAGCCACGGCGGCGTGCGGTGAGTCGATGCCGAACTGGATCCGGACCCGCGAAGCCTCTGTGCGCACGATTGGATCGCTCTTGTGCACCAGCGTTGGCGGTCGGCGCCGCACGATTTCCTTCTCGAGCGGCGGCGGTTCGGCTCGCGGCGAGCTCGCGGAGGGACGTGGCTGGGCAAGCGGGCCTTGCGTCGGCACCGAGGTCGAACCAGAAATCGGGGCTGCCGCGGCGCCAGCCCGCTCCGGTTCGGACGGCGAAGCGGGCAGGGGGGCGCCTGTACTCGTCGCTGCCGCCTCAGCAGCCAGCAGGGCTTCGGAACGCGCCGTATCAGCCGCCCGCAGTGCTTCACGCTCGTCAGTCGTGTCAAGGATCCGGTCGATGACGTCGGGCCGGTACAGCAGGTTGCGGAAGCGGCCTATGGAGTGGAACTGCGTGCGCCCGTCCTCGATGGCCTGCACGAGCCAACCGATCAGCCGCTCGCCCCCCGGGCTGGCGTCGTAGTAGCCCGATGGTGTCCAAAGCAGCCACTGGCCCTGCGGGGTTGTCAGCAGGGTCAGCAGCAGCGTCCCGTCATCGGCGCGAAGCCACCGAATCGTTCCGTCTGCCAACGCCGCGACGACCAGCCGCCCGTCCGCCGAGCTGTGCACGGCTCGAGACTCGGCTCCGGGTTGGACGCTCCACCGCATGTGCCCGCCCGGCGCCACGCGTGCCAGTCGATGCCCGCTGCCCCAGACGACGTCGGCCGAGGCGCCGATGCGGGCGACCGCCCGGGAGATCTCGCCCACGCCCAGCGGAATCGGTGCACCGAGGATGCGCGGCTGGGCCGCGGTCGCACTCTCCCAGTCGCGCGTGCCCGAGAACAGCCCGGGCAACTCCGGCCGCGAGGCGCCAGGGAGTTGGCCGGCACGCAGCGCCCGCGTGACCACGTCGAACGAGCGGCGGTCGGCCGCGTCGGGGGTGGTCTGCCACCCTACGGCCATCGCGTTGGCAACGGCCCACAGCCGGTCGGCCCGGCGCACGTATTCGTTGCGCGGCCCTCGCGGAGCCGCTGCGCCTGACTCACCGAGATGGCCCCAGCTGGAGTCGAAGCTCGTGTAGACCCAACCCCCATCGGGAGTCGCAGCCAGGTCGGTCACGGTGTCGGAGGCGACCACCGTCTCGTCGACGACCTTCGCGCTCGCCGGATCGAGGCGCCAGACGATGCCGGCAAGGGTATCGATCGCATCGCTGCCGCTTGCGCCGGGGCTGGTGCGCACACCGCCGATGGCGAGCGTTGCGCCCCGAGCGTTCCAGGCCACGGCTTGCATCCGCCCTGAGCCCGCCCCTACGCCTGCTGCGCGAAGCGTCTGCAGAAGGTGGCGCTGTGTGGACGAGAAGATGTCGACCATGCCGAAGCGCTCGCGCGAGAAGTACACCACCGCCAGACGGTCGTCTGCCGGCGCGAAGGCAGCGGCAATCGGTTCGCCCGTCGAGGTTGCCAGTGCACCTGCGTTTTCGAGCGAACCATCCGGACGCAGCTGGAACAGGTCGATCGCGCCGGAGGCGTCGGTGACGGCGACCAGCCCTGAGTCATTCGTGTCCAGTCCATAGACATCGCCGCGTCGGGAGAGGGCCGCGGTCTCGAATCCGTCCGCAGAGAACACCCGCACGGCCCCGGGTGACGCCAGTGCGGCAAGCAGCCAGCGGCCGTCTCTTGACCAACGCAGGCGCTTCACCTCACCCGCCGCGGAGGCGATGGTCCGGATGAACTCGGCAGTGCGCGGGTTGAACAGGTAGATGTCTACCTTGCCGGCTCGCGCCGAGGTGCCGGCGACGGCCAGGAGCTGTTGCGTGGGGTGAAACGCAGCACCGTACATGCGGCCGGCCGTGCCATGCCCGACCGGTGGGCGTAGCGTGTGCAGCGGCGTGGCCCCGCCCGCGACCCAAACGCGTACCGTCTTGTCGTCGGACGCCGTAGCCACCAGCACGTTGTCCGGACTGACCGCGACCCTGCGGATAGGCCCCCAATGCCCGCCTGGATCGACTTGCAGGACTGGGCCAGGGCCCTCCTGCGCCAGTGCCGCTGCGCAAGAGGAGATCAGCAAGACCGCCTGCGCGCGTCCGAACCAAGTCGACAACCAGGCCAAGCCGCCCATGCTTCCTCTTCTGGAAGGGTGCCACGCCACCTGGATCAACGGAGCTGTCGTCGATCCGCCTTGCGGCCCGGCGTGCGTGGATTATCTGCGCGACGTATGCGGCGACGGAGCGGCAACCCCGCGGTGCGCGAGACTCTTCATTCCGACAAGGGGCTCCCAAGGTGGCCCTCAACAGGCTGGCCCAAGAACAACGTCGATGTGCTGCTAAACGCGTTGAAGCCGCGCCCTTGGCCCGGCCACCCGCGAAACCCTCGGGTAGAGAGGGCGGTACATGGCTCGGTATTTAGGGCCGTTAGAGCCTGGCGCGGCCGGGCGCCACCTGCCGCGCTGAATGCGAGGGCACGGGAACGGCTCCTGGAAAGCTGGGAGTAGCCGCGTACCCACGACAGTGCGTCCCTGCTAGCCTTGCGACGCACGAGGCGCCGATCGCCGGAGGGCGGCCGCCTCTCGTACGCCAACTTCGACTGGGACTCGCGGTCCGCAGGCGAACAGCTGTGATCGTCAACGGGGTGAGCACTGATGCAGTCGCGTGGTTTCGAGCCCGGTGTCTGCGGCGCGGGCCAGATGGTCGTGGTCGCGCACGACACGTAGCCCCCGCTTCTCCCCAGCTCTGAGCAATGTCTGGACGAGCTGCTCCCATCCACTCGATTGGCGGCGATCGCCGTGCGCATGCCGAGTCGGAACTGTGGTCCCGGTTCGTCGCTGCTGTGGATCAGGAGGGGTTCTTTGCCACCTGGCTCGCCCTCCTTGCTGCCCAGGTTGGCCGCGTGCGAGCGGCGGTCCTCCTGGTAGGCGAGAACGACGGCAGTCGCTTCGGTGTTGCGGCCGCGTGGCCCGACCCGCAGAAGGACCTTCAGTACCTGGGTGTTGCCGCCCAGCGCGCGCTTGGCGAGCGCCGTGGCGTTGCCATGGCGCCGGATGGTGGCGAAGCGGCGGCCGACTCGCCTGTGCACGTGGCCTACCCGATCGAGGTCGACGCACACCTCCTTGGCGCCGTCGTTCTCGACCTCGAACCAGGCGTGGAACTACAGGGCGCGCTGCGCCAGATTCACTGGGCCAGCGCGTGGCTCTTGGATCACTTCCGGCAACAGCGATTGGCCGAGTCCGACGCGGAGCGCGCGCGGCTGGCGCTGCTCAACGAGCTCATGGCCAGCGCCTTGCAGCACCGGCATCTGCGGTCTTCGGCCCTGGCTGTCGCGAACGAGATGGCGCTGCGTCTGCGTTGCGACCGCGTGTCCATCGGCTTCGAAGAGGGCGGTCAGGTCAAGCCACTGGTGCTGTCCAACACTGCGCACTTCGACAGCCGCTCGGACCTTGCGCGTGCCCTCGGCCAAGCGATGGACGAAGTGCTCGATCTGGAATGCGCGGTCGTCTGGCCGCCAAGGTCGGACGACGAGTCGGGCGCGATCGGGCATGCGGAGGCTGTCCGCACGACACAGGCGCGGGCCATGTTGTCCGTGCCCCTGCTGCATGAGGCGCAGACGATAGGTGTCGTCACGCTGGAGCGGCGTGACGATGTTGCGTTCGACGCGGCAGACCAGCGCATCGCAGTTGCAGTTGGCATCATGCTCGGCCCGTTGTGGGCTCTTCGCCGCGCGCAGGAGCGGCCGCTGTGGCGGCGCACTCAAGACTCGATGCGTGCGGCGCTGGAGGCTGTGGTCGGGCCGCGACATGCCGGAATCAAGCTGATGGTTGGCGCCCTCGTCGGGGTCGTCGCGCTTCTGGCGTTCATCGAGATCGACCACCGTGTCTCGGCACGCACGGTCATCGAAGGCTCCGTCCAGCTGGCGTCGGTAGCGCCCTTCGACGGCTTCATTGCCGCGGCCTTTGTGCGCGCCGGCGAAACCGTGCGGGCCGGTCAGCTCATGGCGCGTCTGGACGAACGCGACCTGAAGCTGGAGGAAGTGCGCTGGAGTGCCGAGCGCGAGCAGCTTCAACGCAAGTACCAGGTAGCAATGGCGCAGGCCGACCGCGGCACCATGGGCATCGTGGCCGCGCAAGTCAACCAGGCCGAAGCGCAGCTGGCGCTGGTCCAGGAGAAGCTCACCCGGGCAACGCTGGTCGCACCGTTCGACGGTGTCGTCGTTTCCGGTGACCTGAGCCAGCAGATCGGGATGCCGGTAGAGCAGGGCAAGCTGCTGTTCGAAGTCGCGCCGCTCGAGGGCTTTCGCGTCGTGCTGCAGGTCGACGATCGCGACATTGGCCGGTTGGCGCTCAGCCAGGCCGGCGAACTAGTCCTGTCCAGCCTGCCCGACGCAGCGCTGCCCTTCACGGTCAGCAGCGTCACCCCGGTCGCGACGCAGGTCGACGGGCGCAATGTGTTCCGCGTGGAGGCGCAGCTTCAGGCGAAGACCGCGCGCCTGCGTCCGGGCATGGAGGGCGTGGGCAAGGTCGTTGTAGGCAGGCGCAGCTTGCTGTGGATCTGGACGCATGGCTTCTTCGACTGGCTGCGCCTGGCGCTATGGAACTGGACGCCGTGAACGCGCCACGCCATGACGACTGACGCCCCTCTGCACAGCGGCCAGTGGTACCGCATCGCGACGTTGCGGCCACAGCTGCTGTCTCGTGCGAGGCTGCACCGCCACCGCTACCGCGGCGAGTTGTGGTACCTGCTGCAAGACCCCGCGTCAGGGCGCGTGCTGCGCTTCACGGCCGCCGCGCGGACGATCCTGTCGGCGATGGACGGGCGGCGCAGCGTCGACGACCTTTGGCGACTCGCGCAACGCCGGCTGGGTGACGCGGCGCCGACGCAGGACGAAGTGATTCAGCTGCTTGGCCAGTTGCATGCCTCGGATCTGCTGTCGACCGATGTGCCGCCCGATGCGCTGGAGCTGTTCGAGCGCGGCAACAAGCTCGTGTCGACCAAGCGCCGGCGGTCGTGGATGAACCCGGTGGCAGTGCGCATCCCGCTGTGGGACCCGGGCAGGTTCCTCGACCGCCACGCCGCGCTGTGGCGGCATCTGTGGGGGCGTCTCGGCGCGTTGCTCTGGCTGGCCGTGGTGGTGCCTGCACTGGTGCTGCTGCCGCAACACTGGCCGGAGCTGGGGGGCAATCTGTCCGATCGGGTGTTGCAGGCAGACAACCTGCTGCTGCTCGCGCTGGTGTTCCCCATCGTCAAGGCATTGCACGAGCTGGGCCACGCCACGGCCACGCGTGCCGCCGGTGGGGAGGTGCATGACATGGGAGTCATGCTGCTGGTGCTGATGCCGGTGCCCTACGTCGACGCCTCGGCAGCGACCGTGCTGCGTTCGCGTTGGCAGCGCGCACTGATCGGCGCGGCCGGCATGGTCGTGGAGCTCTTCGTTGCGGCGCTCGCGTTCTGGCTCTGGCTTGTG
Organism: Rubrivivax sp.; assembly: GCA_026125665.1. Lineage (GTDB taxonomy): Bacteria > Pseudomonadota > Gammaproteobacteria > Burkholderiales > Burkholderiaceae_C > Rubrivivax. Next base: position 107,951 of record JAHCKS010000001.1, read on the forward strand.
CTGGAACCCGGTCTCCTGCGTGCGGTGTGCTTCAACGTCATGCTCGTCGCCGGGGTGTCGACCTTGATCTTCAATGGCAACCCGCTGCTGCGTTACGACGCGTACTACATCCTGGCCGACCTGGCGGAGCTGCCCAACCTGGCGCAGCGCTCGTCGCGCTACTGGGGCTACCTGGCGGAGCGCTACCTGCTCCGCAACCACGGCGCGCAGTCGGCGGCAGCCAGCGCCAGCGAACGCGCCTGGTTCACCTTCTACGGACTGGCGTCGACGCTGTACCGGCTGTCCGTGACGATGGCGATTGCGCTGTTTCTCGGCTCGAGCTTCTACTTCGTCGGGGTCGTCCTTGCAGTCTGGGCCGTGGCCACGATGGTCGTCTGGCCCATCGCGCGTGCGTTGGGCCAGCTGAACACACGAGCGGGCTTACGCGAGCGCCGCGGCCGCATCTATGCCGCGATCGGCGGGTCTCTCGCGGTGATGGCGTTGTTGGCTGCGCTGGTTCCGCTCCCGTATCGAACGCAGGCCGAAGGTGTCGTCTGGCTGCCCGAAGAGGCCACGCTGCGCGCAGCGTCTTCCGGCTTCGTCCTGCGCCTCGAGGCGCGGCCCGGAGAAGCTGTGAGCGCCGGTGCAACGCTGATTCGATCGGCCGACCCGGCACTCGAGGCCCAGCTGCGAGTGCATGAGGCGCGCGTCGCGGAGCTGGAGGCCACCTACAGCAACGAGTTCGTCACCGATCGCGCGCGCGCCGAGGTCGTTCGCGATCAACTGCACTTCGAGGAGCAGGCCCTCGGCCGCGCTCGCCAGCGTGCGGCCGGCCTCGTCACGGTGGCCGGCAGCGAGGGCATCTTCACCCTTCCGAGGGCCGGTGACATGCCTGGGCGCTTCCATCGCCAGGGAGAGGTGCAGGGCTATGTGCTCGGGAACCGCGACCCCGTCGTGCGCGTCATCGTCGAGCAAGCCGCGGCCGATGATGTCGGCGAGTCGGTTCGCGAGGTCCACTTTCGATTGGCCGACGACGTCGGTCGGGTGATTCCGGCTCGCGTCGTCCGCCACGTGCCGGCAGGCACCGACCTAGCGCCGAGCCGGGCGCTGGTCGCCGGCGGCGGCGGCAAGGTTGCCGGCGACCCGCGCGATCCCCAGGGCCGGAGGACGCTGCAGCGGATCTTCGAGGTGGACATCGAGCCGCTGGAGCCTATCGGCCGGCCGGTTGCGTACGGTCAGCGGGTGTTCGTGCGCTTCGACATGCAGCCCGAGCCCCTCGCGAGACAGGTCTATCGGATGACGCGGCGGTTGTTCCTGGCTCACTTCGATGTCTAGTGCGTCCTTGCTTGGCCTGCGCCCGCGCGACCTCGCGACGAGCCGGCCGTACGTCGAGCGCGTCGAGCGCGAGTCGCCGTGGCACGACAAGCTGGCCATCGCGCTGTGGCACGCTGCGGCGCTGCCGCTCGCGCGCTCTGTCGGCCTTGACCGGTGGCGAGCACGTTCGCTGGTCTCGCGCGTCGAGACCCTGGCCAATGAGGTCGCGGCCCTCGAGGATGAGCAGCTGCGTGCAGCCGCTCTGGCATTGCGGCCTGCGCTGCGGCGCCAGGGCTTCACGCGCGAGAACGTGGCTCGCGTCTTCGCGCTCGCCCGCGAGGCGTCGGGCCGTGCGATCGGCCGGCGCCACTATTCGACGCAACTGCTGGCCGGATGGTGGCTGCTCGAAGGCTCGCTGGTCGAGATGGCCACGGGCGAGGGAAAGACGATCGCCGCCACCCTGCCGGCAATCTGCGCGTCGCTGGCCGGCCTGCCCGTGCACGTCATCACGGTGAACGATTACCTCGCCGAGCGCGACGCCGAGGCCATGGCGCCGCTCTACCGCTTCTTTGGTCTCACGGTGGGCGCTGTCGCGCAAGGCATGCCGAAGGGTCAGCGCCGTGCGGCCTACGCCTGCGACATCACCTACGCAAGCAACAAGGAGCTTGCTTTCGACTACCTGCGCGACCGCGCGGCGCTCGGTGAGCGCGCCAGCCCGCACCACCTGGCCATCGACTCGCTGCGCGGGGGCGCCTGCCACCCCGATGCGCCGGTCCTGCGTGGCCTCGTGTTCGGCATCGTCGACGAGGCTGACAGCGTCTTCATCGACGAAGCCCGCACGCCGCTCATTTTGTCCAGAGAGACTGAAGCATCGGCACTCGAACGGCCGCTCCGCGTGGCGCTGCGGATGGCCGCAGAGCTCGTCCCGGGCAAGCACTTCGCAGTCGAAAGAGACCTCCGCCGTGTTCGCTTGTCCGATGACGGGCGTGGCGCCATCCATGGCAGCGACGAGGGGCCCGGCGATGAGGCGGCGGCGTTCGCTTCAGCGCGAGAACGGATCGAGACCGTGCAGCAAGCTCTGGCGGCGCTGCACCTGTTCGTGCGCGACGAACACTATGTCGTCGTCGATGGCAAGGTACAGATCGTCGATGAGTCCACCGGCCGGGCGATGCCCGACCGGGCCTGGGAACACGGGCTGCACCAGATGGTCGAGGCCAAGGAAGGCCTGCCGCTGAGCGGGCGCCGCGAGACGCTGGCACGCATCACCTATCAGCGCCTCTTCCGCCGCTACCTGCGCCTGGCCGGGATGAGCGGCACCGTCCTGGAAGTCGCCAGCGAGATCGGTCGAACCTACGGCCTGCGGGTCGTCCGCGTGCCGTTGCACCGGCCGTCACGCCGAACCGAGCTGGGCGCGCGCTGCACGTCCGACGCGCCGGGCAAGTGGACGGTCGTCGTCGATCGCGTACACCAGCTGGCCGCAACCGAGCGACGACCGGTGCTGATCGGCACCCGGACGGTCAGGGCCTCGGAGGACCTTTCTGCTCTGCTCGCGGCGCGAGGTATCGAGCACGTGGTGCTCAACGCGAGACAGGACCAGGACGAGGCGGTGGTGGTCTCCCGGGCCGGTGAGCCCGGCCGCGTCACCGTGGCCACCAACATGGCCGGGCGCGGCACCGACATCGTGCTGGGCGGGGGAGCTGCCGAACGGGGTGGCCTGCACGTCATCCTCACCGAGTTTCACGAGTCACGGCGCATCGACCGTCAGCTGTTCGGCCGCTGCGCACGCCAGGGCGACCCGGGCAGCACCGAAGTGATCGTCGCGTTGGACGACGACCTGTTCGTCACCAACCTACCACGGCTCGCCCGCTGGGCGGCGCGCCGCGGCCATGCCGGGCCGCTCGTGCTCTGGCTGCTTCGCAGGCTGGCCCAGGCCCTGGCCGAGCGGCGTCACCGCGACGCACGAGCCATCACGCTGAAGCAGGACTGGCAGTTTGCACGCGCTCTGGCGTTCGCCGGACGAGGGGAGTGATCATGAGGCTCATCCTGCCCACGGCGCTTGTGGCTGTTGTGGCGTTCGTGCCGGCGCTGGCCCATGGTGCCGGCTTCGACTGCCTGATCGAGCCATCGCAGGTGGTCGAGCTGCGCGCCGCGGTCGACGGCGTCATTGCCGCCGTGCACGTGCAGCGCGGCGACGTGCTCAGGCGTGGGCAGGTTCTGGTCGAGCTGCAGTCGTCGGCCGAGCGGCTTGCCGTCGAGGCGGCTCTCTACCGGTCGAAGATGGATGGCCAGGTGGCCACGGCGCGCAACCGCATCGACTACTCGACAAAGAAGCTGGCGCGGCTGAACGAGCTGGTGCAGCAGAACTACGCGTCTGCGCAGTCGCGCGACGAGGCGGAAGCGGAACGCCGCCTGGCCGAAAGCGAGCTGCAGGCCGCCATCGAGGGGCGGGAACTGGCCAGGATCGAGCATCGCCGTGCGCAAGAGCAGCTCGCGCTGCGCACGCTGGCGAGCCCGTTCAATGGCGTCGTCCTCGACCGCATGCTCAACCCCGGTGACCTGGCCGAGTCGGGAAGTGGGCGCAGGCCGGTGCTGCGCGTAGCGCAGATCGACCCATTGCGCGTCGACATCGTGCTGCCGGCCCCGCTGTTCGGGCAGGTCAAGGTGGGCCTCGGGGCCACCGTCGTGCCGCTGGTCGGCCAGGGGCGACACGCTGCGAAAGTGAAGTCCGTCGACAAGGTCATCGATGCAGCCAGCGGCACCTTTGTCGCCCGCCTCGAGCTGCCGAATCCGCAACTCCAGGTGCCGGGCGGCGCGCGCTGCAAGGCGGAGATCGACGGCGTCACTGCGCCGTCCGGCCCGCGCGCGAGCGCGGGCGCGGGCGCCGCTAGACCAGCAGGCCAGTAGGCTTCGCCACCGGCAAGGTCACCTTCCATGCCAGATTGGGCGACACCTTCGCCGGCTGGCCCGCATTGAGCAGGTAGTCCTTCAGCCACGGCTGGCTTGCCGCTGCCGGAACCAGCGCAGCTGTGCTCTCGGCCCGCAGGCTGGCGCCCGCGAAGTCGATCACCGGCACGGGCGTTGACGCCACGGTGTCCGGTGTCGCCTGCGTCGATGGCGTCGTGTTGAGCAGAGCGCTCGGCTCCTGCTGCGGCGCCGTTCCCGCAAGCAGAGGCCCGACACCCAGGGGAGCGGCTTGCACCGCCGCGTTGACGGGTGTGTTGGCCGCCGAGCCGGTGCCTGCGAGCCCAAGGCCGGGCGGGATCGGCGGCAGCTCGGGCCGATCGGAACCTCCGGCGCCTGCGATGAAGCGCGCCTCCTGAAGCACGCGCAGCGCATCGACGGTGTCGACCCGGCCGTTGCCGTTCACATCGGCAACAGCGACCGGGTCGAAGTTCACGTACTGGCCGAAGCCATCGTCCAGCCCCAGCGCCACGCGCTCGACCAGCGCCGCGTCCTGCAGGGTGTAGGTTCCGTCGCCATCGGCGTCCGCGAAGTAGCCCACCACCTGCAGCGCATCGTCGCCCGTGCCGGCCACCCCGTTGATGCGCACCGCGTCCAGGTCGAGAGCCTGTGCGGCGCCGCTGGCTGCCGTGGTGGGCACCGAGGCCTGGATGTTCAGCAACTGCTGCCTGCCGAACCCGATGGCCGTGGGGCTGGTGATCCGCACGGTGAGCGTGCCCTCGGGCCCAGCCAGCCGCTCGATGGTGGCCCCGCGCGGCAGGTCCGGGCCTGCCAGCACCGCGCCGATGCTGAGCAGGGCAGGGTCGTAGCGGAGCGTGAACTCCACTTGCCGCACGCCGAATCCGTTGGAGAGGTAGACCGGCAGGTAGCCGTTGCGCGAGGGATCGGTCAGGTCCACCGCCTGCCCCGGCCCGCGCATGAAGTCGGGAATGCTCAGCGAGCGCCCGGGCAAGGCAACGGTGAATGTCGCCCTGAACGCATCGCCACCGGTCCCGTCGCCGTTGCCGTCCAGCGCGCGGCCCTGTGCGTCGCGGAAGGCATTGGCTCCGCTTACAAGGCGTACCGTGTAGGTGTCCGGCGCAAGCAGGCCGCCGGTCTGGATGAAGGTCAGCCCCATGCCGTCGGCGTCGATGACCATGGAGCCGCTGACCGCTCCGCTCCGCGCACCGACCAGTGTCACGTCGGCCGCGCCGAGGCCGCCCGTGCGCGTGTCGTAGAGGTTCAGTACCGACGGGTCGATCGCATGGTCGAACGTCACTCTGAAACCGCTGGGCGTCGCGCTGAAGCTGCTGACCCTGGGCGGCGCTGCAGCCGCAGGCCCGACGTTGACGACGCGCGTGTTGGCGCTGTACGTGCCGTCCTCGTCGCTCGCCGTCGCGCTGATGGTGGCGCTGCCCGGCGTGGCATAGACATGCGTCACCGAAGAAGGATTGCCGGCGACGTTCTGCACGGAGCCGTCACCCCAATGGATGACCCAGCCGCTCACGGTGTCCTGGCCGGGGTCGGTGGCCGAGAGGTTGAGCGTGTAAGGCTGCCCCTGGGTGGCCGCGGCCGCACCGCTGAGCACCAGCGTGGGCGCCACGTTCTGGACCGTGACGCTGAACGCCGCGGTGCCGGACGCCCCGCCCGGATCGGTGGCGCGCACCGTGATCTGCGCCTGCCCCGGGCCGTCGGCCGGCGTCCACGTGAAGACGCCCGTCGTCGGGTCGATCGAAGCACCGGCCGGAGCCCCGTCGAGGGTGTAGGTCAGGGGGTCGCCGTCGGGATCGGTGCCGCCCACCACCAAGGTCAGCGGGCTACCCTCGTTGATCGTCCTGGGCGCCACCGGGCCGATCGTCGGCGCGTCGTTCACCGGCGTGACCGTCAGCGACACGGTGGCGACGGCGGAATCGGCTTGCCCGTCGTTCACGCGATAGGTGAAGGAATCCGCGCCGAAGTAGTTCGCTGCCGGCGTGTAGGTGAACGACCGGTCGGCATTGAGCACCACGCTGCCGTGCGCCGGGCCGCTGACGAGAACCACGGTGAGCGCATCGCCGTCGGCGTCGCTGTCGTTGGCCAGAACGGCGACGACCACCGGCGTGTCCTCGGGGGTGGAGGCGGTGTCGTCGGTGGCCACCGGCGAGCGGTTGACTGCGATGACGGTGATGCTCACGCTCCCCACCGCCGTGCCGCCCTGGCCGTCGCTCACCGTGTAGGTGAACGAGTCGGCGCCCACGTATTGGGCGGCCGGGGTGTAGATGACCGTGCCATCCGCGTTGAGAACGGCAGTGCCATGCGAAGGCACCGTCACCGAGATCACGGCGAGCGCGTCGAGGTCCACGTCGGTGTCGTTGCCCGCCAGTTGCAGCACGACGGGCGTGTCGCGAGCCGTGGTGGCCAAGTCGGCCACGGCGACGGGCGGGTCGTTGACGGGCGCAACCATGACGGCGACCGTCGCCACGCCCGAGTCGGCCTGGCCGTCGTTCACGCGGTAGGTAAACGAGTCCGGGCCGAAGTAGTTGGCCGCCGGCGTATAGGTGAACGACTGGTCCGCATTGAGCACCACGCTGCCGTGCGCCGGGCCGCCGACCAGCACCACGGTCAGTGCATTGACGTCGGCGTCGCTGTCGTTGGCGAGAACGGCAACGACAACGGGCGTGTCCTCCGCCGTGCTGGCCACGTCGTCGTTGGCCACCGGCGCCTGGTTGGCGGCCACGACGCGCGTGATCGCATCCGCGGTCGAAGGCGCCGCTTCGACGTGCCCCACGTTGTCGCGGGCGATGCTGTAGAAGGCGTAGGTGTGGCCGGCCGAGCCCGAGTACGCGGCCGAGGTGGCCGTGGTGCGCTGCTGCCACAGCGAGAAGGCACCACCGTCGGTGGAGACGTAGACGTCGTAGTTGGCGATGCCCGAGCCGCCAGCATCGTCCGTTCCGGCCCAGCTGACGAGGAAGCTGGCCGAGGAACTGGTCGCCGGCAGCGGTTGCACGGCACTGCTCGGCCCGACAGCGTCGAGGGTGTTCAGAGCCTCTCTGTTCGGGTCGGTGCCCGCCGCCGGGTTGTGCGGGTCGATCTGGTTCGTGGCAATCGCCGGCTGGCCGTCGAAGACGATCAGCGCGATGTTCCGGATCTCGGTGCCCGTGGGCGAGGCGGTACGCGGCGCGACGGAGTACGAGAAGTGCCCCATGCCGCGGCCGGTGCCGTCTTCGGGCGGCAGGAAGCCGGTCAGCACGTCGGGCGGCAGGCCCGTGTTGGGGTCGATGGAGGAGAAGCGCGCCGACACCAACCCGGTGGCGAGATTGATGCCCACCGCGACCTGCACCTCGAAGTCGCGGCCGTTGTAGTGCATCGGGACCGTGGTCTCGAAGTACTGCGAACCGGCAGGCACCGCGATGATGAGGTCGCCGAAGCCGACTTCGGTCAGCGCGAAGGTGTTCCAGTTGAGGTCGGCGTCGAGTTGGTTGGTGACGGTGACGAGTTGCGCTGGCGCGGTTGCGGTGGGCTCGTTCTCGAAGTCCACGCGGTACGGTAGAGTGATACTTGAGTCGATAAAACGCTGTGGACCGAAGCCGGCCGGGCCGAGCAGTTGGTTGGGGTCGCTTGCACCCACACTCTCTGCGAATGCGAAGCCCAGAAACTCCTGGAAGACTCTTGGAAGCCTTTCAGGCGGATAGTTCTCATACAAAAAATTCCCATAAGCCCTTCCGGCGTAATTGCTTCCCTCCCAGATGCCCATTGCGAGGCTCGCAAAAGGGAGTACCCGGGCAAGTCCTGGAGTAGCATACCGTACAAGACCACTTGGGATTGCACCAGGTGGACCAGCCTCCCTCGCAACTAGCGCTCCCGAAAACTTGACCGCATCATCAATCCAAGGGGCGCGAGAGTGCACCCATATGAGCAGTTCGCTCGCTCTGGTGAGCACGGACCTTGCCCCCGCGTTAACTGCATTCCAGAACTGGTCAGAAGCCCGCTCATACACGGGCCCGAGCATCCAAGGATCTATCCCTACCGTCCCTAGTGGATCAATATTTCCGATCGGATCGTTGCTGGCATATGTATATAGATTTATGCCACCAACGATGCCAATTGGGTCGGCCTGCACAAATCGCCCAATAATAGGGGAGTAGTCTCTCGCTCGCATGAACTCAAGGCCGTTCCCATCATTCATCAGTCCCCATTCCCCGACAAACTGGAATGGGTTCGGCCCATTACCTGTGTCCTGCAGAATCTCCCCAAAGGGAGAATAGACATGGCTGCTACTGATAGTTCCCGCTGCATCTACTAGATTGGCGGCATTGCCAAGCGCATCGAACGTGTACCATGCCGATGCACCGTTTGCTGAGCGAGAAAGTAAGCCAGCGCCATAGTCGTACCCTGCGATCAGATTTCCGGCTGCGTCATACTCCCCAACGAGATTCCCTAGCCCGATCGGATCGATCGTGAATCGCGTCGTGATGCCGTTCACCGTAGATTCGACCCGCTGCCCGAATGCGTCGTAGGTATACGCCCAGGCATCCGCACCGCGCTGCACGGCGATCAAGCGACTCTCGTCGTCGTAGCTGTAGAGCGTCGTGCCAGTCGGTGACGTCTCCGAGATCAGATTGCCGTCGGCGTCGTACTCGTACGACGTGTCGCCCACATGCGTGTACTGATTGAGGTTGTTCGTCGTGTACTCGGTCGTCACCCCGTTTTCGACCGTGCGCACGCGGTTGCCCATCGCGTCGTAGACGTAGCGCAGGTCCTGGCTCGCAATGGCTGGATTGGTGGACGTGAAGACCGCGTGCGTGAGCTGCCCGATGTCGTCGTAGCTGTAGGCCCACGCGCCGTCCAGCGTCGACATGCTGATGCGCCGCCCGCGGCTGTCGTAGCTGTAGTCGAAGCGCGAGAGCACCGTGCCGTCGGAGCGCTGGTTCACCAGGTGCAGCAGCTGGCCGGCGGCGTCGTACTCGTAGGTGGTGAAGACGCCGTTGCCGAGCGTCTTGCGCACGAGGCGGCCCGCGGCGTCGTACTCGTACAGCACCACCTGCGCGCCGGTTTCGTCGGTGATGCGCGAAAGGCGCCCCACCGTGTCGTACTCGTAGCGCAGCTGATGGCCTAGCTGGTCGGTGCTGGTGGCGCGGCGACCCGCGCTGTCGTAGGTGTAGGCGAGGAAGCGCCCACCCAGGCCGGGGTAGTCGATGCGGGTCAGGCGGTCGTTGGCGTCGTAGGTGAGCGTGGTGGTGCCGGTGGTGTCGGTGGCGCTGACGAGGTTGCCGCGCGCGTCGTAGGTGTAGGTGATCTGCGTCCCGTCGGCGTAGGTCCGGCTCGTCACCTGGCCGTCGGTGTCGTAGGTGAAGCCGACCGGCGTGCCCCGTCGGTTCGTCCACGTGGTGGACTGGCCCAGCCCGTCGTAGCTCCAGCCTTCCTGGCTGCCGTCGGCGTAGGTGATGCCGGTGAGGTTGCCGCGGTTGTCATAGCGGTAGTCGGTGAAGTTGCCGTTCGCGTCGGTCAGCGAGTCGAGGCGGTTGAAGTCGGCGGTGTAGGTGAAGGTGGTGGTGTGCCCCATCGCGTCGGTGGAGCGGGTGACGTTGCCGCGAGTGTCGTACTGGAACAGCGTTGTCAGGCCCGCAGGGTCCGTCACGCTGCGCAGGTTGCGCTGCTGGTCGAGCGAGAGCAGGACAGAGTTGCCGAGCGCATTGGTGCTGCGCAGGATGGCGCCACCGTCGTCGAAGGCGAGCGTCGAGGTGTTGCCGAGCGCATCGGTCACCGTCACCGTGCCGGTGGCGTCGTAGGTGAAGGTCAGGCGCTCGGCGCCGCCGTCGAGCGACGTGCTCGCCAGGCGCCCTTGTGCGTCGTAGGTGTAGAGGCGGTGGCTGCCATCGGCGAAGGTGATCTGGCTGATCGCGTGCTCACGCGTGATGCCCTGGCCGGTGACGTACTCGTAGCTCGTCACGCGGCCGTCGAAGTCGCGCACTGAGATCAAGTGCTCGTTGGCGGCGTCGTAGGCGTAGAGCGTCTGGCGGCCGTCACTGTCGGTGACGCTCGAGACGCGGCCTGCGGCGTTGTAGGCGATCGTGAGCGACTGGCCCGAGGAGTGCGTGAGGCTGGTCAGAAGGCCGGCCCCGTTGTAGCCGCAGGTGATGCGGTTGCCGTTGGTGTCCTGCACGAAGTCGAGCCGGCCGTCGGCGCGGAAGGCGTACGATGTGCCGTCGGCCTCGGTGAGGCGGTAGGTGCCGCCACCGAGGCTCACGAGCCTGCCGTTGTCGCCGGTGCTGGAGAAGTACCCTCCCCCCGAGCGGGTGTCCAGTTGGAAGACTCGCGGCGCGCCCGTCATGTCGGTGACCGCCACCGTGCCATCGGCCTCGGCCGCAAGCGAAATCTCCCAGTTGCTTGCCCAGCCTCGCCCCAAGGGGCCGAGCTCATAGCGGGCCGAGATGGGCTGGGCAAACGCACGCGAGAACACGAGGTCGAGCCCGGGCGCCGACATCGCCGCGTCGGTGCCCGCGGCGAGATAGCGGATGGGGCTCATGGCGTCGGCCTGGCGAAGCTCGAAGCCGAACAGGCGCGCGATGTCCACCGTCGATACGCCGAGCGTGCCCAGGTATGCCGCGTTTTGGTTGAGCGCGGTGAGATAGCTGCCCCAGGTCGGGCCGACCTGCGAGGTGAAGTTGCTCCAGATCGCTTCCCAGGCGTCGGCGCCGACGAAGTCCGGCCTCAGGCTGTCGCGCAGCGCGTTCCAGTCGACCGCGACGGTGTTGTTGGCCTCGAGCACACCCAACGAAAACTCGACAGAGGTGTCGCTCAAGTCCCAAGGCCGCTGAAGGCCGGCGTAGTGGACGGCAACCCTGCCGGACTCGCCCGGTTGCAGCACGCCCGGAGTCGCGCCACTGGCCAGGAACTGACCGACCGTCGAGAAGGTCATCGGTGTGGTCGAACTGCTCCACAGGCCCGCGGGGAGTCGAAACGGGTACAGCGACATGAGCGGCCTGTCGGCGGCCGTGAGCACCAGCAGGGGCGCCGGCATCGCGACGTTGCCCGTGTTGGTGTACTCGACGTAGATCGTGGCGACGGCGCGCCGGCCGAGTTGCTCTGGCAGGACGAGCCGGGTCTCCAGATGCGCGGCACCGGGCTCGGTGACGGTGAAGGCGTTCGTCAGCTCGTCGGAGGCGCCTCCCGCCTCGACGGCGCGCACCGAGTAGACGCCTGGCGCCACGCCGGCCAGCGAGAAGGTGGCCGTCATGTTCGACGGCGAAGCGACTGAGCGGGACGTGGCTGCCACGACGGTGGAATCGGCCGCGATCAGGAAGAGCTGCGTGGACGAGTCGAAGCCACCGCCCTGCACGTTGATCGTGGCTGTCTCACCGGTCGCGTAGCGGTTGGGCGTGACGCCGTCCAGGACGACGCCCGCGCTGTTCGCTGTCAGCGTGAAGGTGCTGTCGGTGCGCGTGGTGTTGCTGTACACGAGCACATACCACTGGCCCGCATAGGCCATGGGAGCCAGTCCCCGCTGATCCGCCGCGGCCGACGTGTCGAACCGGTAGTCGAACTCGCCGCGCGTCGGCGGCGCGCCGAATCTGAGATAGACCTCGTTGACGTTGTCCGATGCCGCATCGTCGAGCACCAGCTCCAGCGGCGCGGCGGCAGGCAGGTCGACGACGAAGAGCTGGCTCTGCCCGCTGCCGACGAACTGTCCGTTGTACGGAGCGCCCAGCGTAAGGCTGGTCACCTCAGACTGGACGATCTGGAACGCGTAGGCGCCGGTGCCTCGAGCGCCGCTGCCATGTGCAGTGAGCGTGTACGTTCCCGAGCTCGGGAGGTTGATGAAGCCGGAGTCGGTGCCGAGGTTGACGAACCCGCTGAATCCAGGCGGCCCGGTCAGGTCAAAGACAATGTCCTCGCTCTGGCGGTTGATGAGATCGAACCGGATCTGCGTGCCCGCGGGCGCCGAGAACTGCCATTGGTCGATGCTGAACGGGTTCTCGATGAAGCCAACAACCTGCTGGTTGAGCAGCAGGCTCGACACGTCGGGCGTCACGTCCCACACGCTGATGAGATAGTTGCCCGACACCGAGGGTTGGGCTGGCGGCGCTGTGACGACAACGCGATAGGTCCCGTCGACGGGAATGGTGATCCCTTGCAGATTGACGAGCTCGCCGATCGCGCTAGAAGTTGCGCTCGCCAGCACCGCGCCCGTCGAGGTGACGAGATCGACGCGTGCGAGCCCCAGCGCAGGAGCCAGCACGGCGCTGCTGCCAGTGTCCACCGAGACGGTGACGAGCTGCCCGGCGCGCGCGAAGAACGACCACTCGTCCCGCTCGCCCGGCGACGAGATCGCCCCTGCCGTCGTGGTTTGCAGCGCGATCGGCCCGCTGTCGGCGATCTGGATGATCGATCCGCCGACCACCGTGCCGCCGAGAATCGCCGTGCGCGTGTACAGGTTGCGGCCGTTCAGGTCGAGGGTTGTCCCCTCGGGGACGATCAACGCATTCGTGTAGACCGCTTCGGGCGAGCTTCCGCTCGCGTTGTCTGCCTGATCGACGATCTGGACGTACGTGCCGTTGGACAGTGCCAGCGTGGCGTACGCGAAGTTGTGCGTGAATGCCGCTGGATCCGTTCCGAGATCGCGACTCATGGCCTCCAACAGCTGCGGAGCCACGAAGGTGCCGTTGCCCTGGAACCGCGCTTCGAGCTGAGAGCCGAAGAGATCGCCGTTGCGGGTGCTCCCGAGCAGGTCACGACTAACGAAGAGCACGCTGCCCTGCGCACCCGTGACGACACCCGATCCATCGACATGGAGCGATGGATCGATGAAGAGGTTTCCGCCGGCGGCCGCCAGCACGCCTTGATTGGAGAGCTCGGTGCCTTGAATCCGGATGATCTGCCCACTGGCGTCGGACGCGATCGTCCCCTGGTTGACGATTGGGGTGAGCGCCCGGATGGTTCCGCCCGTGCCGACGCCTGCGCCATGCACTCTGATGCCGGGGCCGATCGTGAGCGCTTGGCCCGCGTCGAGCGCGGAGACGAGCCCTCCGTCGAGGCTCGCGAAGATCACCTCGCCAGCGCCGCCCAGCGTTTGACTGGCGCCTGCAAACGTCAGTGCTGCAGTCAGGTCGGTGATTCGCACCCGGTGACCATTGAGGAGGGTCAACCCATTGCGGACTGTCAGGCCCGCGCGCTCGCTCAATGTCAGATCCGCGTCGAGCGTGACTCCATCCAGCGTGGCGCTCGCGAACGCGCTGACCACCAGTGCCGCGCTGCCTGCCGAGCGCACCGTGCCGCCCTGGATCGTGCCTGCGAAGGCGAAACTACCGGTCGGCGTCAGCGTCAGTACCGCGCCGCTGTTGTCCAGCGTGCCGCGCAGCACGATCACACCAGTACCGTCGTTGCTGAGCGTGCCGAGCTGCGCCGTCGTGTAGTTCCCGTCCAGGGAGATCTGCCCACCATTGCTGGCCGCAACCGTGCCCGCGTTCGTGAACGCGTCGCCTTGCATGTGGATGACCTGTCCACTTGCGTCGGCCGCGATCGTGCCCTGGTTGACGATTGGGGTGAGGGCTCGGATGCCTCCGCCTGTGCCGGCTCCTGCACCATGCACTCGGATGCCCGCGCCGATCGTGAGTGTCTGGCCAGCGTCGAGTGCAGAGACGAGCCCACCACTGGAGCTAGCGAACACCACCTCGCCAGCACCGGCCAGCGTCTGGGCGGCGCCTTCGAAGGTGAGCCCTGCCAAGTTGCCGATCCGCACCTGGTGACCGTTGAGCAACGTCAGTCCATTGCGCACAGTCAAGGCTGCGCGCTCGCCCAATGTCAGGTCTGCATCGAGCGTCACGCCATCCAGAGTGGCGCTCGAGAACGGGCCTGCCTCCAATGTCGCCCCGCCTACGCAGCGCACGGTGCCGCCCTGGATCGAGCCACCGTTGAAGGCGATGTTCTGATCGGTGACGAGCAACCCATCGACCCGCAACAAGCCCCCGTTCATAGCGATCGGATTGAACGACTCGATCGCCTGCACCCAGACGGTCCCGCCGCTGATCGTGATCGTGGCGCCGGGGTCGGCATTGATCGACACGACGTCGGACGCGGTGGGCAGGCGGCCCCCTTCCCAATTGAGCGGATCATTCCAGTCGCCGCCCGCCGGGTTGACCCAGCGGATCGTCACGCCGACGACACCGGAGGTGACGGTCAGGGACGAGCCGGCCGCGCTGGCGTTGTTGGCCTCGTTGTTCTCGACGACGGTGTTGTCCGGGTCGACGATCGCGACGAGCGAGTAGGTCTCGAGTGAGAGCGCTGCAGGTAATGTGACCGCGATGGATGCTGTCGCTTCGCCCGAGGGAGCCAGCGATCCGGAGAGTACGATGTCGCCGAGCCTGATGTCGGGGCCGGTGGATGCGGTCGGGCGTGCATACAGGTCCACGCGGATCGGCGAGGTGACGGCCGTGTCGCCGATGTTGCGCACCACAGCCGCGACCTCGACCGCCTCGCCAGGAGCGTGTGAACCTGTGGACGCCAGCGACGGCGCGTCGACAACGAGGTCGGCGCTCATCAAGAGGCGCGGCTCCAACTGCTCCAGGCCGACCCATCGGGGTTGCCGTGTCGCCGCCGACGGGACCCGTTGACTCTGCGCTACGGCTGGTTTGGAGAACAGGCCGCGGACCGCGCGCGTCAGCACGCGTTCAGCCCAGCGGGCCGGGTGGCGCGGCTTGCTGTCGCGCAAGCCGAAGGCAGACTCGTGCGTCACGAAACCTCCCTTGCCCGCAGGCAGGGCGGGGACGGCCCGCCGCTGCGGCTTTATCAAAGACTTTCGCGTGCCGCACTCATTGAAACATCCGTGTGCCGGTGTCAACTCCGTGCCAACCCTGTCTGGGCTGGAAGATTGCCCGCTTGGCCACTGGTTCGCGGGGGATCAAGTACGGCGCCGGGTAATCAGCGATGGCGCCCTGCCTGCCCCGCCGATTCGGGCGGCGCGCGCGAGGGAGGCGGGTGCCCAGACGACCATTGCTGGGTCAAGCGCATCAAGCAGGGATTGGCACAGTGGCTGGTGACTGCGGTGTCACGCGCAGCGCCAGCCCGAGCGCGTGCTGCTTGCGAGTGAGTTGCGGTACCCATGCGACTCGTCCGCCGCAGGTGCCGCATTAACACGGCAGGGGTCGCTGGTTCGAAACCAGCATCGCCCACCAGTCAAGTCAAGCACCAAGCGGCGCCCGCTGGCGCCGCTTCTGCGTTGGTGGGGCAAGAGTGGGGCATCTCCAACAGAGCGCATCGATGCGTGGCCACGCCGTCTTGCCCCCTTGCACTCCAGGTCGTTGGCAGACCAATCCTCCGCCAACGCAGCCGTTGCCGCGAGTGTCCGCGTGGCGGCAGTCTGGGTCCGTCACCACATCCGCCAAGTTCACTTCCCGAATGGACCAGTCTTGGGTAGGGGAAGTCGTGCGGCTTCGTCAGCGACGCTTTGACGCTGCAAGATGACCTGAGACCGGGCCATAAACCGCCGTCGGCAATGGACAGTTCCTTGCCTACTCATCTCCTCCTCTGTCTCGATGGCGAGCCTCTCCGACTTGCTCGTCCTTAACCCGTGCTGTCCGTCCGCGGCAAAGGGACGCGGGCGCGCAGATCCAGGGTTTGCCCGCAGCCGCCGCTCATTGACATCGTTCGCAACTGGGCGCCCACTGCGCGACCTGAGGTTGCGGCTCGTCCTTCGACAGCGCAAGAAGATGCGCGATTGCGCGGCTTGCCGTCGGCGATAGTCGCAGGCTCAAGAAGAAGTGCGCACTGCACTCGCCGCACTTCGCGGGTGCCGTCAGCGGCGGGAGGGCCGGGCATGTGGCGCTTGCCTGGGGTTGAGCGGAGTCCGCGTTCAATCGCGCATGCTGCGCTCTGCCTGGCCCGCCAAACGGCTATCACCTTGGTCGGATGCCTTACGTGCCTCGGCATAGGAGCCGGGGAAGAGCGCTACGACTACGACGCGCTCGGCCGCCTGGTCCGATGGGTCGATGCGCAAGGGCGTGTCACCGAGTACGTTTACGACGCCGTTGGAAACATCCTCGAGGTGCGCGTCGGCGTTGCTGCTTCGCCTCCCACGGTGAGCGCGATTGCTCCGGCCGCCGTGCGGCGCGGGGCGAGTGTTGCGGTCACGCTCGATGGCGCCAATCTCGGTGCCGTCGAGCTGAGAACCTCCAGCCCGCAGCTTCGCATCAGCGGCGTTTCAGGCACCCCTGCGCGAATCACCTTCACTCTCGCCGTGAGTGCGACTGCCCCGCTGGGCCCAGCCTCCGTCGTGGTGCGCAACTCCCTCGGTCAGGCCGCCGCATCGATCGACGTTCGCCCGGCCCTGCCCTCGTTCGCCGTCTCGCCGAGCCTCCTTGCGGTTGCGCCAGGCGCGGCTGCTCGAAGCATCGACGTCACCCTGGAGCATGCAGACATCGTCGATCACGTGCTGGCTGCCAGCTCGGACCAGCCTGCCATCGCCGGCGTCACCCCCGCAAGCGTGCTGATTGCCGCCGGGCAAACCCAGGCGTCGTTCCAGGTCAGTGGCTTGACGGTGGGGCAATCCGTCGTTCGGCTGACTTCCGCGTCCCTGAACCCGGTCTCGGTGCCTGTATTCGTTGCCGCGCCACCGTCGGGGCCCGTCGCGGCCTTCGCGCCGGTGGTGCGTGTCCGGTTGGCGGATGAGGTGGTTCGCCCGCCGACTGTGCTACCGGACCTGGCCTCGGCTGTCGTAGGGCTTCGATTCGGCGAGAGTACACCCCAGCCGCCGGCGCGGATTCCGGACCTCGCTTCGGCTTTATTGGGCGTCGCCCTGGGGACCATCGCCAGTGAGTTGTCGCCGGCGCTCGGCGCTCGCGGTCAGGGGATCACGCTGGTCGTCAAGGGGCGAGAGCTCGGCGGCATCACCAGCGTCGCGATGGTGCCCGCCTCGGGCATCACCGTCGGGGCCCTGACGATTGCTCCGGACGGTACCGAAGTGCGGGTTCCGCTTGCCATTGCGGCGGACGCGCCGCTCGGCGCGCGACGCGTCGAACTCCGTGCGGGTGCCTTGCCAGTGCAGTTCGCGTCGCCAGTCAGTGATCAGTTCGTGGTCACTGCGGCGCAGTGATGTCTCGGGCGATTGCACGCGACCACAAGGAGTCTCCGAATGACGACCCGTTTCGTGATTCACGCTTCCGCGGGCGCTGTCGCGCTGCTCACGCCTGCGGCCGGCTGGTCCTTCACTTCAGGCAGCACCGGGGCCGACGGGACTCTGGCGCCTACCGTCAACGTCGAAGTCGTGCTGCCCCCGTCAGGAGTCTTGAACTACGTGAGTATCAACATTCCCTCGGGTGTCACGGTCACCTTTCGCAAGAACGCCTCTAACACACCCGTTGTGCTGCTGGTTGCAGGCGACGCCACCATTGCCGGCACGCTGAACTTGCGCGGGCAGCCTTCGGCTGACGCGGGAGCAGCCGGAAGCGGCAGCGCCGCCGATGACGGAGTGCCTGGTGCCGGAGGGCCTGGCGGCTTCGATGGTGGCCGTGGGGGGCGGCCCGGCACGACGATTGCCGCCACCAAAGGTGGGGCTGGTCTGGGCCCGGGCGGGGGTGGTCCGGGTGCTGGCTTGGCACCGTACATCACGGGCCCGGTTCCGGCCAATGCCACGTCGGGCGGCGGCAGCGGCGGGCATGCCACCGCAGGAACTGCAGCACTCAACATCGGGCAAAGCCCCGGTACGCCCACTCAAGGCTTCATTCCCGGCGGTTTCGCGGGCCGCGCCTACGGCTCCACGACCCTGCTGCCATTGGTTGGTGGCTCTGGTGGCGGTGGCGGCGGCGGAGGGGTCAACTTCGCTGGTACGGGCGGCGGCGGTGGAGGCGGCGCATTGCTGATCGCGGCCTCCGGCACGGTGAACATCACCGGCACGATCAGCGCCGCAGGCGGCGCTTCAGGTGCCTCGGCCGGGCTCGGTGTGGGATGTACAGGCGGTGGCGGCAGTGGCGGAGCGATCCGGATCATCGCGACAACGATTGCAGGCAACGGCGGCATCGGGGCCGTCGGCGGCGGCTCGGGCAACGTCAGCGACTCAGGGAGTGGCACCTGCGACCTGCCCATCAACAGGTCGGGCGCAGCCGGCCGCATCAGACTTGAGGCCGAGGTTGTTACTCGATCCGCCGGCACGAACCCAGACTACACCTTCGGCGCCCCGGGGCACGTGTTCATCGCAGGTCTTCCGACGCTGTCATTCGTCTCGGTTGCCGGTGTCGCAGTTCCGGCGGCGCCCACAGGTACGAGTGATGTCACCCTGCCGTCTGGCACAACCAATCCGGTCACCGTTGAACTGCAAACCACGGGCGTGCCCCCCGGGGCCACGGTCAGTGTGACCCTGACGCCCGCGCACGGAGACCCCGTCACGGTTACCAGCACGCCACTGGCCGGCTCCACAACCCTCGCTACCGCCGCCGCTACGGTGACGTTGCCCACCGGCGCAAGTGCCTTGCAGGCCACCGTCACGTTCACCATCGTCGCTTCCCTCGGTGACGCCCTGTCGCGGTTCGCGCAGAACGAGCGCGTGCAACAGGTCACGGTGAGCGCTGCTCCTGGTGGTGGCTCGCGGGTGACGCTGATCACCACCTCGGGCCGGCGCTTCGAAGCGCCGCCCGAGGCGGCGCATATTGCGGCGATGGGCAGCTAGGCGGGCCGCCAGAGAGCGCAGGTCGCGATCGGACTGATGAGCGATACAGGGTGGCGCGCATGAACTCAACAGCGAGCGTCGAATCCAGGGCAGGCCCCGCTACCACCGGTGCATGGTGGCTGATCCTTGCCCTGGCAATGTTGCTCGGTTGCAGCGCTCCAGTGGCGCGCGCCCAGAACTTGCCGAGCGCCAACCTTGCGACGTTCTCTCATCAGCAGCAGGCCGCCGGCGTGGGCGAGGAGAGCAAGCACACCGTCGAGGTCCCCGCCGGCGTGGGCGCGCCCTTCTACCTCTTCGTCTCCACCCGCCAACCGCATGAGCGGCACCGCATCGCGGCGCTGAAGATCACGATCAACGGCACCGAGGTGCTGGGTGCGGCCGACCTCTTCCGCGACTTCCGCGGCCGTGGCAAGCGCATTGAACTGCAAGCCACGAACACGGTGCACGTGCGCATGGCCGCCAGCGCCGGCGTGCGCCTGAACCTGCGCGTGGTGGGCACGCCCATCCCGATCAAGGCGGTAGATGTCACGCCGAACCCTGCCGCGCTCGAGCGGGGCGCCACGGCGACGCTGCATGCGAAGCTGTCGCCCACGCCAACGGTTGGCGGCGCCCTGGTGGCGGTGAGCACGCGCCCTGGCGTGGCGGCCCCCACATCGTTCGTCATTCGCTACGGGGCTGGGCAGCAAGGCATCGAGGTCCCTGTTCGCGGCCTGTCGCCCGGCAGCGCCACCATCCTCATCGGCAGCACCTGGGGCTGGGCCACGGCCCACGTCAAGGTGGTCACCACGCCGCCCGCGGTGAGCTTCGTTCTTCCGGAGAAGGCCAACGTCGAGCGCGGCGCGTCGTCCACGCTGCTCGTCCACCTCGACTCGGCGCGCGCCACGCCCACCTCCGTTGCGCTGGCTGTTCAACCCGCTGGCGTTCTCTCCGTTCCAAGCTCGCTCACCATCCCGGCCGGCCAGTACAGCGCCAACGTGGATATCGCCGCTCTGGCCGAAGGCACCGCCCAGGTCGCCGCCAGCCTCGGCAGCTCGCAGGCCACTTCCACGATCACGGTGACGCCGGCTTCCAGCCCCGCACTGGTTTCGTTGTTGCCTCCGGCTACTTCAGTGACGCTCGGCGCCTCGGCGCCGCTCACAGCCACGCTAGCGGCGGCCCGGCCGCTGTCGGCCACGATCGAGTTGCAGGCAACGCCCACGGGCATCGTCTCGGTGCCTGCAAGCGTCACCATTCCAGCAGGCCAAACGGCGGCCACGTTCCAGGCCACCTCGCTTGCGTTGGGCACCGCGCTTGTGCGCGCCACCCTCGACGGGAGCTCGGCCGAAGCGGCAGTGAACGTGGTTGCGCCGGCGCCCACGGTGGCCTCGCTGCTGCCCGAAACGCTCAGCCTCACCACGGGGGCCACGGGAACGTTCACGCTGGGCCTCAACGCGGCCCAGGCCACCGACACCGTCGTGCCGCTGAGCGTGAGCGATGCCGCCGTGTTGCAGGCTCCGGCAAACATCACCGTGCCCGCCGGCCGCCCCAGTGCGGATTTCCCCGTTCTCGCGCTGGCGCCAGGCAACGCGCGGCTCAGTGCCAGTCTCAACGGCGCCACACGCGGCGCCGACGTTTCCGTTGCACCGCCCGCGCCCGCCGTGGTGGCGGTGGAACCCCCCACGTTCAGCCTGCAGGTGGGGGCCACGGGTAGCGCTAACGTGCGGCTGAATGCGGCGCAGCCGCAAGACACACCGGTGCCCCTCTCGGTGGTGCCGCCCGGGCTGTTGCAGGCCCCCTCCAGCGTCACCGTGCCCGCCGGCGCGCTGACGGCCGCAGTCGCAGTGACCGGCCTCGCCGAGGGCGTTGCCACGCTCTCGGCAGCCCTTCCGGCCGGTGCAGCCAGCGCCATCGTCACCGTGACGCCACCGCCCACGCTGATCACCGGCCTCACGCCGGCGACGCTTTCGCTGGCCAAGGGCCGCACCGGTGTCCTTCGCCTGTTGGTGAGCCCGGCGCCAAAGGCGCCCCTCGTGGCGTTGCTGGGCGCCAGCTCGCCCGCGGTAACTTTGCCCGCGCAGGTCACCGTGCCGGCCGGAGCGCTGGGTGTCGATGTGCCGGTGGTGGCGGCGAACGAAGGCTCCGCGTTCGTCACGGCCACGCTCAACGGCTCGATCGCCAGCGCCGAGGTGCAGGTCACGCCGCCTGAAGTGCAGGCGCTCGCGTTGTCACCGCAAGACGCCACGGCCTTCGTCGGCGAGACGGTTCAGTTCACCGCCACGGCCACGCTGACCGACGGCACGGTGCGCGACGAGACCGCCCGCGCGACATGGGCCTCGTCGAACCCCGCGGTCGCGGAGGTCGGCGCCACGGGCGCAGCCGTGACCCGCAGCGCCGGGGGCACGGACATCACCGCCACCAGTGGCAGCGCCTCGGCCACCACGCCGCTGAACGTCTTGCCCACCCCGCTGCTCACGCTGGCGCCGGCCACGGCCAGCATCAAGGTCGGCACGAGCCTGCTCTTCACCGTCAGCTCGAGCGCTCCGGCGGAGGCCGGCGGGCTTGCCGTCACGCTCGCGGCGGGCGGCACCGGGGCTGTCACGCTCCCCGCGGTCGTCAACATCCCGGCGGGCCAGACGAGCGCCACGTTCAGCGTGGTGGGCACCGCCCCTGGCTCGGTGAGCCTCACCGCGAGCGCGCCGCGCCGCGCGCCCGCTACCGCCACTCTGAGCATCACCCCGGCCATCACGGTGACGAGCATCACGCCCGCCGCCGGGCCAGCGGGCACTTCGGTGACGCTGGCCGGCAGCGGGTTCGACCCCGTGGCAGCCAACAACCGCGTCACCTTCACCGGGCCCACGCCGGCCGGCGTGGTGGCGACGGTGGTCACGGCCAGCGCGACGCAACTCGTCGTCGTCGCGCCGCTCGGCGCGGTTAGCGGGCCCGTCACGGTGACGACGCCTCTCGGCAGCGCCACCAGCCCCCCCTTCACCGTGCAGTTCGAGCAGGACTTCAGCCTCACCGCCAGCCCGGCCGAGAGCGTGCTGCTTGCGGGGGCTGCCACCACCGTCAGCCTCAAGGCTGCGAGCACCGGCCTGAAGCCCTACACGGGCCTGCTCGAGATTGCTGCGCAAGGGCTACCCGCCGGCGTGACGGCCCGTGTGCCGCCGACACTGACCACGCTGCAGAACGGCTCCGTGCTCTTCTTCGCCTCGGCCGGCACGGCACCGGGCCGGTACGACGTGACGCTGCAAGCCACCGGCCTCACGAGCGGCGGCCGCCAGACGCGCGCCGCCACGGCCACGCTGGTGGTACAGGCCGCGGTAGGCGTCACGGGGGTGAAGGGGCGCTTCGTCACGCCGGAGGGGCAACCCGTGGCCGGCGTGCTGGTGCGCGTGGAGGGGGCAGCCGCCACCGCCACCGACGCGGCAGGCAACTTCCTGCTCACCGGGTTGACCCCCGGGCCGGTGACGCTGCGGTTCGACGCCACGCCGGCGCACCCGCAATACCCCATCTGGCCCTTCAGCATGACGCTCACCAGCGGCCAGATCGCCGTGCTGGCCGAATGGACGCTGAGCCCGCCGCCCACGGACGACAAGTTCGTTCCCATCGCCAATGCCGCGCAGACGCAGACCATCGTCGATGCCCGGTTCCCGGACTTCTCGGTGACGCTGCCCGCCGGTACCACCATCACCGGCTGGGACGGCGTGCCCAAGAGCCGCATCGCGGTGGAACGCATCGCCGTCGACAAGCTGCCGGTGCCCGGGCCGCCCGTACCCATTCGCGAGGCCTACCAGCTCTACTTCGGCACGCCGATGGGGGGCATTCCGAGCCAGCCTATCCCGGTGTCGGTGCCCAACGTGACGGGCCTCGACCCCGGCGATCAGACCGAGCTCTGGTACTTCGACGGCAGCCCGATGGGAGGCAGCGGCGAGTGGAAGCTGGCCGGCATGGGCACGATCAGCGCTGACGGCAAACGCGTCGAGAGCAACCCCGGCGTGGGCATTCCGCGCTTCTGCGGCGTGTGCGGGCTGATCAGCGCGCGCTGCCCACCGCTGCCTGACGGCGATCCGCCGTCACCGGAGTGCAACAAGGCGGGGAACCCGGTGGAACTGCTGACCGGAGCCGAAATGCCCAGCATGAGCGGGCTCTCGTGCGGCGGCCTGACGCCGATGGAAGTCGGCCTCTCGTACAACCCTGTGGATGCCTTCCAGGGCCGGGGTGGGATCTTCGGCTCGGTGGGGCAGGGCTGGGTGCTCGATCACGATGTGGTGCTGGCCGACGAGGCCTCTCGAACTGAGTTCAAGCGGCTGCTGCTGCCGCCCAACCACCGCATTGGTTTCTCGCGCCAGCCCGACGGCACCTATGCAGCTAGGAAGGACCCCCGTTTCCGCGGTGCGGTACTGAGATTGGTGAGCACTTCGCCGCGCGTCTGGGAACTGCGCTTCAAGCACGGCCAAGTCTGGCGTTTCGGGCTCTACGACGCCACTGCCACGGCGGCGTTCTTGACAGAAACCATCGACCCCGCCGGCAACGCGATTCAGATCACGCGGCGCACCGACAACAAGCGGATCACCGCCGTCGGCACAGCGCAGCGAAGCTATTCGATGACCTACGGCGCGAACGGCTTCGTGCAGGAGATACGTGACCCGGCCAATCGCACGATGCGTTTCACCTATACACCAGCCAATCGCATCGAAACCATCACCGATGCCGAAGGAGGCATCACTCGCTACTCGTACCTGGAGGATGCGCCTACCCCAGGCGACCCTCAGCTTTGCAGCCAAGCGGCGCCAACGCGGCGTATCCGGACCATTTCCTATCCGGGGCGCCCGAATCCCACTGTCAACTTCTATGGCCCCTCCGGCCGGGTGCTGCGCCAGATTCGGTATGACGGTGTCGAGTTCCTGTTCGAGTACCTCGTTTCGTTCCCAAAGCTCTTCCTCACCAACGTGGTTGGCGGCCCCGCGGCAGTCTGGACAGTTGGCTACGCGGTTGACTCTTGGGCCAACTACCAAGCCGGCGAGAGGAACTGCGTCGGCACAGTGGTGGGCACAACGGTCGTTCAAAGCGACGGAAGCCGACACAGCAAGCGCTTCTATCCCAGTGGGATGGCGGCTGAGGTCGATGAGAATGGGAGCCTGACAACCCTGGCGCGAGACGCCAATGGGCAGGTGACACGCCGCACCGACGCTCTTGGCCGTACTTGGCAGTTTTCGCACGATGACAAGGGCAACGTCACCCGGCAGGTCGATCCGCTAGGACGCATCGTCGACATCGCGTACGACCCGGTTTGGAACAGGCCAACCCGCGTCACGCGCTTCGCCGACGATGGAAGTCCGGTCAGTTACCAAGCCGAGTATGACCGCGACCGCGGACGCCTCACTCGCACGACCAACCCGCTCGGCTACTCGACGACCTACTCGTACACCGAGGGCGGTCAGCTTGCCCGAGTGACGGACCCTCTGGGCAATGAGTATCGCCTCGTTTACACAGAAACAGGGGACTTGGCCAAGCTGACCGATCCAATCGGCAACACTGCATCACTCAGCTATGACGCCGTAGGGCGAGTCACGAGCTGGCAGGATGCGATAGGTCACTCCAGCACGATGCGGCTGACGGGTCTCGATCGACCTCTAGAGCTGGTTGATCCTCTAGGAGGTGTGACACGCGTTTCATATGACGCCGCACAGCGGCCCATTCAAGTGACTAGTGCCACAAACGTGGCCGCAGAGCGCTACGCGTTCAACGATGCCGGGCAGCTCGTTCAGATCATCGACGCCCTGGGCAAGGCAGAACTGCTCACGTATGACTCGAACGGACGGCTGGCGAGTCGCACTGATCGCCGGGGGAACGTTAGCCGCTTCCAGCGAAGTCCCGGTGGGCGGGTAGTTGGCGCTCAATACACGGACGGCGCGCTCAGCATCGGTTACGACACGCTCGGGCGAATAGTCCGGCTAGCGCAAACAGGCGCGGGCCCGTCGTCGATCCTCTTCGAACTCGACACAGCAGGTCGAGTGATCAAGGAAGTCCAGTCAAGCCTCCTTGCCACTAATACGATTGTCTACGAGTACGACGCGCTTGACCGTTTGAGGCGCCGAGTGCTCAATGGCGCTCACGAGACACGCTACACGTGGGACGCTGCAAGCAGACTGAAAGGGATTGCCTCCTCCAGTCGCGCCGTGAGCTATGAGTACGACGCTGCAGACCGGGTCGTGCTGAAGATACTGCCTAATGGGATCAGGCAGATCAACACCTTTGATCCGGCAAGTCGGCTTACCGCAATCGACTATTCCCGCGCAGACGGTACTCCGATTGATCGCATTACCTACGGATATGGGCCGAGTGGGAGGCGAATCTCAAGAAGTCGGATTGGGGGTCTTCCGGTCTCCGAAACCGACATGATGGCGCAATACGATGTCACCGATAGGCACACTTCGTTGACCTTTGGAAGTGGCGACGGCAGCGGGGGGGCGGACAGGGGCTGCGCAATCAGCTATGACGAGGAAGGGAATCTCCTCACCAAGGACTGCGGGCAAGGTCGCATCTCGTATACATGGAATTCGCAGAACCAGTTGACTGGGGTCTCTGGTCTTGGTCTGACAGCTGAGTTTGTCTATGACGCCCTTGGAAGGCGGCTATCGAGGACTATCAGCGGCTCCGCCACCAGTTACATCTACGACGGGCCGCAAGTTATAGCCGAAGTGCGCCAGCATGGAGAGAGCGCCGGGATTCTCACGGGCCCGTGGATAGACGAGGTCGTTGCGCGCCTCGCACTGTCCGGTGACCTGAGCTTTCTCGCCGATGCTGTTGGGAGCGTCGTTTCGGAGACGCGGGAAGATGGTGGTGTGGCGGTGATTCGCGGTTACTCCCCATACGGTGCAGCCGTCAGTGATGGGGCGACTGATAATGAGTCCCGATACGTTGCGAGAGAGTTCGACAGTACTGGCCTCTACTACTACAGGGCGAGGTACTATGACCCAACGCTCCTACGATTCCTGTCAGAGGATCCTCTGGGGCTTTCATCAGGCGTTAGTCGGTATGTGTATGCTCAAGGCGATCCGGTGGGCCTTGTGGATCCGTATGGGCTGGAAGTCAAGATAGTCGGCAAGACACCTGTCGGAAAGGAGCGCCTTAGGCGCGCCTATATGGATCTCAAGAAGAGCAAACACGGTCGATCAATGTGCGAGAAGCTTGAGCGATCCGGGACTCTGTATCAGATATTTGAGAGCGAAGAGGAAGAGGAGATGACCGATGCAATCAACCCCTGGATATATATTGATCCCAGCCATAGTCCCATCTTGCGAACGACGGAGGGCTTAAAGCCAACTCCTTTGGTAATTGTCTTGGCTCACGAAATGGGGCATGTCTTAGGTACTGCTGATTCGGGCCCCAATCGAATGGACAATGTGAAGAAGAACGAGAACCCAGTGCGTCGGGAGCTAGGGTACCCTGAGCGAATCTGCTATTCTTTGATTTGTGCTGACCCGCGGGTGATGCAGCGCCTTTTCGGGGGGGAGCGGGGCTACTAGTCAACAGAGGCATAAATCGGCTTCATGTTCAATCTGGATGGCGTGCGTCAGCCACGGGCGCAGCGCTTGTTCCTTCGGCCTGACCTGAAGCGGCGAATTCCCCTCGCGCTGGACACAGGCGGTCGAACGTCAGGGCTTGGCCGGTCTAGTGAGTGCGGCGGTCTACATCAGTTCCGAGGAGAAATCGGCGCGGCGCAAACACCCAGTCTTCATGTGCGACAGAACCTCGCTGGTCCAGCCATTCCGGAAACCCGGTGCGGCGGACAATTGGTTCCCGCGACAGGCTATGGACACCAACGATCTGACCTTGTGGTCCGCGAATGACGCCCCACTCCGAGGCGCCGGTGATGGGGTCTATCGGTATGCGCCGAAGGTGCCGTCGCGCCGACGGTAACCGAGGATCAAGCAACAGGTGCTCCAGCTCTGGCGGCCCCAGCGCCGCTTGTCCTGGCGTGCTGTCGATGTAGCTGCGGAGCGCGCGCTGCCAGTCCTGGCCGACGCGCAGCAGTTCGTCCTCCGCCTCGCGGCGCATCAGTTGGGCGCCTTCTCCCAGGAGGGACACGGAGGCCAGGCTCAGGAGGGCAACCGCGACGATCGCAAGCAGCAACGCCGCGCCGCGTTGAGCATGTCGCACGGACATCGAACGCTCTCTTTCACCACTCGCCAAACCGCGTGCCATCGCTTGCCGCTCCAGGCGCCGTGCTTCGCAGGTCGGCCACGGACCCCTTGCCGCCATCCAGCGGCGGCTCGATGACCCACGCCATTGCCGACTGAGCAATGGGATCGAACGGCAAGCGCTGCAGGTACTTGCGCTGGACGAGCTCCTCCAAGCTGTCAGGGTACCGCCCAGTGTCGCCATAGAATTGCGCGATCACGTGTCGGGTGGTGTTGAGCGTACTGCGCAGCGCAGCCTCGCGCGCGGCGATGATGTGCCCGTGAACCGCGGGTGTCGCGAGCGTCACGAGCACTGCCAGGATAGTCAGCACGGCCAGCAGCTCCATCAGCGTGAAGCCACGTGCCGCCGATAGCGGCTGCGCGCGCAAAGGTTGCTGAGTCAGGGTCGTCATCGCAGATCACCACCGGTAGTACGGCGCGCCGTTCAGCCCGAGTTGCCGCGAAGGGGCATACACGTCGTAGATGTCATCACCGGGTTCCGGCGCGTCGGCCTCGCTGGCGTACGACCGGAAGGCCCATGTTTCGGAGTCCGGAGTCCGCGGATCATCGTGCAACACGTTGCGCGGCACGCGGCGCAGGAAGCGGATCTTCCCGCGCTTGGGGTCGCGGCGGTCCTCGACGCCGGACACAAGGATCTCCAGCGTCTTTGGGTACCCCGTGCTGCCGGCCTCGCGCGCGATGCGGCCCTGGTCGCCGGCCAGCTTGTAGGCGTCGATGGCGTTGCGGATCTCGCGCAGCGCGGCGCGCAGCTCGCGCTCCTTTTCGCGCTGCACCTGCACCTGCACCGTCGGCACCACCACCGTGGCCAGCACGGCCATGATCGCCAACGCCGCAATCAGCTCCACGAGCGTGAAGCCGCGGGCGTGTAGCCGTTGCGCGTCGTTCATGGTGCCGCCACCGTGAGGTTGATGGGTTGGGGCGCCTCCGGGGCAATGCCGCCGGCCCCGCCGGCAAGCATCACGGGCCCGGGGCTGGCAGTGATCGCCGTGCCAGTGGACGGCGCGAGCGCCCGGAACGATATTCGCGCGAGCACGCCGCTGCCGGAGACGGCGCCGCCCGTGCGCGTGGCGGCGATGGCGACCTGACCTGGGGGATCCGTGCGCGCCGCAAACTGGCTGCTGCCCCCTGCTTGCCGCAGGAACTCGCCTTCGGACACCGACACGAGCTGAAGGATGCCCGGGTCATAGCCCAGCGCCAGCGGCACGTCTGCGATGGGCCCCTCGCCTCGGGCCATCAACTGCACCGTGACCGTGTCACCCACGCGCACTTGTCGCGGGGCAAGCCACGAGAGTGCCAGCGCTGCGCGGCCGGTGGCGGCGCCAGTGGCTTGCGCGCCCGTGGTGCCTTCAGGCCGCACAGCGGCATCCGGGGTACCGGATGGGCTGGGTGCTCCCAGTGGCGCGGGGCCGGCCGGGCCGGCGCCGCCCGCTGCAGCGCCGGGTCCGGCGGCAGGCGAGGCGCCCGTCGACGCCGGGGACCCACCGGCACCAACGCCTCTGGCCCCGATGCTCGCCTCGGTGCCCGCGGCAAACTCGCTCAGGTTCGCCACCGGCCGCGGGATGTTGCGCACGACGCGCGGCGTGATCGAAAGAACGATCTCCGTCTTGCTGGTGTCGTCGGCCTGCGTGCCGAACAGCCGCCCGGCCAACGGCAGGTCGCCGAGCGCGGGCACCTTGTAGGCGGTGCGCCGGTCTTCGTCGCTGATGAGGCCGGCCAGCACCTGGTTCTCGCCGTCGTTCAGGCGCAGCACCGTCTGTGCGCTGCGCGTGCCGATCTGGTAGGCCACCGAGCCGCTCTTGGTCTGGATCTGGCCGATGAGGTTACTCACCTCGAGCGCGATGCGGATCGCAACCTCGCCATCGGGGTAGACGATGGGCTCCACGTCGAGCCGCAGCCCCACGTCCACGTAGGCCACCGAGTCGGTGGCAAAGCCGGTGGAGGTGAGCGTGGTGGTGATGTTGGGCACGCGCTCGCCGATGTGCACGCGCGCCTTCTCGCGGTTGCGGGTGCGGATGCGCGGGTTGGCCAGGATGTTGGCGTCGGTCTCCTGGTTGCGCGCATTGAGCGTGGTGCTGCCGAGCGTGGCGCCGATGCGCGAGGAGTTGAGCCCGCGCAGATCTTGCAGCGTGATGGTGCCGCCGGTGGTGGAGGCCAGCGGGCTCAGGCTCAACTGGTCGGGCCAGCGGATGCCCAGGTCCAGCAGCCGCGTGCGCTTGATCTCGAGCACCTCCACTTCGAGCATCACCTCGGGCTCGGGCACGTCGTGCAGCGCCACCAGCCGTTCGGCGATGCGGATGGCCGCGGGGCTGTCGCGCAGGATCAGGAGGTTGAGCTTGTCGTCCACCACCACGTCGCGGCTCTTGGTGATGGCGCGGATCGTGGCGGCAACCACCTTGGCCTCGGCATGCGCCAGGTAGAAGGTGCGCACCGAAAGCGGCTGGTACTCGCGCAGCTTGTTGGGGCTGGCGGGGTAGATGAGCGTGGTGTTCGCATCGATCACGCGCTGCTCGAGCTGGTTCGTCAGCAGCAGCATGTTCACGGCGGCCTCCACCGTGGAGTTGCGCAGGAAGATCGAGGTCTTCTGGTCGGAGCGCACATCCTTGTCGAAGAGGAAGTTCAGGCCCGACGTGCGTGCCAGGATCTCGAACACGGTGCGCAGAGGCGCATCCCGGAACTCGATCGACACCGGCTTGCGGTAACCGGCGCCGAGCGTCGGCTCGGCCGCCTCGGGGCGCTCGGCCAGTGAATCGATGCGCCGTGCCAGGTCGCGCGCCGCGTGGTAGCGGGGGTTCTCCAGCAGCACGGGCCGCAGCCGCTCGCGCGCCGCATCGAGCTGCTTGCGGGCCAGCAGGTCCTCTGCCTCGCGCACGCGCTCGATCCAGCGGCGCTCGTTGGCCATCTCGCGGATGGCGGCCTGAGCCGGCGCATGGTTCGGCTCCAGTGCCAGCAACTGGCGCAGCGTGCTCTCGGCGGCATCGAGCCGGCCTTCGCCGCGTTCGCGCTGCGCGCGGCCCATCAGGCTCTGCGCAACGCGATCCCGCTGGCGCAACCAGGCGGCGCGTGCTTCTGCCGAGCGCGGGGCAGCCTGCACCGCCTGTTCCAGGGTTCGCAGCCCTTCGTCGGCACGGCCCTGCTCGATGAGGGCTTCGCCTTCCTGGATCGCGCGCTGTGTCGTGCAGGCGGCCAGGGCAGAGAGCAGCGCGACGCAGATCGGCAGCGCCAGGGCGTGGCGCCAAAGCCAGTGGCGCATGGGCTGTTTCACTGCGCCTCCCCGATGGCGACCTCGAACGTCCTGCCCTGGGCGACGTGCGCCACCACCATGCGCGGCGGCTTGATGGACTCGACGCGATAGGTTTGGTCGAAGACCTGTCCTTCGCGCAGGATCAGCGCCTGCTCGCCACGCTGCACGAACACCTGCCAGCCGGTCTCGTCGTGCCGCTTGCCCAGGTACAAGAGCTTGGGCGCCGGGGGCTCGGGCGCCTGCTCAGGAGGTGGCGCGGGCATGGGCAGCGTCGGTACCGCTGTGGCCGACCGCCCGGGGGGACGTGCGAAGAGGTCGCGCACCGCGGGTGCCGTTGCTCCGGCGCGGCCCGGGTCGCCGGCCGCTCGGCGCAGCAGCTCTGCCCGCGGTATGGGCATGGACGCGGCGGAGAGCTGGCCTGGAGAACGGGGTGCGCCCGGGTCCGGCGCGTCTGCCACCGAGGTGTTGGGGGGCAGGCTCGCGAGGGCACTCGATGAGGGGCGACCCACCTCATGCAGGTTCGACCCCGGCAAGCCGGCCTCGGGCGCCAAGGGCCCACGGGCCGCGGCGTACCAGGCGTATAGCAGTGCCATGCACGCTGCAACAGTGAGCCACCGCGCGCCGGCGCCAGGCGATCTCATCGTTGTCCCCCGCCGGCAGGGTGCGCTGCCGAACCGTGCCGCCAGAGCGTCATGGCCACCAACACCTCGGGCGTAGCGTCGGGGCCCGAATCACCGATGATCGAGATGCGCTCTACCGAAAGCGTCGGCAGCCGCGCCAGCGCAGCCTCCACGAAGGCGCGCGTCTGCGGGTAGGTGGCGCGGAAACGGAAATGGAGCTGCGCCTCCTCGATGCCCGGCAGTGGCGGCTGCGCCACCGAGTACTGGCCCTGGGCGACGACGATGCCGTGGCGTTGCGCCAGCGCGGTGAGCGTGCGGACCGCGGCCGGCACCGGCGGGGAGTCGCGCAGCATCGTCTCCAGCACGCGCAGCACGGCGTCCGGGCCGTCGGCGCCTGCGCGCTGCCTTGATGCCTGCCGCGCCGCCAACTCCTGGCGCGCCGCTGCAGCCGCTGCAGCGGCCGAGGCAGCGCCGTGGCGCTCGACGCGACCGGCCATTGTCAAGGCAAGGGCCGCCGCCACGAGAAGCGCCGCGAGCGGCCAGGCCAACCCGTGCCGCCAAGCCCAGACCTCGGCGCGAAGCCTGGCGCGGCCAAGGTGCGTGCTCCAATGCGCCCAGAGCTCGCCGAAAGCGACGCGCCTCAATGTGCCGTTGCCGGCCCAGCTCATCGCGTGGCTCCCGCATCTACCGCGGCGCCGGCGCCCCAGGTGGATGCCACCGTCAATTTCACCACCGGGCGCCGTTCGCCCTCGCGCTGTTCGTGCTGGAGCAGGTTGACGCGCTCGAACTCCGGCGCCTTGCCAAGCCTCTCGGCAAAGTCGAGCAGCGTTGGCATCGCCGGCCCTTCGGCGTTGATCGTGAAGCGGCGCGCCTTGCCGTCCGACTCCATCGAGGTGACGGTCATCGCTGCGGGAGCACTGCGCTCCAGCGCCTCCAGTAGCCGGGGCCAGGGGATGTTCAGGCGTGCCACGATGGCCGACGTGGCCTCGGCTTTCATTGCGGCCCCGCGCTCGGCCTCGGCCGAGCGCTGGCGCTGCGATCGGGTGGTGTTGGCCTGAGCTTCGGCGCGCAGGCTCTCCAGCGCTGCCCGGGCGGCGTGCCGGTCGGCGCGCGCGCGCTGCCAGCCTTCGAGGGCGAGGAGCAGCATGCCCAGCCCAGCCAGCAGCGCGGCCGCGGCGAGCAGGCGGCGCCACGCCGAGCCCATGCCGAGCCATGCCTCGAGCGGCGTGCGCCGTAGTGTCAGGCGAGGCTGCCTCATGCGGCTCACCTTTCCGGCGCGCAGAGCGCGCAGGCCACGGTGAGCGCCCAAGCCGCACCGGAATTGGCCGAACGATCCATGCCGAGGCCAAGAACCTGCGAGGTGCCGCGGCTGGCCTTGCCTGGCGCGAGCTCGGGGATGACGATCACCCGAACATCCGCGGGCCTTGGGCCCGCGAGCGCCACCGCGGTGCGCAGTTCCGTTTGAGCGGCCTCCTCGCACTCGGCTTCCGTGAGCACCTCGCCGTGCACCGTGGTGCGACAGTAGTCGACGGCGCCACGGGCAAATCGAAGGCAGTGCCCTCGATCATGATCGCGAATCCACGCCCACCCGGCAGGCGGCAGCAGGTGGCGGCAGAGGTTCAGCAGCGCGGCCAGCGAGCTGAAGGTGCGCTGCCCGACGTGCCTGCCGCCGAGCGCCACCAGCCGCAGCTCGCAACTGGCTGGAACGGCGGCACAGAAGAAGGGCCGGTCGGCCGCCCAATCGGCAGCGACGACCCAGTCTTGCGTACTCCCGAAGTGCAGGGCGGCCTGGCCGCCCGCCAGGCTGGTCAGCTCCGCCATCGACCTTGGCCCCGCTGGCTCGGGTTCGACCCAATGGCCGCACTCCGAGCCGGCGACGACCGCCGCCAGGACGCTGCGAGGAGTTATCGGCGCCACGGGCCGCGCGGTTGCCTGGGCGCTGGCGCCCACGCCGCGGCCTTGAACGCTGCCGTTCCGTGCATCACGGCGCCCAGCCGGGGCCCACAACAGGGTGGAGCCGTCCAGTCCCACGGCCACGGCGTCAGTCCAACGTGGCCACACGCCGCACCTCCTCCAACGTGGTGACACCGTCGCGGACCAGGTCCAGGCCGCACTGCAGCATCGGCCTCATGCCGTGGCGCTGAAGCACGAAGTCGCGCACCTGTTCCATCGGCTCGCGTGCCAGCAGCCGCTCGCGCACGGCGCCGTCCATGCGCAGCACCTCGGCGATGGCGCGGCGGCCGCGGTAACCGGTTTGACGGCAGCTCGAGCAGCCCAGCCCCTTGCGCTGATGCCACCCGCTCACGGCATCGGGCGTCAGGCCCATCCGCTCGAGCAACGCCTCATCGGATTGCGTCGCCTGCGCGCAGTGCTCGCAGATCACGCGCACCAGGCGTTGCGCCCACACCCCGTTGATGGCGGCCACGAGGGCGTGGTTGTCCAAGCCCATGTGGGTGAGGCGATCGAAGACGCCAAAGACGTTGTTGGCGTGCACCGTGGAGAGCACGAGGTGGCCCGTCAGCGCGGACTGCACCGCGATCTCGGCGGTCTGCCTGTCGCGGATCTCGCCCACCATGATGATGTCCGGGTCGTGCCGGAGGATCGAGCGCAGGCCCAGCTCGAACGTGAGCTTCTGCTTTTCGTTCACCGGCACCTGCAGCACGTCGGGCAGGTGGTATTCGACCGGATCCTCGATCGTCACCACCTTGTCGCGGATGCTGTGAATCTCGGTCAGCGCGGCGTACAGCGTCGTCGTCTTGCCCGAGCCGGTGGGCCCGGTGACGAGCAGCATGCCGTAGGGCTCGTCGAGCAGGCGGCGCAGCTGCGCCAGGGTTGCGCTGTCGAAACCCAGTGCCTCCAGCCGCAGGCTCTGGCTTGCGCCGACGAGCGAGCGCTTGTCGAGAATGCGCACCACGACATCCTCGCCGTGGATGCCCGGCATCACCGACACGCGCAGGTCGACCTTGCGGCCTTCCACCTGAACCGAGAAGCTCCCGTCCTGCGGCAGGCGGTGTTCCGCGATGTCAAGGCTCGCCCACACCTTGATGCACGAGACCATCTGCCCCGCCAGCTCGCGACCCGGCAGGCGCTTGGGGTCGGTGAGCACCCCGTCGAGGCGGTAGCGCACCGAAAGGCCGGTCGGTGTTCGTTCGAAGTGCACGTCGCTGGCCGCCAGGTTCTGCGCGTCCAGGAGGATCGACTGCACCCGCCGCGCTGCCGCGCTTTGGGCGTCGGCCACTGATTCGAGCGAAAGGGCCAGTTCGGCTGCCGGCGCGCCGCCCGGATGGGCGGCCGTTGGCGACCCATCTGCCGGCAGGAGGTCTACCGCGCTGCTGCGGCCGGACTCCTCGCTCAGGAAGGCGCTGATGAGCTCCGGTGCCGCGAGGGCATAGCGCACCACGCCGCCGGCTGCGTGCTGCAGCCGCAACTGCTTCGCGGCATCGAAGGGATCGTCGAGCACGCAGACGCACGCGGACCCGCGGGGCGTCCGCACTGCCTCGTTGTCGCCGGTGGCGACCTGGAGGCCGGGCTCGTCGCGCAGCACGGCGACGTTCATTCGCCTGGCGTCGGCCAGTGGGACGATGTCGCCGGCATGCCGCCGACCCTGCAGCTGAGCCGGGCTGATCCAGCCGAAGCCCACGGCCTCGGCGAGCACTCTCGTGGCCACCGGGAGGGCCACGTCGAGCCGCCTGGCGAGCTCGGGCAGCGGCTGCTGTCCCCCTTTTGCCACTGCTCGCACCCAGTCGAGCAGCTCGCCACCGAGGGCTGGCTCACTCGCGATGGGCGCGGCGTGCCCGCTTGCACCCAACGCGGAGCCCTGCTGTTGCGCCACACGCGTCATCGCAGCGCCCCGGAAGCGCTGAAGATCGGCGCATACAGGAACCACACCACCACGCCGATCACCAGGCTCACCGCCACCATGAAGAGCGGTGCCACCACGCTGGACAGGCGCTCCACCCACACGCTGGTTTCGTGCTCGTGGAACTGCGCGGTGCGCGCCAGCATCTCGGCAAGCGAGCCCGAGCGTTCTCCGGCGCGCAGCATGCGCAGCGCCAACGGCGTGCACAGACCGACGTCGGCCAGCGCCTGCGAGCAGTCCTGCCCGCCTTCCACGAGCGCCCGGGCACGGTCGAGGGCGCCGCGTTGTGCCGGGTCGACCACCGGCTTGGCCATGCGCAGGGCCTCGCGCACGACGATGCCGCCGGCCAGCAGCATGGCCAGCGTGCGATACAGGCGCGAGAGCACGATGGTGTGCGCCGCGCGCCGGCAGCCAGGGGCGTGCCTGAGCAACGCCAGCCAGCGCTGCCCTGGATCGACGGCCGAAACACGCCACCAGGCCACCGCGGTGGCCAGCGCCGCCGCCAGGGAAAGCCACGGCCATTGAGCCTTTAGGAAAACACCCGCTTCCAGCAGCACCCGCGAACCCCACGGCAGCACCCGGCCACTGTTCTGGTAGACGGCGGCAAACTGGGGCACGACGTACACCATCATGAACAGCGTCACCGCCGCGCCGGCCGTGAGCAGGATGCAGGGGTACATCGATGCAGATGTGACCCGGCTGCGCACCGTGCGCAGGTGGCTGGAGTAGTCGAGATACTTGCCCAGCGCTTGGGGCAAGTCGCTGGTGGTCTCGGCGCTGCGCACGACACCGACGAAGAGCGGCGGAAAGCTCCGCGGGTGCCGCTCCATCGCCGCAGATAGCGCCGCCCCTTCGCGCAGCTGGCGGGCCAGGTCGGCGAGAACGCGCTTGGGGGTGGCGCGTTCCTCGCGTTCGGCCAGGCCCTCGATGGCTTCGACCAACGTGATGCCTGCCGCCACGAGAATGCGCAGCTCCTCGGCAAAGAGGTCGATGTCCAGGCGGTCCCACCAGGCGGCGCTGGCGCGCTGCGGCTTCACCGCCAGCGGCACGTAGCGCATCTGGAGCGCTTGCTGCCGCGCTTCCGCCGCGCTGGCGGCCATGATCGCCACGCTCGTCACGCGCGCTCGCGCATCGCTCACGCGGACCTCGAACCACATCGCGCGGCACCCCCCGCCGAAGCCCTGGCGCAGGCCGATTCTGTGCCTGGCAGCCCTGTCGGTGGCCTAGGGGCGATACGGGGCTTGCCGGAGGCAGCTCCGGCTCCCGTTCACCGGGCGGGGGCCAGAGCCGGGCGGTCGCAGCGGGGCTGGATCACCAGGAAAGCGAGGCCCGCGCCCGGCACCCGCGCGGAACCGCGGTGGCTCTCCCGCGAGTGCAACGCGGGCGGGCCGTCGCCTCGGGCGACGTAGGCGTCAATTCGGGCCTCGGGCGCGCTGCCCGCGCTGCCCCAGCGCAGCTCGATCAGGTCGCCCGTCGCGCGCGCCGCAAGGGGGCCTTCCAGGGTACAGGGGGGGGCACGGAGGACGAAGGTCGTGCGCGCGCTGCTGCTGGCCGCACCGGCGGTTTCGCACTCCGTGCGCAGGTGGGCCTGAATCCAGATCCGCTCGGCCCCACCCGGCAGCGGCACGTGGACTTCGGTCTCCTTCGTCTGGACGTCGAGGTTCGCGAGGCGCTCGCCCTCCGGGACGCGGGCCACGAGGTCCAAGCGATAGCGTTGCGCGCCGGGCACCGCTGACCAGCGCAGACGCATCGTGCTGCCCTGCGGCTGGGGAAGGTGACCCGCAAGCACTGGCACTGCGGCCTGGCACTCCGCCGACTCCTCCCGGGCCGGTGCAGGCGCGAGCGCCTTCCCGGCGCTTGCGCTGAAAAGCGCTGCCACCAACGCTGCCGGCCCCCCATGCGCAACCTGAACGACGCGCCTGCCCACGGCGCGGCCCAGAGCGAGGCCCTGCTCGTTGTCACTGCGGAAGTGAATGCCACCGTACAGGCGCGACATCGCAGCCTCCTCGGCCAGCCCGCGAAACGCTGCGGCGCGCTCGGGCAGCGCCGCGGCGAGGACCTCCGCCGCCGCCCCCGAGACGGTGGCGTGCCCGGAAACGTAGCTCGGGAACGGCGGCGTCAGGATGTGCGGCAGGAACTGCGGATCGAGCCGCTCGCGAATGGCCGTCACGGGCCGCATCGTCCACCAGCGGTACTTTTCGCGCCACGCCGCCACCAGCGCGTCGCTCATCGCCACATTCAGGGCCGTCATCCAGTGCAGCGCCAGGATGGGGTCGGTCTTGCTCATGGGCTCGAGCGCGGCCAGGGCGATCTGGTTCCACACCCCCGCCGGCGTGACGCTGCCGGCGTCCAGGTTCCAGGTCTCGGCGCTGCGCTTCTGCGCCGCCGTGAGCCCGCGCGTCACCGCCAGCACCTCTTCGGCCTCCTGCCAGAACAGCGGCGAGCCGTGCGCCACCGGTGGCGGCGCGGCGATCGGCTCGCCGGCGTCCAGCAACCACGGCACCCAGCGCGGCGCGCCCGGCTCCATCGGGTTGCCGACGTTGAGGGGGGGCGTCGCGCGCCAGACGCCTTCTCGAGAAGGCGGTACGACCGCTTGTGCCGGCACCTCGTTGGCGCGGTCGCCCAGGGCGCGCGCAATGACTTGGTCAGCGGCTCGACGCGCAGTTGCCCATGCGTGGCGCCAGTCAGCGAGCGACCCAGACCCACCCGCTGGCAACGAGCGATTGGCCCAGGCGACTTCACCCAGCAGCCGATGGGCCGGCTCCTGCGGGAACAGGTAGGCCAGCATCATCGCTGCTGCCGCTCCCTGGGCGAGAGCGCTGATGCGAGCGCCGGCAACTTTCGGGCCTTCGGCATCGGAGGGATTGCGGCATGGCGCGCCACATTGCGCAGCCGCCAGCGCCATCGCTGCATGAGCCAACGCGAGGTTCCTCGCTGAGCGCAGGGGGTTGCGCTGGTACTTGACGTTCAGCGCGAGGGCGGCTTGTGCAAAGTGCTCGCCGACCTTGCCATGTACTGCGTCGGCCGGCGACGGGCCGCACTGGATGCCCGGGACCTCGACAACCTCGGGTGTCGCACCGGCGACCACAACGGGCAGAGCGCACTGCAGCGCCGCAGACGCAGCAGGCGTCAGAGCGAAAACGGCCGGCAAATGGGCCAGCAGCCAGGTGCCAACCGTCTTGAAGCGGGCACGGGCCAAGCGCATGCGCACATTCTCCCGCTTCGAGCGTCGACAGGAGTGGGGATGCCACGAACCTTGCGGTGCTCACGCGCCGCCAGCCGAGGAGGAGACTGCAGGGCGCAACCGGCGAGGCCATGGCTCGTAGCCGCCGGCGCGGGCTCGAAGGCGGCGGTCCGCAGTTCGCCTCGCGGGCTGCAAGGGGCGCTCGCTTGCCCAACGACAGAGAGGAGACGACGAATGTTGTGCTCACGGCTTTCAATCTCGCGGATCGGGGTCGAATGGGCGTCTGCCGTTGCCCTCTCGCTTGCACTCGTCACGCCGCCATGCATGGCGCAGGGGCAGGACCGTGATGTCGGGCACTGCGTCTCCGGTGCCAGGCAGACGGTGGCCTGCTGGAACAACGCCGCCGGCAAGCTGATCCCCGAAGCTCTGGAGAACTACGCCGAGTTCCTTCCGAACCTCAAGGGCTGGGACTTTCGGGTCAACCTGCCTCACACGCGGTATCAGCCGCTGCGGAACGGCCAAGGCTCGCCGGTCGAAATGGTCGGCGTTGTCGAGGACGCCAGCCCGCTGTACAGCAACCCTGCCGGCCTTGACTTCGCGGACTACGGGCATCGCAACAACTCGATCTGGCTGTTTCGCGTCGACGCGGCCGATCGCCAGGTCTATGCGTCGCAGCTGCCGAGCCGGGTTGACCTTTCGACCGGCGTTCCGCAGAACGCCATCAGCCTGACCGGCGGATGGCAAAAAGTCGGTCTCACGGGTGGCCCCGTAGCTGGCTTCATCCCGGACCGGGTGGCAGTGGCGGTTTCGGGCGCAGGGCTCGGTGCAGCCACGATTCACGTTGTCGTGAGAGCGGCAGGTGGTGGCCTTCACCACACCCGCAGGCTGGTTGAGGGATCGGCGGCGACACCGTGGCAGACCCCCTGGAGCTACACGGGCGTGAGATCACTTGCCCCGCCGGCGCTCGTGAGCCTGGGCGCCGGGAAGGTCGCCATGGCGTGGGTGAACCTGGACAAGGCAGTCAACGTACGTGTCTACGATGCGGCGACAAGCCAGTGGACACAGCCAGTGGTTGCCGGGCAGGCATCCGATGTGCATCAGCCTCGGATCATGGTTCACGGGCAGACCCTCGTCGTGATGTACACGAGCGAGAAGCGGCTGCAACACACGTTCAGCGCCTTGGGATCGGAGCTCGCCTTCTCGCCACCAACGGCGGTATTGCCCGGCCATCTGGTCGTCGAGGGGCAGTTCGACGTGCTGGTGTTCAACGGTGGGCTGCATGTGGTTGCAAGAACCACCGGAGGGGTTCCGGCCAACACCCGGCTGGTCTACAGCACCACGAAGTCGCCGCCTGGAACGGCCGCTCAATGGACCGCGCCGTCGTTCCCAGCCGTGAAGGCGGCAGACATGCCACGCATTGGCAACCTGTACGAGAACGTCTTTGTCATTGCGCGCACGACGACGGGCCGCTTGGCGTACCAGCGCAAGGACCCGAACCGCCCGGACAACCGCATCACAGGCGGCAGCACCGATGACCACTGGCTCGAGGCGCACGGCGTCGCGCTCGACGCGGGCACCGCCGGCGTGTTCTCCAGCCTCGTGCTGTTGCGCTTCAACTCCGACCTCTACCTGACGGCGCGGCGCGCCAATGGGGCTGAGCGCCAGAGCGTGATCGTCAACTTCGGCCGGGCCGCGATGAAGCGCCTCATGCGTGAGAAGTGGGGCATGGCCTTGACCCATGGCGAGCGTGGCAGCAACTCCCTGCAGTTTGGCGGCGACGGCGATGTCCGCCTGGTGGGGGACTTCAACGGCGACGGAAAGACCGACCTGGTGCGGTTCACGCAACAGGCCGAGCCAGGCGTCGGGCCCGCGCCGACCTATGTGCGAACCGTCAGGCAAGTGAGCAACGAGGTCATCTTCAGCGACGAGGAGCTGTGGCACAGCTTCTTCTCACTGAAAGGCGAGATCCCTTTGGTGGGAGACTTCAACGGCGATGGCAAGCACGACATCGTCACGTTCGTCCAGAAGGAGCAGAAGTTCGCGGACGGCTCACCGATCGGCCCGGCGCCGGTGTGGGTGTCGATCTCCAATGGGTCGAAGTTCCAGACCAGTTCCATCTGGCACAAGTTCTTCTCGCTCAAGGGCGAGATCCCGCTCGTCGGCGACTTCAACGGGGATGGCAAGGACGACATCATCACCTTCGTCCAGAAGGAACAGAAGTTCGCGGACGGCTCCCCGATCGGCCCAGCCCCGGTGTGGGTGTCGATCTCCAACGGGTCGAAGTTCCAGACCAGCTCCATCTGGCACAAGTTCTTCTCGCTCAAGGGAGAGATCCCGCTCGTGGGCGACTTCAACGGCGACGGCAAGGCGGACATCGCCACGTTCGTCGGCAAGGCGCAGTTCGACGCCGCCGGCAAGAAGATTGGCAGTGCGCCTGTCTGGGTGGCCCTCTCGAACGGAACCAAGTTCGGCCAGAGCCGTGTGTGGCATCCGTTCTTCGCGCTCAAGGGCGAGTTTCCAATGGTCGCCGACGTGAACATGGACGGGAAGGACGACATCGTCACCTTCTTGCGTGGAACGGGCGCGGGCAGCAGGAAGAACAACGTCTACGTCGCGTTCTCCACCGGCTTGAGCTTCGAGCGAAGCGTGCTCTGGGCGACAGACCAGGTCAATGCGGACGAGATACCGCACCCGGGGAACTTCAGCGGCCGGTCCTTGGGGACCATTACCAACTCGGCCGCGGACATGAGTCGGCCGCTGCGCGATCTGTACATCTATCGCAAGGATGGCCGGCTTAACAGGGCAACGGCGATGCGGACGATTCCGTACCCCGTGGGGGC
The DNA here is from genome assembly GCA_026125665.1 of Rubrivivax sp. Taxonomy (GTDB): domain Bacteria; phylum Pseudomonadota; class Gammaproteobacteria; order Burkholderiales; family Burkholderiaceae_C; genus Rubrivivax. Next base: position 148,746 of record JAHCKS010000001.1, read on the forward strand.
ACCCTGGGAGCGCTATCGATTCTTCACAGAGAAGGGCATCGGGATCGCGTCATTTCCGGAGTGGATCTACCTCGAGGGCCCGGAGAACTGTCTGACACGGCCCTTCAGGTTTGGGCTGCTTGGGGCAGCCGGGGTTGGTGGCGCAAGCTTCATGCTTTCATCGGTGAGGCCGGGCGGAGGCCAGGGGCACTTGCTCGAAGAGATGGGGCACTCGTTGTTCGCCAACTGCCTGCGCGACGGCAAGGATCCCTTCGGGGTCTTCGATCAGATCTACAAGACCGGGATGGCGGCCGGCGGGCTGGACGCGAACAACATGCCTGGATGCGAGCCGGGCTTCGATGACTGCCGGGATCCTGAGCACTTCTTCATCGGGCTCTCCAAGCGTTATCGCATCGATGGAGACACATTCAGGTTCAAGGTACTGAATGGCAGTGCCGAGTCTCGGGCTCGGCGGCGGCAGCAGTATCTCTGGATCAAGGAGAACTGGTACAAGGGGGCGGAGTTCAAGCGCGGCGAACAGCTGGATGTGAGCCTCTTCGTCAACGGGGTGCTTTGTCTTCCCGGGGAATGCCGAATCGATCCGTGATTGCTCTCGTTGTGCGTGCGGGGGACGCCGCGGCACGAGTCTAGAAACCGGGTAGTAGCTCAAGCAGGGCGCGCGTGCCCGTCACCCCTGCCGCTGCTGCACGCTGGGTCATCGGCCCCATGACAGCTCCAAACATGCAGGTCAACACGCGCAAATTGCAGACTTGGCACGCTAAGCCGATGGGGGAGATCAAGCCAAACCAAGAGCTTTGATTGCACAGATTTGCGGCATAGCACTTGTCGTGCGCGACACAGCACCGGCGACGACACTCAGCATCGTTAATCCAACTATCGAGGCGTGGGCGAAGTACCTCGGTAGAGCAGGGATGGGTAGGTTGGTCCAGATAGTTCTGGCTGGTGTACCGACCGATGCTCCCGTTCCTCGGATCTGCATATCGGGGTGGTCCAATCGTCGGGGGTGGTCTCGGGCCAATCGTTGTCTCCCGATTCTTTCCCTCCGCTCCGAATGGGTCTGTGCCTGAGATCGGATTGCCGAGAACGTATGCATACTCGTTGGCGCCTCCGCGAAGTCCAATCCGGTCGGCTTGGAGGAATCGCTTGGCATGGGCGTCGTAGTATCGCTGACGGTAGTACAGCAGCGATCCGCTTTCGATCTCTCGCCCCGTATACGCGGCTTTGATCAGGGAGGAGGCGTCGGTTGATGCCGATTCGCCGTATGCACTGTAGGCATGTCTAGTGTCGACTTGAGAGGCCCCGGCCGCCTCGCCGATCACACTGCCGAGAGCATCTGCCATCAACGTGCGCTCGTCTTGGCCACTGCTTGCGACAGCATGTACCTCATCGATCTCAAGGCCGGTACGAAGGATAAGCGCTCGTGCCGGTGAAGTTATGCCTACCGCCTGCAATCCGTCATAAGCATACGAAGTGCGCTCTCCATTGATAACCCTCTCCACCCTCCGCCCAAACGCGTCATACCGATAGCTCGCCCTCACCCCCGGCCCCGCGACTCCCACCAACTCCTCCTGGGCATTCCACGAGTACGTCGTCGCCCCCCCCGGTCCCCGAGCATTCCCTCGCTACTAGGCTCCCGTTGGCATTGAAACTGTTGACGCAGCTCTCCCCGACTACCGGCAGCCCCATCCCCACCATGCGGTTCGCGTCGTCGTACGCCCCGGTCATCGGCGTATCCATCAGCGAGGCGAAGAACCCCATCGTCTTGCCCACGCGTCGCCCGTTGTCGTCATAGTCGTAGCGGATCGTGTCCAGCTCCGACCCGTCGCCGCGCAAGTAGCGAATGGCCAGCAGCCGGTTCGCGTTGTCGTGCTCATATACCTGCTTCATGCCGTTCAGGAGCGTCTTCACGCGCAGGCGGCTCGCCGCGTCCCAGTCATAGCTCGCCGTGCGCCCGGCACCCGGGGGCGCGCCAGCAACGGCAAACTCGATGGTCCTGATCCTCGAGGCGTTGTCGTACGTGTAACGGGCCACGTCGCTACCATTCACCGCGCGCCGCGTGCGCCGCCCGAGTGCGTCGTACTCGTAGGCAACCGCATTAACCACCCCGTCCACGTCGGTGGTCTCCAAGATCAGCCGGTCGAGCGGGTCGTATTCGAGCCGGATGATCCCCACCGCGTCCTGCACGTGCACCAGCCGGCCGGCGAGGTCGTAGCTGCGCGTTTCCTGGTTGCCGTCGGCACGATCGATGCGCACCACGCGGTTCAGTGCATCATGGCTTAGCAGCGTGGCCTCGCCCTTGCGATCCACGCTGCGCACAAGCCGGCCGCCGGCGTCGTAGCCGAAGGTCTCGGCCGCGCCCAGCGCATCACGCCGCTCGGTCAGACGGTGCAGCGGGTCGGTGGTGTAGCTCTCCACCGCATGGTTCAGGGCGTCGATCACCGCGCTCGGCGCGCCTTTGACCGGGTCGTACTCGAAGCGGGTCAGGCCGTCATTGGCGTCGACGAGCCGCACGACCTGGTCCAGGACGTTGTACTCGCTGCGCGTCGTGCCACCCAGCGCGTCGGTCACGCCGCGCAGGCGGCCCACGGCATCGCGCTCTAGCCCGGATATTTCGCCAGTCCGGTACTGGATGGCACGGTGGGGCCCAGTTGAGACTTTCTTGAGCGACTCATGTCGCCGGCGCAGTGTTTATTGCGCTGCGAGGTGGTGATCCTGCGGTGGTGGGCGTGCTTACCCCTTCCCCGGCTTGGGATGCGGGCCGTTTTGCTGTCAACGCGCGGGCCAAGCACTGGATGAACGCTATGGGCTGAGCGCGCGCGCCGCGACGATGAAGACGTGCTTCATCGGGTGGGCCGATGCCAGCAGCACCCGCACTCGGCGGGTGTTGCGCAGCACCGCTGCACCGATCTTCAGCAGCTTGGTGCGGATGGTTGCGGTGCACGCCTGCGCGAGCTCGGTGCCCTGCAGCGCCAATCGGCGCAGGTTGATCATCAGCGTGTAGGCCAGTGCGGCCAGCAGCAGGCGCAGCTGATTGGCCCAGAAGCGGTGGCAGCTGGCGCGTCTGCCGAACAGATCCAACTGCGCTTCCTTGATCCGATTCTCCGCTTCCCCGCGTGCGCAGTAGCTGCGTTCGTATAGCGCCTGCGCAGAACCAGGCAGATCGGTGACGATGAAGCGGGGGTTGGCGCCTTGCTCGCCGTGTTCCAGCCGCGCGATCACACGGCGGGGCTTATTCCACGTCCCTGCGGCGTACTTGAACTCGCCGAACATGCGTTGCTTGGTCTTGCTGGCTGCGTACTGTTCGGCCAGCGCCAGCTCAGCCAGTTCCACCTGCTGCGCCAGGCGCGAGTTCTTCTGCAGACCAATGATGTAGCTCACGCCCCAGCGCTCCAGGCGCTGCAGCACCCGCGGGCGGCAAAAGCCCGAATCGGCCCGCACGATGATCTTGGTCTTGGGCCACGCCTGGCGCAGCGGCAACAGCAGCCGCTTGATCAGCGCACTCACCACGCTGGCCGGATCCCGGTCGCTCGGGCGCAGCACGCACGCCAGCATGTCCTGCCCGACGAACACGTACAGCGGCAAGTAGCAGTAGTTGTCGTAGTAGGCGTGGAAGTGGCCGCGCTCCTGCTCACCGTGCAGCGGCACGTGGGTGGCATCCACATCCAGCACCAGTTCCTCGGGCGCTTTGCTGTGGCTCGCAATGAACTGGTGCATGAGCACGCGGTGCAGTGCTGCGGCATGTGCGGCCGTTGCCCCGCTCTCCAGCCGGCTCAGCGTCGGTGCCGAGGCCAACGCCTGAGCACGGCCAACGGCCGTTTGCATCACCAAGTCGTTGCGCAGCACGTTGTGGTCGCACACGTCGGACCAGCCCAGGCAAAGGCCATAGACGCGCTGCGCCAGCAGACTGTGCATGCTGTGCTCGATGCTGGCGCTACGGCGCTCGTCGCCCAACGCCCGCGCCGCCGCGCTTGTCAGGCCCAACCGTTCATCGACCCGCTTGAGCAGCAGCACGCCACCATCGCTGACGATGTCCCCGCCATCGAACGCGGCCTGGACAAGGCGCCTCCCCACCCGCCCGAACTCAACGGTCTCATCGGTACACTTTGGCATCGGCAGTCCTCGGTTGTCATTGGCGTCAGATACCTATGACAACGGGCTCAGGCACGAGGCTGCCGACCTACTGCTGGCGAAAGATCCGGGCTAGGCTTACTTTGTGGCCGAGTGCGTTGAGGACGGCGATGACGTCGCCACGGTCGTTGTAGCGCAGGGTGATGGCGTGGCCGAGCGGATCGACGATGCGCGAGACGAGTGCCCGTACTGTGGGGCCGGCGTCGGTGTACTCGTAACGCGTCACGTTGCTGAGGGGGTCGATCATCGAGACCAGGCGTCCGTCGGCACCCGGCGCGTCGTCATACTCAAAGCGGTAGGTGATCGGCGTGCCGTCGGCCATCCGCCGCGTCACCGCCACCGGCTTGTTCCACAGCGGGTGGTAGGTGATGTCGGTGCGCTGGGCGAGCGCATCGACGATGGCAGTGCGGTTGCCTGCGCCGTCGTACTCGTAGCGCGTGGTCCGGCCGGCCGCGTCGGCGACGGCTGTAACCTGGTTGAGCGCATCGCGCTCGTAGGTGGTCACCTGGCGCAGTGCATCGATCACTTCGATCCCGAAGCCGGCGCTGTTGAACTTGGTCTTGTAGCTGTTGCCGTTGCCGTCGGTCACGGTGGTGGCGATGACCTTGCCGCCGAAGAACCGCCAGCCGGCATTGTGGGTTTCGGTGCTCTCCTCGGTGGGGCCGTCGGGGCCCGCGCAGAGCGTGCCGTCAGGCATCGTGATCGCAGGGTTCAAGACCGCGCAGCCGCCGGAGAGCTCGTAGGCAAAGCGCAACTCGGTCAGCCCGGAGTGCGATTGCCGAAGCACGCGGTGGTTGTGGCTGTACTCGAGCTGCACGCGGGGCGAGCTGCCCGGGTAGTCGATGCTGCGGATGAAGACCGGCCCGTTGGCGCTCTGCATCGGCCCGATGCCCGAACTGAGGCTGACGGTGCCGGCGCCGCCGCCGCCGCCCGAGCCAGCCGCGCCGACCGCGAAGTTGAAGGCGCGGTCGGGCTCAGGGGTGTGGTAGGTGTAGCGCGTGGTCTTGCCGTCCGTGGCCCGCACCTCTTCGAGCCGTGACCCCGCGTAGCGGTAGATGATCTCGCGACCGAGCTCGTCGCGGATGGACTCGATGAAGCCCGCGCCGCCGATACCGATGACGACCGCGCGCCCGGGCGCGGTGATGTTGGTGGGCCGGCCGTTTGCGTTGCGCTCGATGACGAGCCGGTTGCCCGAGGGATCGATCTGATGCGTGAGGTAGTTGATGAGGCCGAAGCCGTTGAAGAGCCAGCGCCGGCCGTCCTTGAACTTCAGTTCCCAGCCCGCCGCGGTGGCGCTGAGGCGGGCGCCGCGCAACCGCGGGTCCTGCGGCGCCACGAAGCCGCCGGTGCCGTCGGGTGCCATGTCCACGCGCGAGTTGCCGGCGAACACGAGCCTCTGCACGCCGGCCACTGCGTACAGGATGTGGTCGTAGCTGAAGCTCCAGCCGTGGCCCATGCCCGGCAGCAGGTCGGCATTGGCGATGAAGGTGTCCCAGGGGTGGTACACGCGGCCGAGCGTGATGGGCATGACGCCGTCGATGACCAGGTCCACCGTGCGCGCCGTCTCGATGCCGGTGGTCAGCGAGACCGGGTTGCCGGCGTGCTTGGCGGGGCCGCCGGTGCAATCGGGGCAGTCGTTGGGCACGCCGTCCTTGGCGATGAAGCACCACAGCCCGCACACGCCGCAGAAGCGGTCGATGCCGACGCCGGCATCGGTGGCTATGGTCTTGCCGTCGGCCGAGACGGTGCCGGTGCCGGCGCGTTTCCAACCCCCCGAGCCGGCTTGCGGCATGCCGTGGTAGTACCACAGCTCGCCCTTCTCGCCGGGGGCCAGGCCCAGGTCGTTCGGGGCACTCACGGCCACCTTGGCGCCGTTGGTCGGGATGCCGCCCATCGAGGAGCCGAACGAGATCATGAAGTACGACTTCGCGCCGCCGAGCGGCGCCCCGGTGGGCAGCTTGTCGGGGGCGATCTTGGTCACCGAGGCGCGCGTGCGCGTCACGCCGTCCCAGCCGACGATGGTGGTGCCGGCGGGGATGGTGATGCTCAGGCCCGGGAAGTCCGGGTTGGTGACGGTCTGGTCGGCCGAGTGGGCGGGCACGATGGGCGTGAAGCGCCCGGCGGGCGGCAGCGGCCGCAGCGTCCACGGCGCCATGGCCGTGATGCGGCCGGGCTCCACCCACACCGCCTGCGGCCAGATGGGGAAACCGGGGCCGACCGGTGTGGAGTCGAAGCGCAGCGTCAGCTCGCCCGGCGGCAGGCCGCCGAGCAGGAAGTTGCCGGCTGCGTCGGTGGTGGTGGAGGCGAGGTAGTCGCCCGGCAGCGCCGGGTTCTCGGCGCGCACGATCACGCCCTGCAGGCCGGCGCCGCGCGGGTCGACGAAACGGCCGCTGACGCCGGCCACGTCGGTGCCCGGCCGCACGACGAGGTTGACGGCTGCGGTCTTCAGGACCTCGGTGCCGTCGATCGTGGCGCGGGCCTCGATGCCGATCGGATAGGTCCCGGGTGCGACACCAGGCGCCAGGGAGACGACGGCGCTCGCTGACTGGCCGGCGCCGAGCACCGGGTTCGAGAGCCGAAGGGCGGCACCGGGTGGCAACGCGTAGGAGCCCAGCGTGGCGACGCCGGTGAACGGGCGCGGGCCAAGGCTTTGCAGTTGCAGCTCGATGGTGGCGCTGCCGCCCGCGTAGGTGGGTAGTTCGGCCGGGCTGGCCAGCAGGCCGAAGTCCTGCTCGCGCCGCACGGTGAACACAGGGCCCGTGATGGCACCGCGATCGGTGCTGACGCGAATGGGGCCGGTGGCGGCCACGAGCGGGATAGTTGCCTCGATGCGATCGGCCGCCAGCGAGCGGATGCCTGCCGTTCGTGTGCCGATGCTCACCTGCGTGGTGGCCGCGGGGCCGAAGCCGCTGCCGCGAATGACAACGACGGTGCCGGGTGGCCCTTCGAGGGGGGTCACACTGTCCAGTGCCAGCGGGACCACCACCTGCACGTCGAGGCCGTTGGAGACCGCACCGCCGGGATCGACCACGCGCAGCGGCAACGTGCCTGGTGCAATGAGCAAGGCGGCCGGCACGAGCGCGGTGAGCGACGTCGCGGCCACGAAGGTGGTCGCGAGACCCGCGTTGCCGAGGCGGGCGACAGCCCCGGGCCGGAAGTTCGTGCCGCCCAAGGTCAACACCGCATCGCGGCCGACTTCCAGCACGCTGGGCGACACGGCATTCAACACCGGCGCGCCGCCCAGCACCTGGAAGGACCGTGTGCCCGAGTCGCCACCGCCCGGCGCCGGATTGCGTGTCAGCACGGCCACGGTGCCCGTGGCGGACAGCAGCGCCGCCGGCACGTCTGCCTCCAGCCGGGTGGCACTGATGAAGCGTGTGGTGATGGGGGATGCCCCGAACCACAGCACCGTGTGGCGATTGAAGCCCCGGCCTTCGGCAGCGATGACGAGCGCGGCCGAGCCAGCGATGGCCTGGTCAGGGCTGATTCGATTCAGGACGGGGCGAGGGTTGGGCTCAGCGCCGGCGCGCACGAGCACGCGCCTCGGGCGGCTGGCGGCGCCGCGGGAGTCGGTGACGACGAGCTCGAGCACGTAGTCGCCAGCGAGGCTGGCCGCAAACGTGAACGCCGCGGCGGCATAGGCCGCTGGCTGAGCGGGCGGCACGAATCCGGTGGGGATCGCGACGAAGCGCCACCGATAGGCAGCGACGCTGTCGCCGGCGTCGGGGTCGAAACTGGCGCTGGCGTCAAGGCTCACCGCGGCGCCGATATTCACCACTTGACGTGACCCAGGAACGGCGGTGGGCGGCGTGTTGCCGCCGTGCACGGTGATGAGAACTTCGTCGGTTAGGCTGGTGGCGGATGCGTCGGTCACCATCAAGCCGAAGCGGTAGAGGCCGGGCTGGGCGAGCAGCACCGTGGCCTGTACGCTGGTCGGGTCGCTCAGGCTTACGTCGCTGCCGGCCGGCTGCGCGAGCACCGTCCAATTGAAGCTGATCGCGCCCGGGCCGCCGACGCTTCGCCCGGCGTCGAGGCGCGCGATGGTGCCAGTGGGCAGATCCTGGTCGTCGCCCGCGTCCGCCGTGGGGCGAGCCTCGGGCGCTGTCGCGGAGACGCTCGTGCGTGCCGGCGGGCTCCACGCAAGGCCGTCGAAGACGCGCAGCGCGAGCAGGTACTCGCCCGCGCGGTCGGCCTTGAACGAAGGGCGCGCGCGGGCGCCGTCGTCCAACGCGGCGCCGCTGCCGGCGGGCGCCTCGAGCTTCCACTCGAAGAGCAGTAGGTCGTTGTCGGCATCGCGGCTGCCCTCGCCGGAGACGAAGACCGTGTCACCCACGGCAGCCTCCAGAGTGCGGCCCGCATCGGCTACCGGTGGCGTGTTGAGGGGCAGCAGCGCATCCGGCGAGTTCACTCGCCGCAGCAGGCCGCGAAAGCCCGCCGAAACGCGCAATCGCACGGGCGCTGTCTCGTTGAACTCGCGCACCAGCGTGAAGGTTCCATCGCCGGCGACGTCGTCACCCTCGAGGCCGTCGTCGCGCAGCGTGCCGAGCACGGCGATGACGGCGCCAGTCTCCGAGACGCGCTGCAGGTTGACACTCGTGCCGATGACCGATGGGTCGGCAATCGACGTGCTGACGCGAATCGCCGTGGCGACGCCAGGCACCAAGCGCGCGGGTGTCAGCTGAAGCGGGCCGACCGACGGAGCGGCCCAGGCCCAGAAAGCCAGGGCACCGAGAACCGCGAAGACACCCGTCGCGGCCAGCGCCCCGAGTGCCGTGCGCCCGCGCGAGCGCGCCGGCGGCCATCGCCGCCGCCAACGTGCCAGCCATGCCCACATGTGGCCGCCGCGCTGGTGATGCTGATCAGGGCGTGGTGCCGGTCACCCGACCTTGGAGCCGACCGCGGCCGTGCGTCCGGCGCAAGCCAGCGAGGATGCCCAGGGCCAGCAGCGATGCGCAAGCCGTGCCGGGGGCGGAAACGTCGCGCACCACTGGCGTGAAGCTGAAGTCATCGAGCACGAACGAAGCGCCGGCCGGGTCGCCCGCGACCGTGATGCGGCTGATGCCAGAACCGAAGGCGAGTTGCAGCAGCTCATTGGGCGACGCGCCTGCGGCGCCGCTCAGCGCCAGGTTCGAGCCGAAGATCGAGGAGATGCTGCCGAGCAGGTTGTTGCTGGCGTCGAACGCCGACATCGTGATCGCGGTGGCATAGGTGAAGTAGCCCGAAACCTCCGAGACGGGTGTCGAGAACAACACCGCCAGCGCGCCCCCGTCGTCGCTGACGACGAGGTCGCCCGAACGAGGCGGGAACTCGAACTCGTTGAGGCTGAAACCCGAGCGCAATGCGACAGCATTGGAGAAGGTGGCGCCGAGGCCGGCGAACTGACCGGTCACCGACTCGGCGTCCAGGAGGGAGTCGAAGGTGATGACCGCCGCGGTCGCAGGGCTGAGCAGTGTGCTGGAGAGGGCCAGGCCGACCAGGCACTTCAGAGATGCAAGTAGGGGCTTGTTCATGCACGGCTCCATTCAGTGGGCGGAGTGAGGGGAGCGCGCGCCTGTTGTGGACAACAGGCGCAGCGCTGCGATGTTTGCTGGGACGAGCGTGCCCCCAGCGGTGATCAGATCGACGTTCACGTGCCCGGCGCCGCCCAGCGTGGTCGTCAACGAGACGCCCTTGACATGATGGCCGCCGGCGTAGCGGGAGAGTGCGGCGCCGAGCGCAACGGGCACCGAGTACGTCGCGCTGGCGGTCAGGGTCGATTGCCCGGTCGGTACGTCGATCGTTGCCGTCGCACGGGCGGAGGACACCGTCCCGGTGGACGGCAAGCTCTCGGCGACGCGCAGGGGGCCCACGGCGGGCACGAGGCGAAGGCGCAACACCGTGCCCACCGGGACACCGACCGTCTCGATGACGACGGACACCGTGTCGGACCCGCCCGGCGGCAAGGTGACGTCGCCGCGGCCCGTGGGGGCAGTAGGGACGGTGATGTCGCCGATCGACACGAGGCGGATCGCGGGCCTGCCGTCGATGAAGAGCGTGCCCGGGATCGCGATGCTGGCCGTCAAGCCCGGAGTCGAGCCGGTGAAGCCAAGGGTCTCGGCCTCGAGGCGGACCCGGCCATGGCTGCCTTGCCCACCGGTGCAGACAACGATGCCTTGGGGGGTGGCCAGCCTGGCCGATCCGCCAACAGAACCTCGAGCGTCGATCACCCCAGCGCCGATGAGGCGTGTGGCGACGATGCGAACGAACCCGCCACTTCCGCCGCCGCCGGCGGCCACATCGCCTTCGTCGTCTGTCGCGCCCGCACCGCCACCGCGGGCCGAGACTTGCCCTGCAATGGTGACCGTCCCGCTGGCGGCGATCAGGATCGCGCCGCCGCCGCCGCCGCCGCCCGAGCCCTTGAAGCGCTCGCCGCTTGCGCCACCGCCGCCGCCCGAGCCTCCCAGCAACGGCAGCCCATGGTCGTTGCCGTAGCTGTCGCCGCTGGCACTCCCCACGCGAGGTGGGCCAGCATTGCCGCCCGCGCCGACGGTCGCATGGCCACCTCCGCCCCCGCAACTGGGCCCGAGGGTGTCGAAAGGAAAGTATTGGCCAAGCACACCGCCGCCGCCACCGCCGGGGCCGAGGCCGAATCCCCCGAGGCGGCCGCTGCTTGCTTCGCCGCCACGCCCCCCATCACCTGCTCCTGGCCCGCCGGTGCCGGGGTCACCGTCGTCGAGAAGGCTGCCATCGCCCGCTCGCCCGGTTGCCGGCGATGTGGAGCCATCCAGACGAACGACCCCACCGATGAAGGCATCGCCCGCGACGAGCCAGACCACCGGCGTGTTCGCGGCGTTGCGGCGAAAGGTGACGGTGACGCCGGCGGGGATGTTGATGCTTCGGAAGTTGAAGATGCCGCCTGGCGGGAGGGCGACCTCCACGCTCGTGACAGGACTGAAGTCACCGTCCGTGCCGGTGCTGGCGCTATTGAAGGCCGATGCATCGGGTGGGCACGTCAGTAGCGCGGAGGCGACGACGAGCGCTTTGGAGGATTCGCGACTCACGAGGAACCTCGCTTGCTGGGTGCCGTCAGGGGGTTGGTCTCGTCACGCCAACTGCTGGCGTCAGCAGCGGCCCAACTGAGACCGCTGCCGCCGGCGCAGGCCGCGCGACACCAATGGCCGCGGAGTACCGCAGGTTCTCGCCCGGGATCGGGCCGACGACGTGCACGCCCAACGGGACGCTGGCCAAGGTGGCTGAACTGACGTTCAACGTTGCCGTGCCTACAGCGCCGGCTGTCACCACGAAGCGGACCTCGGTTTGCCCCGGCGCGAGGAGGAACGCTGCGCCCGAAGTTGCGGCGACACCAGCGTCGCTCGAGACGATGGCGAGCGTGTGCGGGAGGATGTCCTCGTTGCTCAGGCGGAGGACCACTTCCTGTGAAGTGGCCGGGGCCATGGCCAGGATGGGCGGTGTCAGCCGGATCGCTGGCAGGCCGGGTTGGACCGTGATGGCAAAGGGCGCGGTGCCGCCGGCCGTGATCACCGAGAACGTGCGGCTTCCTAGGGGCGCCTCGTCTCTCGCTGCCAGCGTGAACTGCAGCCGCGTCGCGTCGAACCTGACGCTGCTGATCTCGAGCGCAGGTTCGGGGGCCAGCACTCGACCGCCCAAGAAGCGGGAGCCGGTGACAACGATGACCACCGTCTCCCGTCGGCGAACGATCGAAGGAGCAACAGTCGCGATCGATGGTGGGGCGAGCGCGCCGGCACGGCGTACCTCGAGGATGTTGCCGACGGGGTCGTAGACGTACTCGGTGACCTGACCGGATGGGTCGATGTGGCGGATGAGGCGGCCTACCGCGTCGTAGTCGTAGCGCTCGGTTCCGGCCGCGATGGCATAGGCGGCGCAGAGCGCGAGGATCGCTGCGCAGGTGACTCGAGCGCGAAGGTCGGCGTTCCAGCAACGCGAGGTCGACCGGAACGACGGCCCCCGCGAACCGGGGGGCTCGTTATCCCCATGTCGTTCCCCAAAGCGTCGCATTGACCCTCCCGGAAATGCGAATCGCCCGCCTCGCTAGGACTGCTGCCTAGGCCAATCCCTCAGTTTCATCCTATGCCGCGGGCGATGCCGTCGCAACCTGTGCATGGTCGGGTGCGCGTTGGCGGTACCGGCGGGGCTGATGGCTTAGCCGGGGGGCGTGTGCGCCCCGCACCTCGCTTCGCGTGCACCTTGCCCTTCCAGGTGGCGGACAGGCCGGGGTGTGAACCCCCGTTGTCCGGAAACGCAACGCTGGCGCGGGCACTTGCCAGACTCCCTTTCAGCTGCCGTTCATCATCGCTTGCCTAGCAGACCCGAGCACGCGCTCTCACGGCACCGCTTGGTAGGTCATTGGTATGGCGCTCCGACTACAAGAGGCGGAAGTGTTGGTGCCCCCGCCATGGCAAGGCAGGGATGCCGGCAGGCGGCTGGTCTGGTGGGCGTTCCGTTGGCCGTTTTGCGACGTGTGACGCGATTGGCGGACACACCATCTGTCATGGCCCGCTTGGGCACTGAGATTGCACCGCGCTGTCCTGGGCATCCGCCAGCCCTTCCGCCAGCAGGCATCGAGGTACCGGTGCCCGTGCGAGGGGCAGTTTGGGGCGATCCGCCGTGTCCAAGTGCTTGGCGTCGTTCGAGTGTCTCCAACCAAGGGCGGCTGCAGCAGCTTCGAACGGACCGCGTCAGGACGGCGCCCCACCGGAAGTCGGGGGCGGTCAGGTCCTCGTACCCGAAGTCCCCGCGGGCGACGTGCCACTTGCACTGCATGCGCCGGCGCAGCAGCGGCACGCCGCGGTGGTGTTTGGCCCTTGCCGATGGCTCGCGTCGATGCACGTAGTCGTTCGCGCCTGAATGTCCACAAGTTGCCTGAGAACGGGACCACTGATCACGCTGGCGACGGACTGCAAGGGCTGCAGAGCGGTTGGTCGGGAGGCGGCTGCGCCACGCCTCCGAACGCAATTCGAGTGAGGAAGAAGGGCGGCGCGGAACATCCCCGCAGCTGACTTCCTATACGTGAAGGATGCGCATACGCTTGCCAAGCGGCAACTTGAGAGCCGGCCTCGCGAATCTGAACACGGCGTAAGGTGGAGAAGCTGCTCCGATGGGCGAGGATAGAGCCCGAGACGAAGGAGCAGACAGCATGAGCAGAAGACCACGCCGGAACCACTCACCGGCGTTCAAGGCCAAGGTGGCGATCGAGGCGCTGGGCGATGGCAAGACCATCGCCGAGATTGCGCACAAGCACGACGTGCATCCGCACCAGGTCACTGAGTGGCGACGTCAGTTGATCGAGCGCGCAGCCGGAGTGTTCGGCGCGCCGGTGGTGGCCGAGGTGCCGCCGGTGGATCTCAAGGCCCTGCACGCCAAGATCGGGCAGCTGGCACTGGAGAACGATTTTTTGGAAGGCGCGCTCAGCAAGGCCGGATTGCTGAGCGAAAAGCGATGATCGACAGCGATCACCGCCTGCCGGTCAAGCGCCAGGCCGAGTTGCTGGGCATCAGCCGTGGGGCGGTGTACTACCAGCCCTTGCCGATCCCCGAAGGCGAGCTGAGGCTCATGCGGCGCATCGACGAGATGCACCTGAAGCACCCGTTCGCTGGCAGCCGCATGCTGCGCGACTTCTTGCGGCTGGAGGGCATCGAGGTCGGCCGCCGGCATGTGGCCACGCTGATGCGACGCATGGGCATCCAGGCGCTGTACCGCAAGCCCGACACGAGCAAGAAGCACCCGGCGCACCCGGTGTTCCCGTACGCGCTGCGCGGCTTGGCCATCGAGCGGGCCAACCAGGTGTGGGCATTGGACATCACCTACATCCCGATGGCGCGAGGCTGGGTGTACCTGGTGGCGGTGCTGGATTGGCACAGCCGTCGGGTACTGGCACACCGGGTGTCGATCACGATGGAGGCGGACTTCTGCGTCGAGGCCTTGCGAGAGGCCGCTGCGCGCTGGGGCTCGCCCGAGATCGTCAACACCGACCAGGGCAGCCAGTTCAGCAGCGCCGAGTTCGTGGCCGAGGTCGCACGCATTGGGGCGCGCCAGAGCATGGACGGCAAGGGCTGCTGGCGCGACAACGTCTTCGTCGAGCGGCTGTGGAGGAGCGTGAAGTACGAGGAGGTCTACCTCAAGGCCTACGACAGCGTCAGCGCTGCGCGCCTGGGCCTGGCCGGGTACTTCGAGTTCTACAACTCGCGCCGGCCGCACCAAAGCCATGACGGGCACACGCCGGACATGATCTACTTCACCACGCTGGCGGCGCCGGCCAACGTTGCATGAGGGTTCAAACCTGGGTACAGGTCCGAACCGGGGGGGGCCTCCGGCGGCCCCTGCGGGGGGCTGATAGACAAAGACCAAACAGCCGAATACCAACCGCAGCCAATCCACCTATCTCAGTTCAAATCGTGTTCAACTGACCGGAGCCGGCTCTTTGCACTTGCGCGGCCCACGCGCGGTTGTTCGCAGTAAGACCGGGAGCAGAACATGTATCACATCACCGACCTGCGATCGGTCACCAAGGAGATCGCCAAGGGCCTTCTCGTCCTCAAGGATCGAATCGAGGCTGCCAAGATCCCCTCGTCCAAGCTGGACGAGACGTTCAACCTCGCGACCTGGAACATCCGGGAGTTCGGAAGGAAGCCTCGTACCCAGGCCGCCATCCACTACATTGCGGAAATCCTGGGTCAGTTCGACCTGATCGGCGTCGTCGAGCTTCGAGACGACCTGCGAGACCTTCGGCGGGTGCTCGACGTGCTCGGTCCCTACTGGCGAGCGGTGTACTCCGACGCAGTGCTGGACGCGGGGGGCAATCGGGAGCGGGTGGCGTACGTCTATGACAAGCGCCAGATCGTCTTCAACGGCATGGCATCGGCCGCCTTCCCGCGGCGGACCAAGAAGGGCACGGAGTGGATCCCCGAGTTCAATTGGTGGCGACCGCCCTACGTCGCCTCCTTCAAGTCCGGAAACTTCGACTTTGTCGTGGTCACCACGCACATCCGATGGGGCGACTCCGAAGCCGGTCGCGAGCCCGAGTTGCGCGCGCTGGCCCAATGGGTTGCGGACAAGAAGGCGCTGTTCGAGAAGGACAAGCGCGCCTTCGACGACCAGGACCTCTTCGCGATGGGGGACTTCAACATTCCGTCGGTCAAGAGCAAGCTCTTCTCGGCAGTGACCTCCATGGGTCTGATGGTTCCCAGTGCGCTGGCGAAGTCCGACCTGGGCTCGAACCTCAAGAAGGACAAGCGCTACGACCAGATCCTGCACCTGCCGCACTACCCGGAGAACTTCACGAACAAGGGCGGGGTGGTTGACTTCTTCGCAGGCAACCACAAGCCGCTGTTCCCTGCGCTCACCAAGGACGCGTTCTCCTACCAGATGTCGGACCACCTACCACTGTGGATCCAGGTCAATACTGACGTTGACGAACGCCGTCTTGATCAGATCATCCAGGGCTAGGGCGGGGCGCTCTACCGGCTCCAGACCACACACTCGCAAGCGGTCGGCGTGCGGCGCACAGATGCCTTGCAGTGTCGCCACGAGGCTCGGGCTGAACTACCGCAACCGGTCCGGAGCAGGCGCCTAGTCTCGTGCCGTGTCGGCGGGTGTACTGGTGGGCGGGTGGTGTCCACCAAGCAGGTAGCACGCTGGCAGTCTTGGCGGACGGTCACGTCCGCCAGACTCTCCCGAGTGGTCTCTCGTGAGTCTGTGCTGTGGCCCTCTACTTGGCGACGTGGGCTAGCAGCGCAAAGCAGGGCGCGCACGAACCGGCTTGGCCGGTGGCGTTCCGCAGTGCCGTCCCCATGCGGCACAGTCCGCTCAACCGCATACTTCCGAGGGTCGGACAGGCCCATCTGTGCGGGAGAGTGCGCGACATCCTGCGCACAACCCTCAATCTCCTGCGTCATCCGCGCACCGGCGCGCAATAGCGTCACATCCGCGGTACCTGCCCCCCGCCCCGCCAGCCATGGAACGAAAGACGCAAACCCTCAACCTCCGGGTTTCACCCGAGTTGAAGGACCTCATTCGCCTGGCAGCGGAGCGGGAGCACCGGACGATCGCCAACTTCATCGAGGTGCTGGTCCGCCGGCACTGCGGCGAGCAAGGTGTCGAGGTTCGGGCGCAGCGGCCGAGGCGCTGAGGGCAACGGGGGGCAGATGGACGTCTTCCAGTTTCGCGACCATCTCGTCGGCGAGTACGAGCAGTTCACGCGCAGCTTCACGCGCATTCGGTCCGACGACCTCCGGCAGTTCGTCGACCGTGAGTACGACAGCCAGCGCTACTGGCCCGAGCCGCTCATACAGATCAACCCGAACTACCAGCCGGGTGGCTCGATCGACGAGCTCGTGAAACGGGGCCGGCTGAGCCCTGAGTGCTCTGCCATCTTCAGACTCGGGAAGTCGGCGAGCTCGGCCGGCGTCACGCTGCCGCTGCACAAGCATCAGGCCGAAGCGGTCGACCTGGCGTTGGCCGGCCAGAGCTACGTGCTGACCACCGGCACGGGCTCGGGCAAGTCGCTGAGCTACTTCATCCCCATCGTCGACGCGTGCCTGAAGGCGAGGAAGGTCGATCGGACGCCGCGCACGCGAGCCATCGTCATCTACCCGATGAACGCTCTGGCGAACTCGCAGCTCGAGGAGCTGAAGAAGTTCCTCGGATCGGACCCCGCCACCCGTGCCGTGACCTTCGGCCGCTACACGGGGCAGGAGTCCGACGAGGAGCGGCAGGCGATGGCCGCCGCGCCGCCCGACATCCTGCTGACCAACTTCATGATGCTCGAGCTGCTGATGACGCGGCAGAACGACATCGACAAGGCCGTGATGCGCAACGCCAAGGGCCTGCGCTTCCTCGTGCTCGACGAGTTGCACACTTACCGCGGCCGGCAGGGGGCCGATGTCGCGCTGCTTGTGCGCCGCGTGCGCGAGGCGCTGGCCGACGATCTCATCTGCATCGGCACCTCCGCCACGATGGCTTCCGAGGGCAGCCCCGCCGAGCGCAACGCCGTGGTCGCCAACGTGGCTCGGCGCCTCTTCGGGACGCCCATCGCCGCCGGCAACGTCATCACCGAGACGCTGCGCCGCACGACGCCGGAGGCGCAGACGCTCGACACTGTGCGCGGCGCGCTTGGCCCCGCCATCCGGGCGGGCGTGCCGATGAACCTCGGCTACGAGGCGATGGCGGCACATCCGCTGTCGGTCTGGGTCGAGCTGACTCTCGGCCTGACCTACGAAGACGGCAAGCCCCGCCGTGCCCGCCCTCGCACGCTGGCCAGTGCGGCGCGGCAACTCCATGAAGACTCGGGCGAGTCGGGCGAAGCCTGCCTCGCCTACCTGCAGCAGTTCATGCTGCGGGCCTACGGCGTCACCGACGGCGCCGGCAAGAGCCTCTTCGCCTTCAAGCTCCACCAGTTCATCGCCGGCGGCGGCAAGGTCTACGCCACGCTGGAAGCACCGGGCACCCGTGCCATCACGCTGGACGGCCAGCAGTTCGTGTCCGGCGACACCGAGCGCCAGCGCCGCTACTACCACGTCCACTTCTGCCGCGACTGCGGGCAGGAGTACATCCCGGTGTGGGATACCGACGGCGTCGACGGCAGGGCCTTCGAGGTGCGCAGCATCGACGAGCGGCAGCATGACGACGAGCAGGTCAAGTTCGGCTTCCTCATGCCCGACGGCCGCGGCCTCTGGGAGCCCGAGTCCGTGGAGCGCTACCCCGAGTCGTGGCTCGAGCGGCGCGCCGACGGCGAATGGCGCATCAAGTCCGCGCAACGCAAGTTCGTTCCGCAAGCGGTCAAGGTGCGGCCCGACGGGGTCGTCGCCGTCGGACAGGGTCTGCAGTCGTGGTTCATCCCGGGGGCCTTCCGTTTCTGCCTGGCGTGCGGGGTCGCGCACACGTCGTCGGGCAAGGACACCCTGCGACTGACCTCGTTGTCGGGCGAAGGCCGCAGCTCGGCCACGACGATGCTCACGTTGTCTGCCCTTCGCTACCTGTACGAGCAGGACCAGCAGCTCTCGGCCGAAGCGAAGAAGGTCCTCGGCTTCTCCGACAACCGGCAAGATGCCGCGCTGCAGGCCGGCCACTTCAACGACTTCCTCCAGGTGCTGCTGACCCGCGCCGCGCTGCTCGCCGCGCTGCAGAAGGCGGGGAGCCAGGCGATCTCGGAACGCGAAGTCGCCAACGCCGTGTTCGAGGCGCTCGGGTTCCATCGCGACGATCCGGCCGTGCGGGCCGAATACATGCAGCAGCCCGAAGTCAAGGGCAACACGCGCCGGCAGGTTCAGGAAGCCATGCGCGGCATCCTCGGCTACCGCAGCTACTTCGACCTGCGGCGAGGCTGGCGCTTCAACAACCCCAATCTCGAACAGCTCGGCCTCGTCCGCATCGGCTACCAGGACATCGACGACCTCGCCGCCGATGCCGGCGAGTGGGCCGACGCGCCACAGGTCCTGCAGGCCGCCAAGCCCGCCGAGCGCGCCGAGGTGCTGCGCCGCCTCTTCGACTTCATGCGCCAGGGCCTGTGCATCGCCACGCGCTACCTCGACCGCACCGAGCTCGAGCAGCTTCGCACGCACAGCTACGCCAACCTGCGTGAACCCTGGGGCTTCACGGAAGACGAGCGGCCGGTGCCGTCGCGCTGGTTCGTCACCTCCCGCCCACGGGAGGAGACCGACCGCCGCGGCCGCCGCGTGCAGGTGGAGGACTTCCTGGTCATCGGCTCGAGCCGCTCGCGCCTGGGCCGGCTGCTGCGCCAGGGGAGTACCTGGGGCGGCGGTAACCCGTACTACAAGCAGATCAACGACCAGACCTATCCCGACGTCGTCAACGCGCTGCTCAGGGCCGCGGAGTCCTATGGCCTGGTCAAGCGCGAGGAGACGGACTTCGACGTCACCGGCTGGCAGCTCAACGGCACGGCGCTGCAGTGGGAGCTGGGCGCGGCACCCGACCGGCGCCAGGCCGACGACAACAAGTTCTTCCGCGGGCTGTACGCCAACATCGCCGGGCTGCTCGCCAGCCCCGTGCACCAGCTCTTCGACTTCGAGGCCCGCGAGCACACGGCACAGGTCGAGCAGGAGGACCGGCTCGAACGGGAAGCGCGCTTCCGCTTCACGGACAAGGACCGTGCCGAGTGGCGCGGCAGGAGCGGTACCGAGCTGGAGTGGCTCCCAGTGCTGTTCTGCTCGCCCACGATGGAGCTCGGCGTCGACATCTCGTCCCTGAACACCGTGTACCTGCGCAACGTGCCGCCGACGCCCGCGAACTACGCGCAGCGCAGTGGCCGCGCCGGGCGCGCCGGCCAGCCGGCCCTCGTCATCACCTACTGCGCCGCGCAGAGCCCGCACGACCAGTACTACTTCCGGGACCCGGTGCGCATGGTGCACGGGCAGGTGAACGCGCCCACGCTCGACCTCGCGAACCTGGAGCTGGTCAAGAGCCACCTGCATGCCATCTGGCTCGCCGAGACCGGCCGGCGGCTCGGCAACAGCGT
Organism: Rubrivivax sp.; assembly: GCA_026125665.1. Classification (GTDB taxonomy): domain Bacteria; phylum Pseudomonadota; class Gammaproteobacteria; order Burkholderiales; family Burkholderiaceae_C; genus Rubrivivax. The sequence continues at coordinate 168,364 of JAHCKS010000001.1, forward strand.
GCGCGACCTGCTGGACATGAACCACCCCGAGACCCTGCCGGTGTCCGAGGAGGTGGCCGCCGACCTGGACAGGCCCGAAGCGAAGAAGCGCGCCCATGAACGCGGCCTGCGCGTGCTGGCCATGCTGGGGAACGAGCTGACGCCCAAGAGCGCTCCCTGGTATGGCGAGCAGTGGGCCGAGACCGTCTTCCAGCGCGCCTATCACGAGTTCGACGGCGCGCTGCAGCGCTGGCGCGACCTGTACCGAGCTACGGCGCAGGCCATCGAGCTCAACTTCAAGATCGAGAACAACCCGGCGGCCAGCGAGCGCGAGCGCCGCGAAGCACAGCAACGGCACAACGAAGCGCGCAAGCAGCGCGATCTCCTGCTGGCAGGAGACAGCGCCTTCAACAGCGACTTCTACACCTACCGCTACCTCGCGAGCCAGGGCTTCCTGCCCGGCTACAACTTCCCGCGCCTGCCGCTGCTGGCCTATCTGCCTGCCCGGCGCGGCCAGATCGGGCGCGAGAGCTTTCTGTCGCGCCCCCGCTTCCTGGCGCTTGGCGAGTTCGGCCCCTACAGCCTCATCTACCACGAGGGCAGCCAGTACCGCGTCACCAAGGCGCTGCTGACCATCAGCGGGCAGGACCAGGTCGGCGAAGGTGCCAAGCTGCCTACCGAAGTCGCCCGCCTGTGCCCGGCCTGCGGCTATGGTCACTTCCGCTCGCAGCGCGACGCCGACCGCTGCCTGTCCTGCGGCGCGTCGCTCGCCGGGGCGCCGGAGGTGAAGAACCTTTACCGCATCGAGAACGTCTCCACCAAGCGCGCCGAGCGCATCACCGCCAACGAGGAAGAGCGGGTCCGCCAGGGCTACGAGGTCCAGACCACGCTGCAGTTCGCCGAGGCCGACGGCAAGCTGCAGATGGTCACCACGATCGTCGAGGACGACGAAGGACCGTTGCTGGAGATGCAGTACGGCCAGTCGGCGACGGTCTGGCGCATGAACTTCGGTTGGCGCCGGCGGAAAGACCGGGCCATGAAGGGGTTCATGATGAACCCGGTCACCGGCCACTGGGTCGGCGGCGTGGACGACGGCAGCGGCGAAGCAGAAGCCGAGGCGGAGGCTCCCCCCGACCAGACCCCGCCTCAGCGCATCGTGCCCTACGTCGAGGACCGGCGGAACATCCTCATCGTGCGCCCGCATGGCCGCCTGGGCGAACTCTCCACCGCCACGCTCACCACGTTGCAGTACGCGCTCAAGCGCGGCATCGAAGCCGTCTACCAGCTCGAGGAGAGCGAACTGATGGCCGAGCCGCTGCCCACGCGCGACACCCGCCAGTCCATCCTGCTGTTCGAGGCGGCCGAAGGCGGCGCCGGCGTGCTCACCCGCCTGGCCACCCAACCCGAGGCGCTGTCGGCTGTCGCGGCCAAGGCGCTGGAGGTGATGCACTTCGTACCAGCGCCCGCCGGAGCGCCTTGGTCGAGGCAGACGATGACCGAGGAGCGCGAGAAGGACGGCAAGCCCCTGTGCGAAGCCGGGTGTTACCGCTGCCTTCTCTCGTACTACAACCAGCCCGACCACACGCTCATCGACCGCAAGGACCAGGAAGCCGACGGGTTGCTCCTGGACATCCTCTGCCGCCTCACCGCCGCTCGCGCCAGCCAGGGTACGCAGGGGAGGGCACCCGAGGAACACGACGCCCAGCTCGCGCGCACCGCCGGCAGCTCGCTCGAACAAGCCTGGCTGGAGCACGTCCGGCAGCACGGCTACCGCAAGCCCGACCGTGGCCAGCAGGCTATCGCGGCCGCCCAGACGCGCGCCGACTTCTTCTACGACGAGCTGAACCTGGCCGTCTTCATCGACGGCCCGCACCACGAAACGGAAGCGCGGCGCGCGCAGGACGCTGCCATCGACCGCAAGCTCGACGAGCTGGGGTACCTGGTCGTGCGCTTTCCGAAGGAGCCGGCAAGCTGGCTCGAGATCCTCAAGAAGAATGCCGACCTTTTCGGTCCCGGCAAGCCCTGATCCCGCATGAACGCACCGTCACCGGAGTTCCTCCCGGGGAGCCTCGTCGCGGCCCGGGGCCGCGAATGGGTGGTTCTCCCCGAGTCCGACCAACACACTCTGCGCCTGCGCCCGCTGGGCGGCGGCGAGCGCGACGAGACGCTCATCTACCTGCCGCTCGAGCGCCAGCCCGTGCGGCCGGCCAGCTTCCCATGGCCCACGGCCGCGCAAGCCCGCAACCACGCCGCCAGCCAGTTGCTGCTCGACGCCTTGCAGCTCAAGCTGCGCAGCGGTGCCGGCCCCTTCCGCAGCTTCGGCAGCATCGCCATCGAGCCACGCGCCTACCAGCTCGTGCCGCTGCTGATGGCCCTGAAGCTGCCGACGGTGCGCCTGCTCATCGCCGACGACGTGGGGGTCGGCAAGACGATCGAGGGCGCGCTCATCGCCCGCGAGCTGCTCGACCGCGGCGAAGCGCAGCGCCTGGCCGTGCTGTGCCCGCCGCATCTTTGCGAGCAATGGCAGCGCGAGCTGGCCTCGCGGTTCCACATCCAGGCGGTCGTCGTGCGCTCCAACACCGCCGACCGCCTGGAGCGCGACCTGCCACCGGGCACGTCACTCTTCCACGCCCATCCGTTCACCGTCGTCAGCCTGGACTACATCAAGTCCGAGCGCCGGCGCGAGGCGTTCCAGCGCTTCTGCCCCGAGTTCGTCATCGTCGACGAGGCCCACACCTGCACGCACGCCGGCCAGGGCCGCCAGCAGCGCCACCAGCTTCTCAAGGGCCTGGCCGCCGACGGGCAGCGACACCTCGTGCTGCTTACCGCCACCCCCCACAGCGGCGACGAGGGAGCCTTCTTCAACCTGCTCGGCCTGCTGCGCGCCGACTTCACGCAATTGAAGGACCTGCCGGCCGGCCAACGCAGCGAGCTGCGCGATGACCTGTCGCGCCACTTCGTGCAGCGCCGCCGCCCCGACATCGCCGAGTGGCAAGACACCTCGATGTTCCCCGACCGCCGCACGGCAGAGGTCACCTACCGGCTCTCCGGGGCGTGGGGCCGGCTCTTCAACGACGTGCTGGCCTACGCGCGCGAGCTGGTCGAGCGCTCCGAAGGGCAGGGGTTGCGCGAACAGCGCATGAACTGGTGGGCCGCTCTGGCCCTGTTGCGCTGCATCTCCTCGTCGCCGGCGGCCGCGGTCAACGCGCTGCGCACGCGCCTGGCCGTCGCGCAAGGGCAGGGCGGAGAGCCAGACGTCGCCTCGCTCGAGGAGTTCGAGGCGCAGGCGGCCGACCGCGTGCTCGATGGCAGCGACGACGCTCTCTCCACCGACGACATCGAACCCGGCGCCCAGACCGAGGACAGCCAGCGCCTGCAGGCCCTGATGGCAAGCGCCGCCGCGCTGGCCGGCGAACAGAACGACCCCAAGCTCGCCAAGCTGCGAGAGCACCTCGCGCTGCTGCTGAAAGACGGCTTCCAGCCCGTCGTCTTCTGCCGCTACATCGCCACCGCCCACTATCTGGCCGCGGCGCTGCAGGGCGCCTTCAAGTCCGCCACGGTGCAGGCCGTCACCGGCGAGCTGACGCCCGACGAACGCGAAGCCGCGGTCGAACGGCTCGGCGAGAGCGAGGTGCGCATTCTCGTCGCCACCGACTGCCTTTCCGAAGGCATTAACCTGCAGAACCTGTTCACCGCCGTCGTCCACTACGACCTGAGCTGGAATCCCACGCGCCACGAGCAGCGCGAGGGCCGCGTCGACCGGTTCGGCCAGAAGGCGCGCGAGGTACGTAGCACCATGCTCTACGGCGAGGACAACCCCGTGGACGGCGCCGTGCTGCAGGTCATCCTGCGTAAGGCCGAGAGCATCCGCATGGAACTGGGCGTGCTCGTTCCGATGCCCGACGACGAAGGCAAGCTCACGCAGGCGCTGATGAACGCCGTGCTGCTGCTCAAGGGGGCCTCGCTTGGCGCCCGGTCGCAGCTCGACCTCTTCGGCGAGCCAGCCAAGGAAATCGACCTTGCGTGGCAAAGCGCCAAGGAGAAGGCGAAGCGCAACCAGTCCATCTTCGCGCAGCGACGCCTGAAGCCCGAAGACGTGCTGCCCGAGTGGCGCAAGTCCGCCGCCGTGCTGGGCGGCGAGGCCGAGGTCGAGCGCTTTCTCGTCCGCGCCGCCGCCCAGCTCGGTGCGCCGCTGCAGCCGGTGAAGCAGCACTTCAAGCTGCTCGCCGAGCACCTGCCGCCGGCGGTGAGAGAGCGCCTTGCCGCCGAAGGCATTGAGGGCACGCTGCGCATCGATTTCCATCAGCCCGCCGCCCAGGGCGCCATGTTCATCCATCGCACGCACCCGCTGGTGGCCGTGCTGGCCGAAACGCTGCTCGAGCAGGCGCTGGACGATGCACCCTCGAACGAGGATGGCGCCGTCGTCGCCCGGGCCGGTGCCGCCTTCGTCGGCGCCGTTGCCATCAAGACCGCGGTGCTGCTTTTGCGCATCCGGCACCAGCTTACGGTCACGCACGGCGGCAAGCCAAGCCGCCTGCTGATGTGCGAAGAGGCGGTCGCCGTCGCCGCCAGTGGCACCGAGCCGTTCGCCGAGCTCACGCCCGAGCACACACGCCGCCTGCTCGGCGCCGAAGCCACCCGCAACATGCCGGCAGCGCTGCGCGACCGCCAGCTCCAGGCAGCCCTGGACGCCTTGCCCGGCTGGCAGCCGCAGCTCGAGGCGCTTGCCAAGGCCCGCGCCCAGGCGCTGCTGCAAGACCACCGCCGCGTGCGCGAAGCCGCCGAAGGCCGCGGCAGCTACCAGGTCAGTGCTAGCCTGCCCGTGGACGTGATGGGCCTCTACGTGCTGCTGCCCGACGCCGGCGCGGCGGCGCCCGCGGGGGCCTGACGCGATGGCTCGCCGCGCCGCCGCGCGCCTGACGCACCAGCTCGCCTACCGCGCCATCCGCATCGAAGGCGGCCTCATACCCGCCGAGGAGCTGAACCGCCTCACCCTGCTGGCGGAACCGAAGGCCACCGAACAGACCGAGGCGCATTACCGCATCGCCCGGGGCTTGAAGCTGCGCGACGAGATCGCGCGCGACTTCAAGATCGCGCTCACCCTCTGGCACGACTTCCAGGCCCTGCGCCGCCGGCACGACGTGCAGGCGCACGACGTCACCGTGAGCGAGTGGCTGCTGCCGCTGCTGCGTGACGTGCTGCACTTTCACGACGCCGCACGTTGCCCGGCCATCGAACACGCGGGCCACCAGTACGCCGTCGGCCACGCTAGTAACGGCGGCCGCGTGCCGCTGGTGCTGGCCGGGTTCGACCAGCCGTTGGACACCGCGGCCGAGCGTTTCGGCGAGCTGAACCCGGACACCGGCAAGACCCGCCGCCGCAGCCCCTTCATGCTGGCGCAGGAGGCGCTGAACGCCACCGATGCGTCGCTGTGGGCCATCGTCAGCAACGGCGTCGTGCTGCGCATCCTGCGCGACAACGCGAGCCTCACCCGGCCGGCGTACATCGAAGTCGACCTCGAGGCCCTCTGCACCGAAGAGCTGCTGGCCGACTTCAGCGCCTTCTGGCTGCTGGCGCATGCCTCGCGCTTCGGCACGGCCGAAACGGCGCCCGCCGACTGCCCCTGGGAACGCTGGCGCGCCGCCGGCCAGGAAGCCGGCGTCACCGTGCGCGGGCAGCTCCGCTACCAAGTGGCCGAGGCCCTGCGCGCGCTGGGCACCGGCTTTCTCTCGCACCCGGCCAACGGCGCGTTGCGCGCGGCGCTGCAGTCGGCAGACGGCGGCCTCGACCGCCAAGCGTTCTTCGAGGAGCTGCTGCGCCTCGTCTACCGCCTCATCTTCCTGGCCACCGTGGAAGACCGGCTCGACCGCGGCACCGGCGAGCGCCTGGTGTTCGCGCCGGGTGCCAGCCGCGAGGCCAAGGCGCGCTACCTCGCCGGCTACTCGCTCACGTGGCTGCGCGAGCGCGCCGTGCGCCGCAGCCAGCACGACCGCCACGCCGACCTCTGGCAGGCGCTCTCGATCACCTTCGCCGCGCTCGCCCGCGGCGAGCCGGCGCTCGGCCTGCCGGCCCTGGGCGGCCTGTTCGACGCCGACCAGTGCCCGCACCTCGACGCCGCGCAGATCGACAACCGCCACCTGCTGGCTGCCGTGTTCCAGCTCGGCTGGTTCCGCGCCGACGGCGCCCTCTCGCGCGTCAACTACCGCGATATGGGGCCGGAGGAGCTTGGCAGCGTCTACGAAAGCCTGCTCGAGCTCGTGCCCGACCTGCAGGGCCTGGCCACGCCGGCGAGCGCGCGCCTCGCCTTCGTGGGCGACGACGAAGCCGGCGCCAGCACCAAGGGCCACACGCGCAAGCTCACCGGCAGCTACTACACGCCCGACAGCCTGGTGCAGGAGCTCATCAAGAGCGCGCTGGAGCCCGTCATCGCGCAGACCGTCAAGGCGCACCCCGAGCGTCCGGTGGAGGCGCTGCTCGCACTGACGATCTGCGACCCGGCCTGCGGCAGCGGCCACTTCCTGCTCTCGGCGGCGCGCCGGCTGGCCGACGAGGTGGCGCTGCACCGCGCTGCCGCGGCCACGGACGAGCGCGGCGCGGGCGGCGCCCCCACGCCTGCCGACTACCGCCACGCGCTGCGCGACGTGGTCGGGCACTGCCTCTACGGCGTGGACAAGAACCCGATGGCCATCGAGCTGGCCAAGACCGCGCTGTGGCTGGAGGCGTACTCGCCGGACCGGCCGCTCAGCTTCATCGACCACCACCTGCGTGTGGGCGACGCGCTGCTCGGCGTGCTGGATCCGAAGGTGCTCGAGCAAGGCATCCCCGACGAGGCCTACACCGCCCTCTCAGGCGACGACAAGGCCGTGGCGGCCGCGCTGAAGAAGCAGAACCGGGCCGACCTGAAGAGCTGGCGAGCCATCGCCGGGGGCGACCTGCTGACGCAGGCGGGGCTGGCGGCGCAGGCCGTGACCGTGGAGGCGCTGGCCGACGACACCCCCGAGGACCTGGCGGCCAAGCGCCAAGCGTGGCACGCTGCAGAGGGGGCCGCGCGTCAAAGCACCTTCGCCCGGCTGGCGGACACTTACATTGCGGCGTTCCTCGCGCGGAAGGTGCGCGAGGCCACGGACCTTGTACCGCTGTCGAGCTACCTTTGGGGCGTGCTGAGCGGCCGGCCAGCCGACTCCGCGGTAGAGGATGCGGCCCAGGCTCTATGCCGACAGCACCGCGTCTTCCATTGGTGGATGGCCTTTCCGCAGGTGGCGGGGCGCGGTGGCTTCGACGTGATGCTCGGCAATCCGCCTTGGGAGCAACTGCAGCTCAGCGAGGAAGAGTTCTTCGCTTCGCGGGCACCCTCGATTGCCGCGCTCGCTGGCGACAAGCGCAAGAGGGCGATTGCGGGACTTGAAGAAGCCGAGCCTTGGCTCTGGAACCAGTTTCAGGCCGCTAGGCGCCAGTACGACGCGGCGAACCTGTTCTTTCGCGAGGGTGGACGCTTTCCACTATCCGCTTTCGGCAAGCTCAATACATACGCGTTGTTTGCGGAGACCTTCCTGCAAGCCACGGGAACAAGTGGTCGTGCCGGCTTCATCGTCCCGACTGGCATAGCCACAGACGACTCCACAAAGCACTTCTTCGATGCGGTCGCGAGCGGGCGTCTTGTCCGACTGCACGATCTACGGACCGGTCCGGGACTGTTCTCCGAAATCGGTCACCAGCGGTTCAAGTTCTGCCTGATGACCCTCGGTAGTGCTCCGTACTCAGAGTTTGCGTTCTTTGCCTTGCGGGTTGACGAACTGGCCGACCCAAGACGGCACTTTCGCTTGAAGCCGGACGACTTCGCCCTCATCAACCCCAATACTCGCACCTGCCCGGTGTTCCGAAGCGAGCGCGACGCTGAGCTGACCAAGAAGCTCTACCGGGTGGTGCCCGTGCTTATCCGTGAGGCGGTTGTCGACGAGGTGGGTCATGTCCTAAGGCCCGAGGTAAACCCGTGGGGCATTTCGTTCTCGCAGGGCCTGTTCAATATGACCAGCGATAGCGGCCTGTTCCGCGACGCGCCCGCTGACGCCGGACAGGAGCCTTGCTTGCCGCTGTACGAGGCGAAGATGATCCACCAGTTCGACCACCGGTGGGCAACGTACGTCGAAGGGTCGAGTGGGTCAGTCGTTGAGGTAGAGACCGCCGACGTCAGTCCGGAACAAAAGGCTAACCCGGCGTACCGTGTGCGCCCGCGCTATTGGGTGGACGAACGCGAGGTGCTGATGCGCATCGCACGTGTGCCTGCGCGCATGGCCAAAGCTTGGCTGCACACACACAGACTGAGGCCGTACGGCCAGTTCAAGGACGACAAGTCCTTGGAGCACGCGGTCGCCTCTTGGTTTGCTGGAGAGCTCCTTAGACGGGTCGCTCCCGGAGGCATCGAGGCCCACAGCGCGAAGGCGATTGCCAAAGCGCATTGGCGCGTCATTGATGAGCTAGCGGACAGGGCCCCCGAGCTGTTTTCGGCCCTCCAGCGCGCTGGCACGGGCGAGGACCTGGCGAGCTGGCTTCGGTGGGCGAGGCAAGACGCCGACACACCTTTTGGCCTCGAGGAGGAGACGGCAGTAACGGAGTGGCGCGAAAGGTTTCACCCGGCGTCCAGCGAGGGAACGCGGGTGGGAGCGCTCTTGCGGACTGTCGACGAATGGATGGAGCGGCGGAGCCCGCGGTGGTTGATGGGGTGGAGGGACATTTGTCGCAGTACCGATGAGCGTACGGTGATCGCGTCAGTGGTGCCGCGGGTCGGTGTGGGCAACAAGATCCCGTTGCTCTTCCCGGGCGCGCAGGTGTCCGCGGCGCTCGCCGCCACGCTGCTGGCGAACATGTCGGCACTGGTCCTCGACTTCGTGGCGCGTCAAAAGATTGGTGGCACGACCCTGAACTACTTCTACATGAAGCAGTTGCCGGTACTGCCGCCCGACCGCTACACCCTCGCCGCCCTCAACTTCATCGTCCCGCGTGTGCTCGAGCTCGGCTACACCGCCTACGACATGGCGGCCTGGGCCGACGATATCGCCGACTACGACCCTCGGCCCACGGCGGAGCGTGGCCGCCCTTTCGCTTGGAACTCCGAGAGGCGCGCCCAACTGCGCGCCGAGCTTGACGCCTACTACGCTCGCCTGTACGGCCTCACCCGCGAGGAGCTGCGCTACATCCTCGACCCGGCCGACGTGATGGGCGCCGACTACCCTAGCGAGACGTTCCGCGTGCTGCAAGCGAACGAGCAGCGGGCCTACGGCGAGTACCGCACGCGACGGCTAGTGCTGGAGGCATGGGACCGGTTGGCGGCGCCCGACGGCATGTAGTGGCCGACATTTCGCGCGACCCAGCGAGCACAAGTTAGGACCTGCCCATGTCCGTTGTGAAGGAACAGTACGCAGAGCTCGTTCCACGCGGCGACAGCCTATCCGACGTGGTCGTCCTGGCGCAGGCATGGAAGAAGTCGCACACGTTCATCCGCCGGCACAACTGGTACGCCGATGTGCTGGAGTTGGACGCTTCGACGATTGATCTCGAAGACCGCCTGGTCGCCTGGGCGGCAGAGATCCGCGCGCCAGGCTTTCGGCCGGAGGAGCTACTTCTTGTTCCGGCCCCAAAGAACGCGCGTTGGTCGTTTCGTGAGCCGCACCGCGTCACCGCTGTAGACGAGTTGCTCGACCGCGACGTGGACAGTTTGGGGTCCGAGCCGACGTTTGACGACTGGAGCCCCCAAGCAGCCCAGGAGCAGCCGTTGACGGCTGGCGCGGCGGCCATCGCTCCAGCGCAGAAGTTGCGGCCGCTGGCTCACTTGGCGATCCGTGACCAGACCTTGGCCACCGCTGTGATGATGTGCCTTGCGGAGGCCGTGGAAACCGCCCAGGGTGACACGACCGGAACGGACGTTCTGGCGATGCGCGCCCAGGGAGTGGTGAGCTACGGCAACCGGCTGCACTGCACTTGGAAAGCGAGGCCGAATGCGCTACCTCGAGCGAGGTTCTCGTGGGGCAACAGTCGGACCTACCGACAGTACTTCCAGGACTACCGGGCCTTCTTGGCACGACCTCGCCGGGTCTGCGCGGAGCTGATGCCGGACTTGGCCCCGGGGCGGGAACTCTTCGTCGTGGCGCTCGACATCAAGTCGTACTTCGACAAGGTGGATTCGAGCGCACTTCTGAACGAACTACGAAAGCTCGAGCAGGAGCATCGAAGAGCGCACGGCTTGCCTGAGCACCTGGCCGCCGACGCGGTGTTCTGGCAACGGGCGGCGCGGGTCTTCGACTGGCGGTGGCGAGGCGATGACCAGCGGTTCGCTCAGCTGGTTGGTGGCAGCGGTCAGACCCAGCTCGAACTCGGCCTGCCGCAGGGCCTGGTGGCCTCTGGCTTCTTCGCCAACGCGTACCTCGTGGGGTTCGACCGTGCCGTGCAGCAGGTGGCGGCGCGGGGCGCCGACATCGGTGACGGCATCCGGCTGCTGGACTACTGCCGGTACGTGGACGACATGCGCCTGGTTGTGGAAGTCAAGAGCGGGCCTCGGCAAGGCATCGTCCTGGATCTGGTCAGGAAGTACGTGAATCGAGAGTTGGCCGAGCACTGTGAGCGCATCGGAGCGCAACGAGTGCTCGAGCTCGCACCCGACAAGTGTGCCGCGACGCCGTATCGCGCGATGTCTGCCCGGAGCCAGATGTCGGCGCTGATGACGTTGCTCAACTCGGAAGTGAGTGGAACGTTCGATCTCGAGTCGCTTGCCCAAGTCGCTGGTGGCCTCGATGGGCTGCTCTGGATGTCAGAGCAGATCGAAGGCACCGACGAGCCCAGAGCGTCGCGTCTGGCCCTCGCAACCGTGGCGGTGCCGAACACGGACGTGCGGGACGACACCGTCAAGCGCTTCGTTGCGACGCGCCTTGCGCAGGTCATGCGGCAGCGCTTGGCTATGACAGATACCGAGAGCCGAGCCGATTCGGATGACGTCCTGAGCGAGCGCGTCACCGAGGGCATGGCGCTGGCACACGAGTTCGAGTCGACGGCACGCAAGCTCATCAACTGCTGGGCAGAGAATCCCGCGCTGGCGCTGCTCCTGCGCTGCGGCTTGGACCTGTTCCCGCATCCTCGCCTCTTGGCGCCGGTGATCGAGGCTCTGAGCGTCAAGCTGTTCGCCGCGCCGCTCAACCCGGACACGGCTCAAGAGCGAGAGGTCAAGGTGGCCGAGTACGTCGTCGCCGACCTCCTGCGAGCTGGCGCTGTCGAGACCGGGTTTCGAGCTGAAGAGGAGTACCCCGATGCGGTCGACATCGCCGGGTACCGCGAGGAGCTGGGAGCGCTTGCGCGGCGCGTGCTGTCCGAGCGACCGAGCTCGCCGTGGTACCTGCGACAGCAGGCGCGGTTGTACTTGGCATCCATTGGCGACGTGTCGCTGGCAGCCCTTCCTGAGGACGCGCCGCTACTGCAGCCATATGTTGCGCTGCAGAGGGCTGCGATGTACGCGCCGGCCGCCGGCGCTGAGTTGAAGGAAGCGCTGCCCCTGGCGCTCGTGGCGCAGCAGCTTCATCCCAACCCGCGGCGGTTCGGCGCCTGGCTTGTCGATGGTCTGCGGCGCACTACCGACGAGGCGACTCAGGAGGACGTGGTGCAGGCCGTCGCCCTCAATCGCCCGGACCTGATGGCGGTAGCCCTGCGCGGTCGCAAGGCGCCAGCATGGCGCCAATTCGTTCCGCGCGCACTGGTGGAGTTCAGCCGGCGCCGCTCTGCCACACGGCGTGTTGCGGGTGCGGCAAAGAACGGGCGCTCCCTCCTGGATCTCATGAGTGAACCGGCCAACTTGTTTGGTCAAGAGAACGGAGTGCTCATGCTCGCCGCGACTCTGCTGCGGCAGCCGGACATCGAAGCGCACCTGTCAACGGGCCTGAGCGTCGGCGACATCGTTCTGCGGTGTGAGGAGTGGGCGCGCATTCATTCGCTGCCGGAGTCGGACACCTTCCTCACGATTGAACCTGTGGTCCCCAGCGATGCTGCGAACCCGCTGCACGCCAATCCGCCATGGGTGTCGCAGGAGCGGGCTTGGCTCTATGGACTGGGGCGAGTCTTGCGCGCCGCCCTGACAGGCGAGTTCGACTTCACGAGCCGCCGCTTTCTCCTCACCGAAGATGTCGGTCGATACGCCGGCTTGCGAAGTACCTGGTTCAAGCGGCGATTCGGCCTCATGAACTCGGGGAGCGGGTTGCTCGACGAACCCGGACCAGTCTCTCCGTGGCTCTCAGGGTTCTTGTCTAGTCTTCTGCAGTGGCCTGGCGTCGAGTTCCGTGCCAACGATGCAGCGAGGGCGGGAGAGGCGAGTACAGCGGTGGAACTGCTGGCGCTCGTCAACGAGCGCATGGCAGTTCAACGTGCTCTGTTCGGCAGTCGAAGCAAGACGCCTATGTATGTGGTGCCAGTCGACGACGACGCGCCCCTGCAGGACCGGCCTCTGCGGCTGGCCATCGTCCAGCCGATGCGTCCGCGCCGCGATGAGTTCGATGTCAAGGACCCGACGCATTGGACGCCATCTGCACTCGCACAGCATCAGCGGCACCTGGCCGAGGTATGCCGCCTGACGCACCAGAAGCTCAAGACCTGGGCGTCTGCAAAGGCCGAAGGGCCCATCGGCGATGACGACGGGAAACCGGTCGTCGATGTCATCCTGTTTCCTGAGCTGGCGGTGCACCCGGAACATGTCTTCCTTCTGCGCAGGCTCTCGGACACGCTTGGAGCCAGCATCTTCGCTGGTCTGACCTTTCTTCATTCGACGAGGGCAGGCGGGACGGTGAACCAGGGCCTTTGGCTGATTCGCACCGAGTCACCTGGCCGCGGACGCAGCATTCAGTACGCCTGGCAGGGCAAGCTTCATCCGATGAAGCTGGAAGCAAAGATGGGCATCAAGGGCCATCGGCCCCACTTGACGCTCTTGGAGTTTCCCATCGGCACGAAGACACGAACGCGGATCGCGGCAGTCATCTGCTACGACGCCACGGACCTCGACCTCGTGGCGGACCTTCGCGACCGGTCGGACATGTTCCTGGTCGCGGCTCTGAACCAGGATGTGCAGACGTTCGACAACATGGTTGCCGCACTTCACTTCCACATGTACCAACCGGTGGTGCTGGCCAACTCGGGGGAGTTCGGTGGGTCCACGGCCCAAGTGCCACTGCCGAAGCACGAGCGCCTGATCGCGCACGTGCACGGGAGTCATCAGGTCGCCGTGAGCGTGTTCGAGGTGGATCCGTCGCTCTTCAAGTCGACAGCTCCAGCGAAGGCGCCGAAGGAGCTGAAGGGACCACCCGCCGGATACAAGGGCCGTCCCCTGTGAATGTCGAAGCTCGGCCGCTCAGGGACCGCGTACTCGAGGTGCTGCGCGGCAAACCTGACCTGAAGGCGGTGGAGCTGGCCGAAGTGCTGGGCGTCGAGCGCCGCGAAGTGAACCGCTGCCTGAGCTACGAGCTCGCCGGCCAGGTGCAGCAGGGGGCCGACTATCGCTGGCGGCTGGTGACTCGCGACGCGCCGAGCTCATTGCCGGCGTCTACTGAGCCAGCCAGCGAGATCGCCCGGCTCGCGCGCTACTACCTGGAGTGCATCGGCCAGGACATGGACGAAGGCGTCAGCGCCTTCGCCAGCAACCGCTACGGCGCGCCTGACTACGCGGAGCTCTCCGCGCTGCCGTTGGCGGTGCCGGGGATGCCATGGCTCACCGAACCCCGCGTCGCGCCGGTGCTGGGCAAGGTGCGCCAGGACCGCGCGAAGCTCACCGTCTGGCTGGGGTACCCCGTGCGCCTGCGCCACCATCGCACCGCCAGGTGGGAGGGCTTCTTCGTCGAGCCGGTGCTGCTTTGGCGCGTGACCCTGCCCGAGCAGGGTGGCGAAGCACCGAGCATCGACGATGACGCCCCCTTGCTGAACGCGAAGTTCCTGCGCTCGGTGGCGATAGGCGACAGCCTTCAACTGGCGGACGAGGCGGCACGCCTCGGCGACGAACTGGGCCTCAACGTGCCCATCGCGGATCTGCCCGAGGCCGACGAGCTGGCCGATCGGTTGGCGCGCATCCGCCCCGACTGGGACTGGAAGGAGACCCTCAACCCGGCCGACTGCCGCGGCGCGGCGCCGCTCTCCGAGCTTGACGAGCAGGGCCTGTACAACCGCGCGGTCGTGCTGCCCGGCGAGCGCTCACCCTTCACGCTGGGGCTGGAGTCGGAGCTGAAGGCGTTGGGCAACATCGCCGAGCCGCATTTGCGCGGCACGGCGCTGGGCCGGTGGCTGGGCGGCCAGGCGGACGGCAACGTCCCGCCGGCTGCCGCCGCGCCCGACAGCGAACCCCTCATCGAAGTGCTGCCGATGAACAGCGAGCAGCGTGCGGCCGTGCGCTCGGCGATGTGGGCTCCGCACACGGTGGTGACCGGCCCGCCAGGGACCGGCAAGTCGCAGGTGGTGACGAACCTGCTCGTCAACGCGGCCTGGCGCGGCATGAAGGTGTTGTTCGCGAGCAAGAACAACAAGGCCGTGGACGTGGTGGAAGCGCGGACCAATGGCTTGGGCAACCGCCCGGTGCTGCTGCGCCTGGGAGCGAAGGAGTATCAAAGCAGGTTGGCCGGCTACCTGACTCAGCTGCTGGCCGGCCACCCGGGCGAGGAAGAGCGCGTGGGCTACGAGGAGGGGCTGCAGCGCCACCGCAGCCTGGCCGCGCGCTTGGCCGAGCTCGACCGGGCGCAACAGCAGACTCTGGAGGCGCGCAACACGGTCGATCGCCTCGACGCAGAGGCCGACGACGCCCGCGCCTTGTTCGGGGCGCGCTTGGTCGGCATCGACGAGGCCCTCGTGCAGCGGGTGCCCGCCGCGGCCCGTGCGCTCGCGGCGGCCATCGACGCGGCCGACCGGCAGGGCCAAGGGTGGTGGACGCGCCTCACGTGGCGTTGGGCGGCGCCGCCGCGGCTGCGGCGGCTGGAATCGGTGTGCGCGGCCGCCGGCGAACTGGCCGCCCGCCTGGGCGTGCGGCTGCCGAGCGAGCCGAGCGAAGCCGACCTGCTGCGCTGCCGCGCCGGCGTGCAGGCGCTGAAGCAGCGGCACGCGGCGGCGAGCAAGGTGGTGGCGTACAAGCACGCCCTCGAGGTGTTGAAGCGCAGCCCGGCCTTCGAAGACATCGCCCGGCAAAAGGCGGCGCTCGCCGACGAGGTGGCGCAGAACTCGCAGCGGCTCTGGCGCGACTGGGTGCAACTGGCGCCGACGCGCCTGTCGGCCGCGCAGCGCAAGGACGTGCAGGAGTACGCCACGCTGCTGCAGGTGATGACCGGGCCGGACGTTGAACGCGTTCCGGCGGAGGTCAAGCGGCGCGCCCGGGCGCTGCAAGGCAAGGTGACCGAGCTTTTCGCCTGCTGGGCCGTGACCTCGCTATCGGCGCGCGGCCGCGTGCCGTTCGAACCCGGGTACTTCGACCTCGTAGTCATCGACGAGGCGAGCCAGTGCGACATCGCCTCGGCGATGCCGCTCCTCTACCGCGCCAAGCGCAGCGTCATCATCGGCGACCCGCAGCAACTGCGCCACATCAGCGCACTCAGCCGCGCGCGCGACGGCGAGCTGCTGCGCAAGCACGGTCTGGTGGAGACGCGCGCGGGGTGGATGTACTCGGTGGCGTCGCTCTACGACGTGGCCGCCGGCGTTGTGCCGCCGGAGAACATCGTCAACCTGCGCGACCACCACCGCTCGCACGCCGACATCATCGAGTTCTCCAACCGCACGTTCTACGAGGGGCGGCTGCGCGTGGCCACGCGCCACCGGCGGCTGCGGCGCCCGCGTGGCACGGAGCCCGGCGTCGTGTGGCAGGACCAGCGCGGCCAGGTCGTGCGGCCGCCGGCCGGCGGCGCGCTGAACCGGCCCGAGGCGCAGGCCGTGCTAGCCGCGCTGCACGACCTGCTGGTAGCGCGCCGGTATGAAGGTTCGGTCGGCGTGGTGACGCCGTTCCGGGCCCAAGCGCAACTGCTGCAGGAGCTGGTGGCGGCCAGCGACGGGCTGGCGCCGGTGCGCGACCGCGCCGAGCTGCTGGTGGACACGGTGCACCGGTTCCAGGGCGACGAGCGCGATGTCATGTTCTTCTCGCCCGTGGTGTCGAACGGCACGCCGGATGGCGCCTTGGGGTTCCTGCGCAGCAACGGCAACCTCTTCAACGTGGCGATCACGCGCGCCCGGGGGTTGCTGCACGTGGTGGGCGACCGGGCGGCCGCAGCCGACTCGGGCGTCGACTACCTCGCCAGCTTTGCGGGCTACGTCGCCGGCCTGAACGGCGCGGCTCCGCGGGGCGATGAGATGTGGCCGGGAGACCACGGACCGGACTACCCGCGCGTGGCGCGGCCCGAGCAGGTGTCGGACTGGGAGCGCGTGCTGTACCGGGCCATGTACGCCGCCGGGCTGCGGCCCATCCCGCAGCACAGTGTGGAGCAGTACGACCTGGACTTCGCGCTCATCGTCGGCGAGCGGCGGCTCGATGTCGAGGTGGACGGCGAGCGCTACCACCGAAGCTGGACCGGCGAGCTGTGCCTGCGCGACCAGCTCAGGAACCAGCGGCTCATCGAGCTGGGGTGGGAGGTGAAGCGGTTCTGGGTGTACGAGGTGCGGGATCAGCTTGATGCGTGCGTGGCTGAGCTCGTGAAGTGGTGCGAGGCGGCGAAGACCGCGGGCTTCAAGAACGCGATTGATGTGGAGGCAACGTGACCGAGACCCTGTTCAAGGAAGTGCACTACAGCCTTGGGGGGCTGATCAACGACATCGGCCTGGGCCGCATCGGCCTGCCCGACATCCAGCGCCCCTTCGTCTGGGCCAACGCCAAGGTGCGCGACCTGTTCGATTCGATGTACCGCGGCTACCCGGTGGGCTACTTCCTGTTCTGGCAGACCGGCGCCGAGGGCGTGGACACCAAGGTCATCGGCGACACGAACAAGCAGAAGGCGCCGTCGCTGCTCATCGTGGACGGGCAGCAGCGGCTGACCTCGCTGTACGCCGTGATCCACCGCGAGGCGGTGGTGCGCGAGAACTTCGAGCGGGAGCACATCCGCATCGCTTTCCGCCCGCAAAGCGGTAGCTTCACTGTGCCCGACGCCACCACCGAACGCGACCCGGAGTACATCCTCGACGTGTCCGAGGTGTTCCGCACCGACACCTACGAGTTCGTGTCGGGATACCTAGACCGCCTGCGCTCGGCGCGCGAGGTGCCCAAGGACGAGGAGCATCGGATCGCAAAGGCCATCAGCCGGCTGGCTGCACTGACCAACTTCCCGTTCATCGCCCTGGAGCTGTCGCAGCAATGCACCGAGGAGCAGGTGGCCGATGTCTTCGTGCGCATCAACAGCGAGGGCAAGAAGCTCAACCAGTCGGACTTCATCCTGACCTTGATGTCGGTGTTCTGGGACGACGGGCGCACGGAGCTGGAGAGGTTCTGCCGCGCGGCGCGACAGCCGGCGCCGGCGGGCCAGGCCAGCGCCTTCAACCAGATCTTCCAGCCCGACCCCGACCACCTGCTGCGCGTGGACGTGGGCGTGGCGTTCCGCCGGGCGCGGCTGGAGCACGTGTACTCGCTGCTGCGCGGCAAGGACCTGGCCAGCGGCGAGGTGAGCCTGGCGCAGCGCGAGAGCCAGTTCGGCAAGCTGCGCGACGCCCAGGGCCGCGTGCTCAATCTGACCTACTGGGCCGACTTCCTGAACGTGGTGCGCGCCGCCGGCTACCGCAGCGAGAGGACCATCAGCTCGGTGAACGCGCTGGTCTTCGCCTACCAGCTCTACCTGCTGGGCCGGACCGAGTACGCGGTGGAGGGCTTCAAGCTCCGCAACGCGATCGCACGCTGGCTCTTCATGTCATTGCAGACCGGGCGCTTCACGTCGTCCCCGGAGTCACGCATGGAGCAGGATCTGGCCGAGCTGCGCGAGCTGAAGACAGCCGATCAGTTCCTCTCGCGGCTGGCGACCGTGGAAGCCGCCACCCTGACCGACGACTACTGGACAAAGACCCTGCCGCTGGACCTGGCCACCTCGGCCGGGCGCAGCCCGGCACTGTTCGGCTTCTACGCGGCGCAGACGCTGCTTGGCGCGAAGGCGCTGTTCTCGAAGAGCCCCGTGGTGGACCTGCTCGATCCTCCGGCGCAGGGGCAGAAGAAGGCCCTGGAGCGGCACCACCTGTTCCCGAGGCAGTACCTGAAGAAGCACGGAGTCGACAGCGTGCGCGACATCAACCAGATCGCGAACTATGCGCTGGTGGAGTGGGACGACAACATCGCGATCTCCGATGCGCCGCCGAGTGACTACTGGGCCAAGTACGCTAAGCGCTTCGAGGAGGACGATCTCGCGGCGATGATGCGCTGGCACGCCCTGCCGCCGGCGTGGTGGACGCTGCCCTATGAGGAGTTCCTCAAGGCGCGGCGGCCACTCATCGCCGGGGTGATCCGCTCGGGCTACGAGAAGCTGGCAGGAGTGGCGGGCTGAAGGCGCCGGCGCCGTTGCCCTGCCTGGGCATACCGCTGGGCTGGCACAAGCAACCCGGCGCGTTCACTCCCTGAGCTGGGCAGGATCAACTGCGGTTCCAGTCGGGGAGCAACTCACGAATCAGCCCCTGCTCCGCGCGCTCAGCCTGTCTGGCGGGCTCCTCGCCGGGCTGCAGCCCGAAGCGGCGGCGACGCGCCTCGTCGAGTTCGGCGACAGGCACGTATCGCAGCGCGAAGAAGGGCGACTTTCCTGATGCCAGGCCGCGGGCGATCTCGAACACGGCGCCGCCGCTGCGCGTCGAGTGCGTCCAGTAGTGCTTGGCAGGCCCGCCGACGCCGGGCCGTACCCACCGCTGGATGACCTGCTCCTCGAGCGACTTGCCGACGTAGCGAACCAGGCTGGCGGCGTGGCATACGAAGTACACGTACGGCCCACCCTTGGCTGCCCGTTCGAGCGGTGGCGTGTTCCGCCCGCCAGTGGGCAACGGCGCCAGGATCGGGTACTCGTGGTGCGCGAAGTCGACCTTGTTGCGGCGAAACGTCCCTGGCAGCACGGCATCGAAGCGCCAGGCGAGGTAGGTCGTCAGGTCGGCGGGGAGGGTGCTTGGCATGGGGCGGTTCTTCCTGATCCGTGACGCTCATCGGATCTCGGGCTTCACGGTGGAAGGCGCATGGTCCGCCGCCATGTTGCTCATGCGCACGTGGTATCCGAGGCGGACCAGGTCAACGAGCTCGTCCAACGTGCCGACGCGCCGGCCCTCCGGGTCGTTGCGGGAGTTCGTCTTGTGGGCTCGATAGTGCCCGTCGTTGTAGCGGTGCGGGGTGAGGAGGGTGCCGGCGCGGCGGCCGTGGCGAACGGTGTAGGTGAGTGTGGGCATGCGGGGTTCCTGGAAGGTTCCTGGCCCGGTCAAGACGCCGGTGCAGGGTGCCGCGTGGGACGGCACGGCAAGGAGTGTTGCGGTCAGGTTTAGGCCGCGATGAGCCATCAAGACGCAATATTGCCTTGCTTGGATCGGTCTCGCCTGGCTGCGAGCTCGGCCTCGACATCCCAAAGCCGTGACAAGTGGAACGCAAGTGCCTCGAGGTGCCGGCCCGTGGCGCCCGGGATGACCCTGGGTGCGACTCGATTCAGCATGTCAGTGATCGTGCTCTCGGCCGCCGGCGATGGTGTCCTCTTGTCCATCAAGTTGCGCAGCGCGCCACGAACCGACCTGCGGCTCCCTGGAAACAAGAGACGGCCAGCTTGGCGCACCGCCAACTTCACCAGCTCGAGCTCCTCGTCAGCCCGGAAGAGCCCGCGCCTGCGGCCGCCATGTTTCGGCGGAGGCTTGCCGCGCAGGAAGCGGTTGCGCGCCCGCGAGACCCACCATCGGTCGCGGCCGATGATCTGGGCTGTTTCGTCCAGAGAGAGCCCAAGGAGAGGCAGCAGGGTCGCCTGCGCAACACGCAGGACCTCGGCATCAGCGGTCGTCCGCAACGCCTCCCGGGCGCGGTCGGCAGCGCCGTCAGCGTCTCGCGGTTTTCGTGCCATGTACTGACTCCTGCGGAGCCATGAATTATTGCTGAACCGGGCAGGTACGACGGGTGGGGACCCGAGTGCCGGCACATGCAGCGCCGGGCCGGGATCGGTCGCCGGCGAGCCCGTCGATGGGGTCTGGATGGGCAGCGTCAGCTCACGCTCTGGGGCCGTGATGGCGGACGTACTGGTGGACCGTGATGGCCGTCGAGCGCGCAGCTACCCCAGCGGGGCCGCCTGGCGGACGGTCACTCCGCCACGCCCGCCGAACGGAGCCGTCCCCGGCGCCGAGTACGCCGCACCGATGAAGGCGCCTGCGCAACCTGCAGTTCGGTCAATGCTTCTTTCCGGTCGCGGTGATGATGCACGTGCCGCCCCGCGGACCACGGTTCAGCCGCCCTTCCTGTCGGGTACCTACGCCGCGAGCTGGTGCTCGTAGTAGGGCCGTTCTCGATCGTCGAGCAGCGCGTAGGCGGCGGCGAGGTTCTTCGGGTCAGGGCGGAGCCAGGCGTCGATGTTCTCGGCGCGTAGCGGGATGACACAGCGGTCGTGGCCGGCCGCGGCCACCTCCAGCGGTGGCTCGTCCGTGATCGCGGCCCATGAGAGCAGGTCGGGCTTGCCAGGTACTGACCAGCGCGACCACAAGCATGCGATCGCCATCGGGCGCCCGTCGCGCGGCCGGAACTCGAGGACGACGTTCTGCGGCTTCCCGTCAGGCCCGGGGCGGCTGACGTTCTCGTAGAACCCCTCGATGAGCGCCACGCCGTGCGTCACGCCGAAGACGCCCTTCCAGTAGCCCTCCAGGCTGTCGCGGCGGGCGTTGAAGGTGCCGGGGTACTCCCGATCAAACCGCTCTGGCCGGCCGGCGGGCAGGCAGTGGTAGCGCATCGGCTGCACCACGCGCACGCCGGCCACCTCGGCCACCACCGGCGCGTACCAGTTTGGGAAGATGCGCGCGTCGTCGCGCTTCTGGTCACCGACGCGTCGCAAGTCCCCGAGGCGGGCCATGCACCAGTCGATCTTCGACAGCGCGATGCGCCGACTCTCCGTCGCCGCCTTGGTGGTCTTCACGGCGAGCTTCCGCTCGGCCTCGGCCAGGCGTGCCCGCTGGGCGAAGAGGAGCTGCTCGGTCTCGGTGATGGATCGGGTGCGGTGTTCCTGGATCAGAGCCCACACCTCGCGCTCCTGCGGGCTGTCGCCCTGCGAGAACGCATCCTCAAGTGCCTTCGGCGCGTCGAAGGCTTGTGCCTCGCGTGCACGGCGCCAGAACAGGTCGACGAACTCTGAGAGGCTGATCTGCGCGCCGAAGAGGCGTACGTAGGTTCGGTAGTTGGCGACGATCTGGGCCGAGTAGCACATGCCGGCCAGTCTAGACGGCGCGGACGCTCCCCTCACAGCCGCCGTCCTCCCGACGCCGCCGGCGGCCGCGCACCCGAGGTCGCGGGCCGCCGACGACGGCGGCCAGGAGCTGCTTGGCAGGTACGGGCCTGATCCTGCTGTGCGCGCTCGCTGGATCCGCTCGAGGCCGGCCTCGCACCGTGCCACGAGGCTCAGCCTCATCTCAGTCTTCTTCCTCTTCCGGCACGCCGCCTGCAGGTCGTTGTTCAGCAGCCGGCTCCCGTGTCGGTGTCGGCCGATCCATCTCGGCCCGCAGCTTCGCCCGCTGCTCGCGCAGACGCCTGCCGTCCTCGCGAGACTTCGCCATCGCCGAGCCGTACAGCTCGTCGAGCATTGCAGCGTTGACCTGGCCTGCCGTCGGCGCCTCGTCTTTCCGATCCTTCCAGCCGCACAGGTTGCGCAGCGCGAAGTTCACAACCTGCGGATTGAAGTGGCCGGCCAGGCCGCCCTCGACAAGAAGCGCCTCGGTGACGCCTAGCGCGCGTGCGTGAGCTTCCGCAAATTCGGGGTGCCTGTCCACCCACTCGCTGATGCGCTGAGGCCAAACGCCGATGAGGGCCGCGAAACGCCCGATTGTGGGCATGAGGATGGGGATGGTCACGGCCCTGGTGCCGGTCATGGTGCGCTCGGCGAGGATGGCGAGCTGGAACCGCCGGAAGAACTCGTCGAGCATGCCGGCGTACTCGGGCCTGTAGTCGGTGGGCCGGCCGCGGCCGGCGTAGCCGCTGGGTTTGACGCCTTCAGGCAGGACTACGGGGTGGATGTCTGTAGTGGGCGGCTCTTCGCCGTCTTTGGAGAACGGGTGCCTACCGCCCTTGTCCCTCTTCGCCTTCGGAGTGAGAGGCGAGCTGGTCTGGTCTGGGCGCTTGCACCACCCGTCGGCGAGGGCGCGGCGCTCGATGATCTTGGGGGCGATTTCGGCGTTGAGCGCCTCCCTGATCTCCAGGACAAGCCAGCGCCAGCCCTGATCGCTGGGGGCGTGCGCGCCTTCCCAGCGGGCCCGGACCAAAGCCCACTCGCCTTCGGTGAGGTCGCGGCGCTCGGGCATGCGACTACCTCCGCGAGGCCGACGTCTCGCCGGGGCCAGCCGCCGCCTTGCGAGCCGCGGCCTCGGCCTTGATCTTCGCGGCACGTCCGAGCGCCGCCATTTGCTCGGCCACGTCCACTTCGGCTCGCGCTTCGTACGCTGCCGCAAGGGCGGACTCGCGCACGTCGTCGAGCCAGATGGGTCCATCGGGCCGTCCGGCCGCAAGGCGAGCGAGACCATCGGGCGTGATCAGCGATGCGAGGGCCAGATGCAGCGCCACCTCCGTCTCCCGCGCGACGGCGACGAGCGCGGCATCGGGGCACCCCTCGCGGTCGCGCACCACCGCGGCCGCCGGCGGCACCGCGAGTTGCGCGATGGCATCGAGCACGGTCTGTAGGTCGGTCAGCCGCCAGCGGTGCCGCTCCTTGTCGGCGCGGAAGAGCTCGGCCGGGCCATGGGTAGGCCCTTGCGTTCGCGCCCGAGCGGCCGAGCTCGCGGCGGACTTCGACTTGGGCGCGCTCACTCCCTGACTCCTCCCGTCGGCGCAGCCTGAGCGGCGTGACCGGGGAGTGGAAGAGACGCCGGCCGGGCCGTGAGGTGGACCCGACGAACGCGTTCGTCGCTCATCCCCGCCACCTCGACAGCGGGGCGGCCCTTGTCTGCGGCGTGCACGCTGCGAGGTAGGCGCGGGCGGCTGGCGAGGCAATTGGCCTCGGCGATGTCGAGCGGCGGTAGATGTTCGCGGTGATCAGGCGCCGGCATGAGGGCTCCTTCGCTGGCTGGCGTGAGTTCGGCAATGGCGCGCAGGATCGTCCAGCCTAGGATGCCGTCGGTACCGGCGTTACCTTCGGTGGCGTGAGGGCTCGACTCAGTTGGTGCCTTGCGAGAGGTTCTCGAAACGCGTCAGCGGCTTCAGGAACGTCAGCTTCACCGTGTCCACCGGGCCGTTGCGCTGCTTGGCGACGATGATCTCGGCCACGCCCGGCTCCATGCAGGCGCCCTTGATGTAGTACTCGTCACGGTAGATGAACATGATGGTGTCGGCGTCCTGCTCGATGGCGCCGGACTCGCGCAGGTCGCTCATCAGCGGCCGCTTGTTGTCGCGGCTCTCGACACTGCGGTTGAGCTGCGACAGCGCCATCACCGGGCACTGCAGCTCCTTGGCCAGCGCCTTCAGCCCGCGCGAGATCTCACCGATCTCGGTAGCGCGGTTCTCCCCGCTGCCGCTGGTGCCGCTCATTAGCTGCAGGTAGTCGACGCAGACAAGGCCGGGCGTACTGCCGAACTGCCGCGCCATGCGGCGAGCGCGCGCGCGCAGCTCGGCCACGGTGAGCGCGGGCGTCTCGTCGATGTAGACCTGCGCCTTGGCGAGGTTGTCTACGGCCTCCGCCAGGCGCCCCCACTCGTCGTCGGCGAGCCGCCCGGTGCGCAGGTGCTGCTGGTTGATGCGCCCGAGGCTACCCACCATGCGCAGCGCCAGCTGCGAGGCGCCCATCTCCATCGAGAAGACGAGCACCGGCAGCTCTTCCTTCACCGACACGTGCTCGGCGATGTTGAGCGCGAAGGCCGTCTTGCCCATCGACGGGCGCGCCGCGAGCACGATCAGGTCGCCTCTTTGCAGCCCGGCGGTCAGGCGGTCGAGGTCGAAGTAGCCGGTGCGCACGCCGGTCACGTCCTCGGCGCCGTTGTCGTGCAGCTCGCTGACTCGGTCCAGCAGCGCGACGGCGAGCTTGTCCAGGCTCTGGAAGCCGGCGCGCTGGCGCGAGCCCTCCTCGCCGATCTTCAGAATCTTCGCCTCGGCCTCGTCGAGCACCTGCGGCACTGCACGGCCCTGGGGGTTGAAGGCCGCTGAGGCGATCTGGTCGCTGGCGGCGATCAGCTTTCGCAGGATGGCGCGCTCGCGCACGATCTCGGCGTAACGCCGGATGTTGGCGGCACTGGGCACGCTCTGCGCCAGCGCGTTCAGGTAAGCGAGGCCGCCGCAGTCCTCGGCCTTGCCCAGGCCCTGCAGGCGCTCGAAGACGGTGATGACGTCGGCCGGCTTGCCCGCCTGCACGAGCGCGGCGATGGCGCCGTAGATGAGGCGGTGCTCGAAGCGGTAGAAGTCGCTTTCGGTGAGCAGGTCGGCGGCGCGGTCCCAGGCCAGGTTGTCCAGCAGCAGGCCGCCCAGCACGCTCTGCTCACCTTCTACCGAGTGGGGCGGAACGCGCCCATGCGCGCGACCGATGGATTCCTTGCACGCCGGGCCGGCGGCGTCGGTGATCGTCGTCATGCCGCCACTCCTCTGGACTTCCTGGGCATCGGCAGTGGCTCCTGCTGGGCGGAAGTGCGTCGACGTGCCTCGTAGTCCGCCACGCGCTCGGCCGCGCGCTCGGCCGCCTCTTTCGTCAGCTCCTTCCCCACCGCATCGGACCGCTCGCGCGCGCAGATGCGCGCCTTCATGCTTTCGGTGAGCACGCGCAGCTTGGCGCGGCCTTCGATCGCGGCCGGGCTCTGCACTTGCGCGCTGGCCGGCGCCTCCAGCAGCTCCACCGGGCCGCGCGCCGGCGTGTAGGCCAGCGCCTCCAACTCGGGGCCCTCGACCGCCTTTCCCTCGGCCTGGGCGCGACGGACGGCTTCGGCGCGGCGCGCCTGGTCGTGCCCGAGCATCACCTGCCACTTCAGCGGCCGCCGCTGGGCGCGCGCCTTCTTCACCTCGCGCAGATACACCTCGCGGAAGGCCATGCGCGCGCCTACCTCGTCGGTCTGCAGGAGCGCCGCGGCCACGCCCCACGCCTTGGCCGTCTCCTCGGTCCACACGACCGTCTCGTTCTCGTCGCGGCTGAGCATCGCCGCGGCCCACGCCTCCTCGGCGCCGGGCCGGCCGTCGCTGCCGTCGTCGCCGCGCAGGAAGTCGAGCAGGTCGGCCGGCATCGGCACGAAGCGGCTCGTGCGCAGGTGGTTGTCCAGCGCGGCGCGCACCTGGTCCAGCGTGTAGTCGCGCATCGCGGCGAAGAACAGCGCCGTGGACGTCGGGTTCGGCTCGTACTGGTTGCGGCTCAGCAGACGGTGGGTACCGTCGAGCAGCGCAGTGAACGCCGGCAGCTCGTCATTTCGCATCGAGAACCTCCACGCCGTCGACAACAACGGCCTCACCTTGCACGTGCAGCGCGGGGTCGATGCCCAACAGGCGCATCGCCTCAGCGTCGCGCTCCTCCTTGGACATGCGCGGCTGGCCGGCTGGGCCGCGGTGTACGTGCGCGCCGCCCACAACGGCCCGGTCCTTCGGCGTGAGCCAGTCAGCGTGCAGGCCCTGGCTACCGCGGTACACCCACACGCGCAGGAACTCGTCGAGGGTGAGCTTCGCAAGCGCAGCCTCCTTCCTGGCCCCTTCGAGCACGAGAGCCGTGACAGGTGCGCGCTTCTGCTCTCGCAGCTCGACCCAGCCATCCCACGCTTCCGTGGTCACGTCTTCGGGCTTGGGCAGAGCAGTGGGGGCCGCGCGCTTGCGCGCGGGCTTCCTCGCCGCAGGCGACGTCGGCCCCTCGCCCAACGTAGTCACACCGGACTTCGCGTGAGTCACGCCAGCGTCACGCGTGACGTTGCGCTCACGCGCTACACCCTCTCCAACGTCACCAACGCCTCCATCACCCGATTCGGTCCTGGTTCCGGTACTCGGTGGTCGGTGGTCGGTACTGGACTCACGCCGAACTTCAGCGTGAGTACGCATGGTGCCAGGCGTGACATCGTGGTGAGTCACTCCGGTGTCACGCGTGACTTCGCTGTGACCGGTGCCGACTGCGGCGGCTTCTGCGGCCTTGCGCGATCGCCTGGCTGCCTGCCTGTCGGCGTCGCCGCGCCGCCTCCCCAACATCTCGACCACGCGGCCAGCGATGGTGTGGTGGTACAGGCGGCCGTCGTCAGCCAGCCACCAGCCACGCATGAACACGTCGCGCGCGGCGGTCCACATCTCGCGCGGGATGCGGCACTTCGCGCGAATCTCGTCCTCGTTGTCGGGGAAGGAGCCGCACGGCACCTGCCGCCAGGCCACGAGCCACATCATGAGCAGACAGTGCTGCGCCATCGGTGTCTCGGCCGCCAAGTCCCACGTGGTGCTCTGCTCGATCTGCTCGTAGTCCAGTTCGAACCGCCAGCCCTTGGCGCGCGTGGTCGCGGGGTAGGGCGCCGCACGGGGCGCGGTGCCGTTGTGAGACGTCATCCTGCCGCCACCTCGCGGTCGCCCACGGCTGTGCCACGCTTACGGACTTTCGACGCCTGCTTCCCTGCGGCGAGGCGCGCCGGTTCGCCTTTGCGCGGTGTCTTCTTGGGCAGCGCTGCCAGCGCGGCATCGAGCTCCGTGTACAACCACAGATACGACCTCGAGCTCGTGGCTCGGCCGGCAGGCATCAGGCCGATCGCCTCCATGGCCTTGAACTTCCGCACCGACACGTTCACGTAGCGTGCGGCACCGGCAATGCCGGTCGCGGCCGGAGGAGGATTCCGCTGCGCCTTGGTGGCCACCGCGGCACGCACGGCCTCCATCAGGTTCTGAAGGCTCGGAACCGTCTCCTGCTCGTTGTCGCTGGTGTGCAATCTGTGCGCCAATCTGCGGCCTGTGTGTGCACGCAGTGTCATCATGAGTGCATGGTGAACCGTGCGCGGTTTACCCATGGGCGCCCCGACGCACCCGCGTCCTAGGTAAGAGGCAGTCGCGCCAATCGCGCCATAGGCTGGCAAATCAGGACCAGAACGCCTATGGGCGCAGACCGTCAACGCGAGATTGGCGTTCAGCCCATGCGCCAACGCGACCTTGGCCACCGAGGCGCCGGGCTGCCGGCACTCATCCAGCACGCGCCGCTTCAGGTCGTCGTCGTGACGCCGGCGCGCGGCGCGCGTGCTTGGAGCTTGTGCCATGGTGTCCACCTACCGTCTTTGGTGGACACCATCGTCGCGATTCCGCTTCTGCTGTTCAAGACGGGTTGGCCGGACGCTTACCGTCAACGTCCTTCAGAAACCACACGGTCGGCTTGCGCGCGCCGGTGCGCCGGGAGTCGACGCCGGCGCGTTCCCTTGCGCGCTCTACGGTCCGCCAGCCAAGACCCGCCGCGGCGGCGCGACGCCGGATCTCTGGCCTCAGGAGCGGGCCGGCGGTCCTCATGAGGTCGCGCAGCCAGCCAATGGCTCTTTCCACCGCTCCGTCTTCCTGGCGAGGAGCGTCCGCGCGACGCGTCGTCGGCAACTGGCCAGGGGTAGGCGGAACCACCGGCGGATCGAAGCCGTAGTCCTCCGGATCGCCGAGCGCCGCTTCAGCGAGGTCGTCGGCTAGGGATCGCAGTCCCTGCTCGGCTTTGGCACCCGAGCCCTTGAGCGGTCGCTTGCGCATGACTTCTGTGAGACGGCACTGGGCGTGTTGAAGCCCGATCTTCCAGCCGTGCAGCCACGACTGAACCTCGAACACGTCGGGTTCGTCAACGTCCTCGGGCTTGACCGGCACCTGCGTCGCAACCTCTGCCAACGTGTCAACTACCGACTCCAGCATTTGAGCGAGATCCTGTACGAGGCGGTTGCATGGAGCGTCTCTAGCGACGCGAAGGAGCTCTTCAGCGCCGTTGATTTGCACCTCGATGTCCAGGCGGTCCAGTGTCATTGCGTCTTTCCTCGAGGGACCGAAGGGAACTGTGCTGGCACGCGCCTGCGCCAACGTCGCTACTTGTCATGGGCACGGCCAGCATCCGAATCGCGCTCTCGGTGTTGGGCGCCGGCTGATCTCCGATCAGAACGTACACGCCCTCGCGGCCGCGGCGCGTGGGCGGCGCGTCCAAGGGATGGTCCTCGCCCCACCCACCGATGCATGCCCTGCTGATGCCCAGACTCACGGCGTTCGGGCTGGCGCCGGCGGCCCCGCCTCAGCGTGCGCCTAGCACTGGGCAGGGCTACCAGACGGCTTGACGAGTAGCTCGCGCACGATCATGTCGAAGTCCTCCAACTCGTAGGCTTCGGCGCCGTCCTCGCCGAGCAGGAACACGTTCGTGCCCACGAAGAACGTGCGCCGGTGGTACTCGGCGAACTCCTCGGCGGCGATGAGCGTGCGGATGTCGCTGTCGGCTCGGTAGGTGGCCTGCACGATCGGCTCGCCGAGCTGGCCGAATTCGTAGCCGTCGCCCATGAGGATGGACTTGACGGCCCACCAGTACGGCCCAAACTCGACGTAGCGGGTCGGCGCCTTGGCCAGGCGCCGCGCGATCACGTCGATCGCGTGCGCCTCGAAGGTGCCGAGCTTGCCGCTGCGCGAGAAGTTGCGCCGCATCTGCGCTTCGCGCGCGGCCAGATGCTCCGCGTTCGGCAGAAAGTGCACGAACTGCTTCGGGCTGTCGTCGTCCATGCTGGATCCCTCGATTGGCTCCACTTCACGCAACCCGCGCCATCGCCGGGCGCGAAAGGTATTCAGACCAAGCTTCAAGAAGCGCGTGGCGCTCATCCGCAAACCGTGCCCTGTTGTAGGCCGCCTTCACACGATCGGCCTCGCGGTGCGCAAGGCACGCTTCGATGACATCGGGTCTGGCCGCCGCGGTCTCGTACGCCCACGTTGAGAAGGTCGCGCGACACAGGCCATGAACGGTGGTGCGGCCGCGCATGTCCAGCCGCTCGAGCACCGCCAGCATCGCCATGTTGGACTGAGGCGCGTCGGGCCTGACGCTCGACGGGAAGACAAGCTCGTGATGCTGTCCGAGCTGCCCGCGCAGGACCTGAATGGCACGCGGCGACAGGTGCACGACGTGGTCTTCGGCTTCCTGCTTGCCGCTGGACTTCATCCTCGCCGCGGGTACGACCCACGTGTGCGTCTCCAGGTCGATCTCGCTCCACCGCGCGCCCATGGCCTCGGCGGTACGGGCCGCGGTAAGCACCGCGAATTCCAGGCAGCGCGCGGCCACGCCGTTCGCCTGACGAAGCCGCACCATGAGCGCCGGCGCTTCGGGGTAGGGCAGCGCCTCGAAGTGGCCAGACTGCTTGCGCGGCATGTGCTCCCGCAGCTTGCGCCGCACTGCGGCCGCCGCATTGTTCTTGCAGCGCCGATGGAAGATGGCGTCCTCGAACACGGCGTCGAGGCGCTGGCGGATGCGCTGAACCGTCTCGGCAACCTTGGCGCCCGGCGTCAGGTTGCGCGCGCGCTCGTGCGGCTTGATGGCCAACAGCGCCTCCAGTAGCTCGGGCGGCTCGATCTCGTCGATGGGCTTGCGCCACAGCGATGCCGGCATGTGGTTCTCGAGCGAGGCGATCCACTGCGCCGCGTGCTTCGTGGTCCGCTGAGGCTCGACAACGCGCTCGTGGTAGTCGCGCGCGCATCGGCACAGCGTCCATCGCTGGCGGTTGAGGTCAGCTTTGCGGGCCAGGTCGGCCTGGCTGGCCTCGGCGCGGCGCTGCTCACGTTGTGCGATGGGGTCGAGCCCTCGCTGCAGCGCTTCGCGCGCGTCATGCGCCTGGCGCCGCGCCGTGGTCATGCTGTCGCCGACCTGCGCGAGGCTTCCGCGTGTGCATGCGCCTAGGCCCATCTCGCGGCGGCGGCCGCTGGGCGCCGTGAAGCGCAGTACCCACGAGGCCGACTCTCCGCGCACTCTGAGCAATAGGCCGCCGCCGTCGGCGTGGTCGCCATCGCCCGCGTGATGCACTTGTCGCGCTGTCAGCCGATGCAGGTTCGCCGCACTGCGCTGGGTGTACTTCGCCACTCCCGACCCCCGTTCTGTCCGCCAGCTGTCCCCCGATTTGGAGGCTCGAGGCTGGCGCACGTCGATGCACTGTCAGTGCACTGTCGGAAGTGTCGGATCCGCGAAAAGCGCTGTCAAATCAACAGCTTAGGACGCCTGCCGCCTCACTGTCGTTGCACAGTCGTGCACTGTCGTGAGCGAGTATGCTGGCGGAGGGAGCGGGATTCGAACCCGCGGGGGGCTGTTAACCCCCACACGCTTTCCAGGCGTGCGACTTAAACCGCTCATCCATCCCTCCGCGCGCAGGGATGCGAGCGCGCATTCTATGCAGCGGTGCTACGCCGCGCCGCCGGGCGCCACCGCGCTCTTGCGCAGCCACTCCATCAGCACGAACTCCAGCGCCCGGGCGTGTGTGCTCTCCAGCACCACCGGCGGCGCGTGGCCGGCCTCGTAGGCCTCGCGCCAGCGCAGCGCGCACACGCACCAGCGGTCGCCCGGCTTGAGGCCGGCGAAGCGCAGCTCGGGACGCGGCGTGATGAGGTCGTTGCCGGCCTCCATCTGACGGTTGAGGAACTCCACCGTCACGCGCGCGCAGATGACGTGGCTGCCCGCGTCCTGCGCGTCGGTGTGGCAGCTGCCGTCGCGGTGCCAGCCCGTGAGCGGCGAGAACGAGCAGGGCACCAGCGGCGTGCCGAGCACGTTCAGCGGGACGCGCGTCGCCTCGCTCATCGGGGCCGGGCCTGCGCCGTGCCTCCGCCGCCGCCACCCGGCGGCACGCCCTTGATGACCGCCATCGCCGAGGCGATGAGGCCGGACACCTCGGTCATGTTGCCCGGCACGATCATCGTGTTGTTGACACGTGCCAGGTTGCCGTAGGCCTCGACCGCCTTCTCGGCCACCTTCAGCTGCACGGCCGCCTCGCCGCCGGGCTCGCGGATCGCCCCGGCGATCTTGCGGATGGCCTCGGCGCTGGCCTCGGCCACGGCAAGGATGGCCGCCGCCTCGCCCTGCGCGAGGTTGATCTCCGACTGCCGCTCGCCCTCGCTCTTGGCGATGAAGGCCTGCCGCTCGCCCTCGGCCAGGTTGATCTGCTCCTGGCGCTTGCCCTCCGAGGCGGCGATCAACGCGCGCTTCTCGCGCTCGGCGGTGATCTGCGCCTGCATGGCACGCAGGATCTCGGCCGGCGGCGTCAGGTCCTTGATCTCGTAGCGCAGCACCTTCACGCCCCAGTTCAGCGCCGCCTCGTCGAGCGCGCTGACGACGCTGGCGTTGATCATGTCGCGTTCCTCGAAGGTCTTGTCGAGCTCCATCTTGCCGATGACGCTGCGCAGCGTCGTCTGCGCCAGCTGCGTGATGGCGACGATGTAGTTGCTGGAGCCGTAGCTGGCGCGCATCGGGTCGGTGACCTGGAAGTACAGGATGCCGTCCACCTGCAGCTGCGTGTTGTCCTTGGTGATGCAGACCTGGCTCGGCACGTCCAGCGGCACCTCCTTCAGCGAGTGCTTGTAGCCCACGCGTTCGACGAAGGGGATGACGAACTTCAGCCCCGGCGTCAGCGTGCGGTCGTACTTGCCCAGGCGCTCGACGACCCAGGCGTTCTGCTGCGGCACGATCTTGAACGTGCGCACGACGAAGATGACGGCGATGACGAGGATGATCAGCGCGAGTTCCATGGACGAGCCCTTGTGGTGGTGGATGACCGGTGGAGGCAGGCCCGTCAGGGCCGCGCGAGAGGAGCCAGCACGAGCTGGCTGCCGCGCACCGCGACGATGGTGTGAGGGCCGGCCACCGGCGTGCCTTCGCCCTGGAAGGTGGCGGCCCAGCTGGCTCCGCGGTAGTTCACCTGCGCCGAGCCGTCTTCGCCCCAGGCGCGCACCACCACCGTCTGGCCGATGTCGAGGTTGACGTCGCGGTTGCTCTCCGCCGGCGCGCTGCGCGGCGCGCGTGCGCGCTTGAAGTGCCAGGCGGCCGTGGCGCCGCCGCCGACCAGCGCGGCGGCGACGAACTGCGTCACCACCGATGCGCCGGCGTGCGCCGCCAGCGCCGCGCCGGCCGCGCCGAGCGCGAACATCAGCAGGTAGAACGAACCGCTGGCCAGTTCCAGCGCCACCAGCACGCCGGCCGCGACCCACCACTGCGTGGCTGCAGAAAGGTCCATCACCCGATACCTCCGCTCCGAGCCCGGCCGCGAGTGTAGGCCGCGGGAAAGCCACCGCGCGGCGCAGGCATGCCGATGCGCCGCGGCAGCGGCGAAGTTGCGCGCACAAGGGCGCCCGCGGCCGGCACGCGCGGCGGCACCGGGCCTGTCCCCACGTGGTCCTACACTGCGGCGTTTCGCCGCCGCCGGGCGGCCCCGAGGACCTGCCTGCCATGCTGCGTTTCCGCTTCCCCATCGTCATCATCGACGAGGACTTCCGCTCGGAGAACGCCTCCGGCTTCGGCATCCGGGCGCTCGCCGCGGCGATCGAGAAGGAAGGCTTCGAGGTCGTCGGCGCCACCAGCTACGGCGACCTGGCGCAGTTCGCCCAGCAGCAAAGCCGCGCCAGCGCCTTCATCCTCAGCATCGACGACAACGAGTTCGCCGGCGGCCCCGAGCTCGACCCGGCGGTGCTGAACCTGCGCAAGTTCATCTCCGAGATCCGCTTCAAGAACGCCGACATCCCGATCTACGTCTACGGCGAGACGCGCACCAGCCAGCACCTGCCCAACGACGTGCTGCGCGAGCTGCACGGCTTCATCCACATGTTCGAGGACACGCCGGAGTTCGTCGCCCGGCACATCATCCGCGAGGCCAAGAGCTACCTCGACGGCCTGGCACCGCCGTTCTTCAAGGCGCTGATGGACTACGCGCAGGACGGCTCGTACAGCTGGCACTGCCCGGGCCACAGCGGCGGCGTGGCCTTCCTGAAGAGCCCGGTGGGGCAGATGTTCCACCAGTTCTTCGGCGAGAACATGCTGCGGGCGGACGTGTGCAACGCGGTGGAGGAGCTCGGCCAGCTGCTCGACCACAGCGGCCCGGTGGCGCAGAGCGAGCGCAACGCCGCGCGCATCTTCAACGCCGACCACTGCTTCTTCGTCACCAACGGCACCTCCACCTCCAACAAGATGGTGTGGCACCACACGGTGGCGCCCGGCGACGTGGTGGTGGTCGACCGCAACTGCCACAAGAGCATCCTGCACAGCATCATCATGACCGGCGCGGTGCCGGTGTTCCTGACGCCGACGCGCAACCACCACGGCATCATCGGCCCGATCCCGCAGGCCGAGTTCTCGGTCGAGAGCATCCAGCGCAAGATCGCTGCCAACCCGCTGCTGGCCGGCGTGGACGCGAAGAAGGTCAAGCCGCGCATCCTGACGCTGACGCAGAGCACCTACGACGGCGTGCTCTACAACACCGAGACCATCAAGCATGCGCTCGACGGCTACGTCGACAACCTGCACTTCGACGAGGCCTGGCTGCCGCACGCCGCGTTCCACGAGTTCTACGGCCAGTTCCACGCCATGGGGCGCAAGCGCCCGCGGCCGAAGGACCAGATGGTGTGGTCGACGCAGAGCACGCACAAGCTGCTGGCCGGCCTCAGCCAGGCGAGCCAGGTGCTGGTGCAGGACCCGGTCAACCGCAAGCTCGACCGGCACCTCTTCAACGAGGCCTACCTGATGCACACGAGCACGTCGCCGCAGTACGCGATCATCGCCAGCTGCGACGTCGCCGCGGCGATGATGGAGGCACCCGGCGGCAAGGCGCTCGTCGAGGAGAGCATCGCCGAGTCGCTGGACTTCCGCCGCGCCATGCGCAAGGTGGGCAAGGACTTCGGCAAGGACTGGTGGTTCACCGTCTGGGGGCCGGGCTCGCTGGCCAGCGAGGGCATCGGCCGCCAGGCCGACTGGATGCTGAAGGCCGACGACAAGTGGCATGGCTTCGGCGCGCTGGCCGACGGCTTCAACATGCTCGACCCGATCAAGTGCACGATCGTCACGCCGGGCCTGGACCTCTCGGGCAAGTTCGCCAAGACCGGCATCCCGGCCAGCGTCGTCACGAAGTTCCTCGCCGAGCACGGCGTCGTCGTCGAGAAGACGGGCCTGTATTCGTTCTTCATCATGTTCACGATCGGCATCACGAAGGGCCGCTGGAACACGCTGCTCACGGCGCTGCAGCAGTTCAAGGACGACTACGACAAGAACGCGCCGATGTGGCGCATCCTGCCCGAGTTCTGCGCCCAGCACCCGCGCTACGAGCGCAAGGGGCTGCGCGACCTGTGCAACGCCATCCACGACACCTACGCGCGCGGCGACGTGGCGCGCCTCGTCACCGACATGTACCTGTCGGACCTGCACCCGGCGATGAAGCCGAGCGACGCCTACGCCCGCATCGCGCACCGCGAGACCGAGCGCGTGGGCATCGACGAGCTCGAGGGGCGCGTGACGACGGCGCTGCTGACGCCGTACCCGCCGGGCATTCCGCTGCTCATCCCCGGCGAGCGGTTCAACCGCAAGATCGTCGACTACCTGCGTTTCACGCGCGAGTTCAACGCGGCATTCCCGGGCTTCGACACCGACGTGCATGGCCTCGTCGAGGACGACGAGGCGCAGGCCGGCGCGCGGCGCTACTACGTCGACTGCGTGAAAGGGGGCTGAGCGCCGCCGGCCGGCTCACGGCCCCGCCCGCGGCCCGGCCCGAGGCCGTGGCACCGGCGCCGCGTCAGGCCGGCTCGCCGAGGTCGACGCCGCCCACGGCCTGGCTGTAGCCGCCGTCGACGTAGACGATCTCGGCCGTCACGCCGCCGGCCAGGTCCGACAGCAGGAAGGCCGCGACGTTGCCGACGTCGTCGATGGTGACGTTGCGCTGCAGCGGCGAGGCCTGTGCGACGCCGCTCAGCAGCTTGCCGAAGTCCTTGATGCCCGAGGCCGCCAGCGTCTTGATCGGCCCGGCGGAGATGCCGTTGACGCGCACGCCGCGCTTGCCCAGCGACGCGGCGAGGTAGCGCACGCTGGCCTCCAGCGAGGCCTTGGCAAGCCCCATCGTGTTGTAGTTCGGCACGGCCCGCAGCGCGCCGAGGTAGGTGAGGGTCAGCAGCGCCGAGCCGGGCCTCAGCCGCGGCAGCATCGCCTTGGCCAGCGCCGGGAAGCTGTAGGCCGAGATGTCGTGCGCGACGCGGAAGTTCTCGCGCGTGAGCCCGTCGAGGAAGTCGCCGGCGATCGCCTCGCGCGGCGCGAAGCCGATCGAGTGCACGAAGCCGTCGAACTGCGGCCACTGGCGCCCGAGGTCGTCGGCGAGCCGCGTGATCTGCGCGTCGTCGCCGACGTCGCAGTCGAACACGAGCGTGGAGTCGAACTCGCGCGCGAACTCGGTGATGCGCTCCTTGAAGCGCTCGCCGACATAGCTGAAGGCGAGCTCGGCACCCTCGCGCCGGCAGGCGCGGGCGATGCCGTAGGCGATGGAGCGGTTGGAGAGCACTCCGGTGATGAGCAGCCGCTTGCCGGCGAGGAAGCCCATGGGCGGGATCTCCTGGTGTTCGTGGGTTGGAGCGCGACAGCCTGTGACGACCCGATCGACGGGGCCCGGCGATTCTGTCATGCGCCAAGCACGGACCTTGCCCGGGCGTAACGTGTTGGCTATAATGCGCTTTTTCCGGGTTGTGCTGCGACACAACAGAGAGATGGGCGGAACCTTCCAGCCCATTTTTTTTGCTCGACCGTTTGCTGGACCGGTGGTCCGCCGCAAGGCTCGCGAAGCTTCGGCTGTGCGTGCCTCGAGGTGAGTCCCCAGCCGCGCAGCGGCGCAGACCACCCCGGGCAAACCCCGGGGGCCCCGGTGGCGCGCGAGTTCCTTCGACGCGCCGCGCGGCGCCCGGAATCGGGCAAAGACGGTCAGGCCAGGACGGGCAAACGATCTTGATGGGCTTCAAGGCCACAGGCGGGGCGCGCCAGGGGCGCGCTCCGGGCGGCAAGGGCACGGCAGGTGCGCGAGGCGGCGGTGCGGGC
>JAHCKS010000010.1 GCA_026125665.1 Rubrivivax sp.
GCGGGCGCGGCGGCGCAGGGTGGCGTGCCGTTCGTCTACCGCCCGACGCGGCGCGGCGGCGGCGGCACGCTGCGCATCCTGTCGTGGCAGGCGCCGACGATCCTCAACCAGCACTTCACTTCGGGCTCGAAGGACACGCTCGCGGCGCGCTTCTTCAGCGAGCCGCTGGCCGCCTACGACATCGACGGCTCGCTGCACGCGGTGCTGGTCACCGAGGTACCCACCCTCGACAACGGCGGCGTGGCGCGCGACGGCCACTCGGTCACCTGCCAGCTCAAGCGCGGCGTGAGCTGGCACGACGGCGAGCCATTCACCGCCGACGACGTGGTGTTCACCATCGAGTTCCTGAACCATCCGGAGACGGCCGCCTTCACGGTGGGCAGCGTGCAGGGTGTCACCGCGCGCAAGCTGGACAGCCACCGCGTGCGCTTCGACTTCGCGCAGCCGCGCCCGGCCTGGGCCGACCTGTTCGTGCTGCAGATGCTGCCGAAGAAGCACTTCGCCGCGTACACGGGCGCCAGGTCGCGCGAGGCGCCGGCGAACCTGAGGCCGGTGGGCACCGGGCCCTACCGCATCGTCGACTTCCGCCCGGGCGATGTCGTTCGCGGCGAAGCCAACCCCGCCTACCACATGCCGAACCGGCCGCACTTCGACGCCTTCGAGATCAAGGGCGGCGGCGACAGCCTCTCGGCCGCCCGCGCCGTGCTGCAGACCGGCGACTTCGACGTCGCGTGGATGATCGCCGCCGAGGACGAGCTGCTGCGGCGCATGGAGAACACCGGCCGCGGGCGCCTGCACCACGCGGCGGGCGGCGACACCGAGTACATCATGCTCAACCATGCCGACCCGTGGACCGAGGTCGACGGCGAGCGCTCGAGCCCGGCGAGCCGGCACCCCTTCCTGCTCGACCCGGCCGTGCGGCAGGCGCTCGCGCACCTGGTCGACCGCGACTCGGTGCAGCGCTACGTGATGGGCCGCAACGGCGTGGCCACGCACAACTTCCTGAACAACCCGGCGCCGTTCAACTCGCCGCGCAAGGGCCTGCCGTTCGACCCGGGGCGCGCCAACGTGCTGCTCGACGCCGCCGGCTGGGCGCGCGGCCCGGGCGGCGTGCGCGCCAAGGGCAGCCAGCGGCTGAAGATGGTGTTCCACACCAGCACCAGCCCGCCGCGGCAGAAGGTGCAGTCCATCGTCAAGGCGGCGGCGCAGTCGGCCGGCATCGAGATGGAGCTGAAGTCGACGACGCCGGCCGTCTACTTCTCCGGCGACCACGGCAACCCCGACACCAGCGGCCGCTTCGTCGCCGACCTGCAGATGCACACCATCACGCGTGGCGGCACCGACCCGCTGCGCTTCATGGAGCTGTTCTGCTCGTGGCAGGTGGCGGCGAAGGCCAACAAGTGGCTCTACCGCAACCTCGTTCGCTGGCGCAACGACGAGTACGACCGCACGTGGCGCGCCGCCGAATCCGAGCTCGACCCGGTGAAGCGGGCGTCGATGCTGATCCGCCTGAACGACCT
This sequence comes from Rubrivivax sp., assembly GCA_026125665.1. GTDB lineage: Bacteria > Pseudomonadota > Gammaproteobacteria > Burkholderiales > Burkholderiaceae_C > Rubrivivax. Next base: position 1,521 of record JAHCKS010000010.1, read on the forward strand.
CGTCTGCGACGACCTGGCGGTGCTGCCCCTTTTCGTGCGGCCCAAGCTCGCCGCGCTGGGCAGCCGCATCCAGGCGCCGCTCACCGGCTGGGGCGTCGAGACCGGCCGCGTCCACGACTGGTATCGCACCCCCTGAACCCTGCGCTTCGTCAGCGGATCTGCAGCGGGATCGTCACCGGCCCGTCGTTGACGAGATGCACCTGCATCTCGGCGCCGAAGCGGCCGGCGGCCACCGGACCGGCGTGGCGCTCGCGTGCGATGCGCAGCACGGCCTCGTAGAGCGTGCGCCCCTGCTCGGGCGGCGCGGCGGCGCTGAAGCTCGGCCGGTTGCCGCCGCCCGTGTCGGCGGCGAGCGTGAACTGCGAGACGACGAGCAGCCCGCCGCCGACATCGGCGACGCTGCGGTTCATCTTGCCGGCGTCGTCGGCGAAGATGCGCAGCTTGAGGATCCTCGCCACCAGGCGCTCGGCACTGGCTTCGGTGTCGGCCGGCTCGGCGCAGACGAAGACGAGCAGGCCCGCGCCGATGGCGCCGGCCACCTCGCCGGCCACCTCGACGCGGGCCTCGCGCACGCGTTGCAGCAGGGCCAGCATCGCTACAGCGGGTCGCCGCCGCCGGCCGGGTCGTCGGCCGGCACGTGCGCCTCGACGTCCATCGGCAGGAGCTGGATCGTCGCGCGCAGGCCCGGCACGGCGCTCATCAAGGCCTGCTCGACGCTGCCGCGCAGCGACGCGGCGCGCCCGAGCGTCCAGCCGGCGGGCATGTGCATGTGCAGGTCGACGAAGCGGCGCTGGCCGGCGCGGCGCGTGACGACATGGTCGAAGCGGATCGCGTGATGCGCGAAGCCTTCGAGCACCTTGCCGATCTGTGCCTGCGCCTCGGGCTCGAGCGCGCGGTCCATCAGGCCGTCGGCCGAGCGCCGCACGAGCGACGTCCCTTCGCGCAGGATGTTCAGCGCCACGGCGATGGCGATCGCCGGATCGAGCCAGGCCCAGCCCGTGGCCTTCACGGCGACGAGGCCGCCGACCACGCCGACCGAGGTCCACACGTCGGTGAAGAGGTGGCGCGCATCGCCTTCGAGCGCCATCGAGCGCACCTCGCGCGCCTTCCTCAGCATCGCCCACGCCATCACGCCGTTGAGCAGCGTGCTCAGCGCCGACAGCGCCATGCCGAGGCCGAGCGCCTCGAGCGGGCGCGGCTCGAGCAAGCGCTGCACGGCCGCCCAGACGATGGCCAGCGCCGCCGCGAAGATGAGCACGCCCTCGAAGCCGCTGCTGAAGTACTCGGCCTTGTGGTGGCCGTACGGATGCTCGTCGTCCGGCGGCAGCGCGGCCCAGCTCACCATGGCCAGCGCGAAGGTCGCGCCCGCGAGATTGACCAGCGACTCCAGAGCGTCGGACAGCAGGCCGACGCTGCTGCTCACCCACCAGGCCCCCGTCTTCAGCGCGATGGTGGCCACCGCCACCACGGCGCTGAGCTTGAGGTACGCGGCAGCGTGCATGCCGGCGACGGGCCGTGGAACGCGGGCGTGCGCAGTCGTCGCGTCAGGTGCCGAGGGTGACGCGCACGAACTTGCGCTTGCCCACCTGCACGACGCAGGTGCCGGCGGCCACCTTCAACGCCTTGTCGCTGACCACGGCGCCGTCGATGCGCACGCCACCCTGCTCGACCATGCGCATCGCCTCGCTCGTGCTCGGCACGAGGCCGGCCTGCTTGAGCAGCGCGCCGATCGGCAGCGGCGCGCCGGCCAGCGACACCTCGGGGATCTCGTCGGGCACACCGCCGGCGGCGCGGCGGCGGAAGTCCTGCTCGGCCGCGTCCGCGGCCGGCCCGCTGTGGAAGCGCGCCGTGATCTCCCTGGCCAGCATCACCTTCGCGTCCATCGGGTTGCGACCTCCTGCCACCTCGGCCCTGAGCCTGCCGATCTCCGCCTCGGGCCGGAAGCTGAGCAGCGTGTACCAGCGCCACATCTGCTCGTCGCTGATCGACATCGTCTTGGCGAACATCGTGTTCGCGTCCTCGGTGATGCCGATGTAGTTGTTCTTGCTCTTGCTCATCTTCTCGACGCCGTCGAGGCCCTCGAGCAGGGGCATGGTCAGGATGCACTGCGGCTCCTGGCCGTACTCCTGCTGCAGCGCGCGGCCGACGAGCAGGTTGAACTTCTGGTCGGTGCCGCCGAGCTCGAGGTCGCTCTTCAGCGCCACCGAGTCGTAGCCCTGCATCAGCGGGTACAGCAGCTCGTGCACGGAGATCGGCGCGCCGGCCTTCAGCCGCTTGCTGAAGTCGTCGCGCTCGAGCATGCGCGCCAGCGTGTAGCGGCTGGCCAGTTGGATCATGCCGCGCGCGCCCAGCGGGTCGCTCCACTCGCTGTTGTAGCGGATCTCGGTCTTCGCCCGGTCGAGCACCATGCCGGCCTGAGCGAAGTAGGTCTGCGCGTTGGCCTCGATCTGCTCGCGCGTCAGCGGCGGTCGCGTCGCGTTGCGGCCCGAGGGGTCGCCGATCATCGACGTGAAGTCGCCGATGAGGAAGATGACGACGTGGCCGAGGTCCTGCAGCTGGCGCATCTTGTTCAGCACCACGGTGTGGCCGACGTGGATGTCGGGCGCCGTGGGGTCCAGCCCGAGCTTGATGCGCAGCGGCTGGCCGGTGGCCTCGCTCCTGGCGAGCTTCTTCAGCCAGTCCTCCTGCGGCAGCAGCTCTTCGCAGCCGCGCAGCGAGACGGCCATGGCCTCGCGCACGCGGTCGGTCACGGGGTGTTCGGGGGGTGGGTTCATGCGGGATACGGGTCGGGGCCGTTGGCCGATGCGGGGCTGCCCCAGGGGCGATGACTCGGAGCCGCTGGCATACTGCGCGGCGCGAACGCGTGCCGGCGCTGCTCGCGAGGGCGCGAATTCTAGTGGGCGGCATCGGCGCATCCGCGCTCGCCTGCCTCGCACGGCTCGCCGATCCAAGACACGCCCGACCCACCCCGACCGACCGCATGCCTCGCCCGCGCATCGACCCGGCCGCGATGATCGAACAGCTTCGCGCCCGCGCCGCCGTCTGGATGCGTGCGCGCAGGCCCTGGGTGGCAGCGGCCGTGATGGTGGCGGTTGCCGGCACCGGGCTCACGGCCCTGGCCGTGGCGCCGCTCGCCGCGCTGTCGACGCTGGCGCCCGACCCTGCCGCACTGCCACGCCGCACCGTCAGCGAGACCCTGCCCCTGCCGGCGCTGGCCGGGCAGGTGCAGGCCCTGGCCGAGCAGGACCTCGAGCTCGTGCGCGGCACGGTCTCGCACTACACCGACAGTGCCGAAGCGCTGCTGTCGCGGCTGGGTGCCGGCGACGCCGAGGCCGCGGACTTCCTGCGCCGCGACGCCGCGGCGGCGCGCCACCTGCACGGCCGCGGCGGCCGCCTCGTGCGTGCACGCGTCGACGGCACCGGCCGCGTGCTCGAGCTGAGCGCCCGCTTCCCGGCCACCGAGGCGGCGCGCCGCGGCACGCACTTCGGCCGCCTCGTCGTGCGGCGACAGGCCGACGGCACGTTCGTCTCGCAAGTGCATGAGGCGCCGTTCGAGCTGCAGCTGCGCCTGGCCGCGGGCACCATCACGACGTCGCTGTTCGCCGCCACCGACGCAGCCGACGTGCCCGACGCGGTGGCCGTGCAGTTGGCCGAGATCTTCGCGGTGGACATCGACTTCCACCGCGAGCTGCGGCGCGGCGACCGCTTCGTCGTCGTCTACGAAGTGCGCAGCGCCGACGGCGAGCCCGTGCCGTGGAACGAAGGCAGCGGGCGCGTGCTGGCCACCGAGTTCACCAACGCCGGGCGCACGCACAGCGCGGTGTGGTACGCCGGGCCCGGGGCCGCGGACGGGGGGGCCTACTACGGCCCGGACGGCTCGAGCCGGCGGCGCGAGTTCCTGGCCAGCCCGCTGGAGTTCACGCGCATCAGCTCGGGTTTCGCGATGCGGCGCGACCCGATCAACGGGCGCTGGCGCGCCCATCGCGGCGTCGACTACGCGGCCCCGACGGGCACGCCGGTGCGCGCGCTGGGCGACGGCAAGGTCGCCAGCGCCGGCTGGATGGGCGGCTACGGCCGTGCCGTGACGGTGGACCACGGCGGCGGCCGGCTGACGCTCTACGCGCACCTGTCGCGCATCGGCGTGAAGCCGGGCGAACGTGTGCAGCAGGGGCAGGTGGTCGGTGCCGTCGGGTCCACGGGCTGGGCCACCGGGCCGCACCTGCACTTCGAGTTCCGCGTGCGTGGCGCACACCAGGACCCGCTGGCGATCGCGCGGCGTGCCACGGCCGTGCCGCTGGCCCCCCAGGCGCTGGCGCAGTTCATGGCGCAACGGGGGCCGGTGCTGGAGAAGCTGGCGCTGGCGGCCTCGCTCGTCGACGACGCCGCACCGGTGGCCGAGACGGCGGCGCGTTAGTGTTCGCCAGCGCGCCTCGCGCAGGCCGTCCTCGCCCGGGCCGTCGGCATCCCCTGACGTGGCGCGAGGACGGATGGCAGTGAGCCTGTTCGCCGGCCTGATGTCGGGCACCTCGATGGACGGCGTGGACGCCGTGCTGGCCGAATGGCCCACGGCCGCGGCGTCCTCGCCGGCCCGGCCGCTCGGGCGCGCTTTCGTGCACCTTCCCATGCCCGCGAGCCTGCGTGCGGAGTTGCTGGCGCTGAACAGCGACGGCCCCGGCGAGCTGCACCGGGCGGCGCTCGCCGGGAACGCGCTGGCGAGGCTCTACGCCGAGGCGACGCACGAGCTGTTGCGGCGCGCCGGCGTGTCCGCCGCGCAAGTGCGTGCGCTCGGCGCGCACGGGCAGACGGTGCGGCACCGGCCCCAGGCCTTCGACGGCAACGGCTACACGCTGCAGCTGCTGAACGGCGCGCTGCTCGCCGAGCTCGGCGGCGTCGACGTCGTGTGCGACTTCCGTGCGCGCGACGTGGCAGCCGGCGGCCAGGGGGCGCCGCTGGTGCCTGCGTTCCACGCCGAGGCCTTCGGCGGCCACGCGGACACCGCGGTGCTCAACGTCGGCGGCATCGCCAACCTGACGCTGCTGCCGGCGAGCAGGAAGGAGCAGCCGGTGCGCGGCTTCGACTGCGGCCCCGGCAACCTGCTGATGGACCTGTGGTGCGAGCAGCACTTCGGCCGCCCGTTCGACGCCGACGGCGCGCTCGCCGCCACCGGCCGGGTGCACCCAGGCCTGTTGCGGCGACTGCTGGCCGACCCGTTCTTCTCGCTGGCGCCGCCGAAGAGCACCGGGCGCGACCTGTTCGACGCACGCTGGCTGGACGAGGCGCTCGCAGCCACCGCGCCAGGCCTGCCCCCCGCGGACGTGCTGGCCACGCTCGCCGAGCTGACGGCGAAGGCGGCGATCGACGCGCTGGCGCGCCACGCGGCCGGCACGAACGAGCTGCTCGTCTGCGGCGGCGGCGCGCGCAACACCCACCTGATGCGCCGTCTGGCCGCGCTGGCCGGGCCCGGCGTGACGGTGGCCGGCACCGCGGCCCGCGGCGTCGAACCCGACCAGGTCGAGTCGCTGGCATTCGCCTGGCTGGCCCGAGCCCTCTGCGAACGACGGCCGGGCAATCTCGTCGAGGTGACCGGCGCGCGCGGCCCGCGGGTGCTGGGAGCGCTGTACCCCGCCTGATCGCCGGAAACGGAAACGGCGCCTCGCGGCGCCGTTCGGCAGGAAGATGCGGCGTCTTCAGACCGAGAACGACGAGCCGCAGCCGCAGGTGGTGGTGGCGTTCGGGTTCTTGATCACGAACTGCGCGCCCTGCAGGTCTTCCTTGTAGTCGATCTCGGCGCCGACGAGGTATTGCAGGCTCATCGCGTCGATGAGCAGCGTCACGCCGTTCTTCTGCATCTGCGTGTCGTCCTCGTTGACGATCTCGTCGAACGTGAAGCCGTACTGGAAGCCCGAGCAGCCGCCGCCCTGCACGAAGACACGCAGCTTCAGCTCGGGGTTGCCCTCCTCGGCCACGAGATCGGCGACCTTGGACGCGGCGCTGTCGGTGAAGATCAGCGGCGCCGGCATCTCCTCGGTGGCGGGGCTCAGCGGTTCGGCGACGGTGTTCATGGCAGGCAGCTCCGGTTCGGCCAGGGGTGGCGGGGTTTCAGGCGTCGTTCGACGCGGCCAGCTTCAGCTGCGGCTTCTCGGCGCTCTTCAGGCTGCGCAGCTCGCCGTCGACCAGCGCGCCCGGGTGCATCTCCAGCACGTCGTAGCGGATGTCTCCCGTGACGCGCGCCTTCGGCTGCAGTTCCAGCATCTCGTGGCAGACGATGGGGCCTTCCACCTCTCCATTGATGATCACATGCGCCGCCATGACCTTCCCGATGATGCGGGCTTTTTCGCTGATCACGAGGATGGACTGCGTGTCCCCGGTGGCGATGACATCGCCCTCGACGCGGCCGTCGATGCGCAGGCCCTCGCTGAACTGCAGCGTGCCTTGCACGGTCATGCCTTCACCCACCAGGCTGCGGATGGGCGGCGGCTTCTTCTTTCCGATCATCTGGGTCTCCTGCGGCGCGCCTCAGAGCTTCAGGGTCTGCGTCGTGCGCACCGCGCCCTTGGCATCGAAGACGCGCACCTGCACCGACTTGATCACGACGCCGGGCGGATGTTCCACGAGGCCCTCGACCCGCGCGTACTGCTTCAGCGTGATGGGACGCGCGCCCCCGGGCAATGCTAATGTCCAGGGCCGCCCTTCCAGCTGGCCCGTCAGCAACAAGTCGTAGCGACCCTGGAACTCGGCCACGTTGCGGCCGAGCTGCATCACCAGCATCTGGAAGCGCAGCCCGTCGTCGCCCGGTTCGGCCATCAGGCCGCGCACCTGCAGCCCTTCACCCTCGGCGGGCAGGAGCCGCTCGAAGAAGCCGAGATCCTGAAGCAGGCGCTGGCGTTCGGCCTCGAGCTGGCGCACCTGCTGCGCCAGCCGCTCCTGCGCCGCGCGCTCGGTGCGCAGCAGGCTCTCGGCGGTGTTCGACAGCGACTTGGCCGCCTCGTTCTCGCGCGTCAGGCGATTGATCTCGTCGCGCAGGCTGGCCAGTTCCTTCTTGGCGCCGATGTCCAGGCCGGCGATCTCGCGCCCGAACTCGAACGCCCACAGCGCGATGGCGGCCGAGAAGCCGAGCACCACCGCCGCCGCCGCCCAGCGCAGCGGCCACGGCAGGTGGCTGCGGATCATGACCCGCGGCGCGCTGATCGACAGACGGCGGCGAAGGAGCTTCCAGCGCATCGGCGACTTGCGGCCGTGCGCGAAGCCCAGGCCCCGCGCACGCCCATCCGGGACGGTCTCGTCAGGATAGAACGAGCCGTGCCCGGAGACGTTACCGCTTGCTGAACTGCTTGCGCCGCCGCGCGCCATGCAGGCCGACCTTCTTGCGCTCGACCTCGCGGGCGTCGCGCGTGACGAAGCCGGCATGCGACAGTTCGCCCTTGAGGGCCGCGTCGTAGTCGATGAGCGCGCGCGTGATGCCCAGGCGCACCGCACCGGCCTGGCCGCTCTCGCCGCCGCCGTGCACGTTGACCTTGATGTCGAAGCCGGCCTCGTTGCCGGTGAGATACAGGGGCTGCTTGACGATCATGATCGACGTCTGCCGCCCGAAGTAGTCGTCGATGGCCTTGCCGTTGACGACGATCTTGCCGTCGCCCTTCTTGATGAAGACGCGGGCGACGCTCGACTTGCGACGGCCGGTGCCGTAGTTCCAGGTTCCGATCATCGCGTTCCTCAGATCGCCAGCGGCTTGGGTTGCTGCGCGGTGTGCGGGTGCGTGCCGCCCGCGTACACCTTCAGCTTCTTGATCATGGCGTAGCCCAGGGGTCCCTTGGGCAGCATGCCCTTGACCGCCTTCTCGAGGGCACGGCCGGGATGCTTCTTCTGCATGTCCTTGAACGACGTGGCGTAGATGCCGCCCGGGTAGCCGCTGTGGCGGTAGTACATCTTGTCGGTGCTCTTGGCACCGGTGACGCGGATCTTGTCGGCGTTGACGACGACGATGAAGTCGCCGGTATCGACGTGAGGCGTGTAGATGGCCTTGTGCTTGCCGCGCAAACGGAGTGCCACTTCGCTGGCGACACGTCCGAGCACCTTGTCGGTGGCGTCGAGCACAAACCATTCATGCTTCACCTCGGCCGGCTTGGCGCTGAAGGTCTTCATGAGGGTCTCTCGCTGCGCGCCGTCGGCCCCCTCGGCCCGACCGGGCGGGGCACGCAGGAACGTCCGGCGCATGGACGGCTGGCGGACACGGGCCATCTCGTGGCCCTCGCCGCCTCCCTCGGAACCGCTTGTCCGCCTCGGGTGCCGCGGGCATCTTCGATGCCGACGGCCCCTGAGGTCCCGGGCCTCTCGGGAGTCTTCCCGGCCGTGATCGGGAAAAGCCGCGCAGTATAGCCTCTCCAGAGGCACGCTCGGACTTGGTATCGTGGGGGTCGGGCTTGGGTCCGGCATCCCGGCCGCAGCCAGAGCCCCCCGGCAGGACCCCCATGACTCCCACGCTCGCCTGGATCCTCGTGCTCGTGGTCGCCGGCTCGGTGGGCGCTCTCGCGTACGTCGGTCTCGGACGTCGCCGCAAGTCAGAACCTTCACTTCCCACTGAGTGGTTGCTCACACAGAGGCCGGTGTTCAACGCCCACGAGCGTCGCGTGCACCGCCAGCTGCGCGAGGCGCTGCCGCAGCAGGTGGTGCTGGCGAAGCTGCCGCTCATCCGCTTCTGCCACCCCACCGACCCGGCGCAGGTGCAGTTCTGGTTCGACCTGCTGGGCGGCATCCACGTCACCTTCGCGGTGTGCAGCCCGAACGGCCGGGTGCTGGCTGTGATCGACCTCGAGGACGGCCGCAGCCCTTCGCGTCGCTCGGTGCAGATCAAGCAGGCGGTCCTGGCTGCCTGCCACATCCGCTACGTGCGCTACGCCGCCGAGCACACCCCCTCGGTCCCGGAGCTCCAGCTGCTGGTGCCGGCCGCCGCAGCCGCGGCGCCCGGTCCGGCGGCCTCGAGCCTCTCCGCGGCCGTGATGCGCGGCGGCCTGCGGCCGGCCAGCGCCAACGGCGCCGGCGCGCACGCCCCGCGAGCGGCCACGCGCCGGGCCGCGGGGTCGGCCTTCCTCACGGACTCGTCGTTCGGCCGCGACAGCGTCATCAGCGGCTTCTCGCACAGCCTGCCCAGCGTGCTGCCCGACCGAGCCGGCGAGGTGGTCGAGGCACCGCCGATGCGGCATTGAGCCGGCACGAGACCGCGCCGTTCGCGCCGGGGACGCTCCAGCTGCCGAACACGCGCCGCGCGTGGGCTACGAAGACCTGACGCCACAGCAGGTGCTCGCCGCGCTCGATGCGGTGGGCCTGCGCGGCGACGGCCGCATCCTGCAGCTCAACTCGTACGAGAACCGCGTCTTCCAGCTCTTTCTCGAGGACGGGCGGGCGGTCGTGGCCAAGTTCTACCGGCCCGGCCGCTGGAGCGACGCGCAGATCCTGGAAGAACATGCCTTCGCGCTCGAGCTCGCCGAGGCCGAGGTGCCCGTGGTTCCGCCGCTCGTGCTGGCCGCTCAAGCGAGCGTCGCGGACGGCTCCCTGCCTGCCGGCAGCGCGCCGTCGGCCGCCCGGTGCCTCGGTGCGCCGCCCACGCTTGCCCACTTCGCCGGCCACCGCCTGGCCGTCGCCGCGCGCTGCGCCGGGCGCGAGCCCGAGCTGGAGGCCGCCGGCGTGCTGCAGCGCATCGGCCGCTTCATCGGCCGGCTGCACGCGGTCGGCCGCCGGCGGGCGTTCCTGCACCGCCACCGGCTCGATGCCGCGGCCGACGGCCGCCGGGCCATCGACCTGCTCGCGGCCGGCGGCTTCGTGCCGCCGGAGCAGCAAGCCGCGTGGCGCGACGCCGCCGAAAGGGCGCAGGACTCGCTCGCTCGCGCCTTTGCGGCCGCCGGCCCGCTCGGCACGCTGCGCCTGCACGGCGACTGCCACATCGGCAACGTGCTCTGGCGCCACGCCGGCGACGGCGAAGGCCCGCACCTGGTGGACCTGGACGACGCGATGCAGGGCCCGGCGGTGCAGGACCTGTGGATGCTCGTCAGCGGCGACGCGGCCGGCATGTCCCGCCAGTTCGGCGAGCTGCTGGCCGGCTACACGCAGTTCAGCGACTTCGACCCGCACGAGCTGGCGCTCGTCGAGCCGCTGCGCACGCTGCGCATGCTGCGCCACAGCGCCTGGCTGGCCGAGCGCTGGAGCGACCCGACCTTCCCGATCCACTTCCCGTTCTTCGGCACCGCAGCCTACTGGAGCCAGCAGACGGCACAGCTGCGCGAACAGGTCGAGCTGATGCGCGAGGCGACGGGCCGCGCCGCGGGCTGAGCCGGCTGCGCGGAGCGCGTGCAACGCCGCTGCGCCTCAGGCGGACCTCAGGCGGTGCTCCCGGCGCCCGCCGGCGCGCTGCGCCGCTGCGGCCACAGCAGGTAGGCGAGCGGACCGAACGAACCGGCCGCCAGCGTCACCAGCGCCCACGGCCACCACGTGCGCCCGTTCGCGCGTGCGTCGCGGACGACGAAGCCCACCAGCAGCACGCAGCTGATGACGAGGTCGAGCAGGATCTGGAGCGTTGCCGGGCTGGAGAGGCCGGCCTGCCACAGGCCGATGTAGCCCACCTGCGCCATGACCCAGAGCGAATAGGCGCCGAAGGCGAGCGTGACGAGCCAGAGAACGATGCGCATGTTGCGTTTGCCGTGGTGTGGTGGTGCGGCATCCTCGCCGCACGCCGGCCGCGCGACGATGACCTGGCAGGTCATGGCCCGGCCGGCCGCGGCCGCGTGCCGGCGCAGGCCACGCAGTTCAGCGGCCAGCGCCCGCCAGCTGGCGGCAAACCGCCTGGGTCACCTCGTCCGTCGTCGCACGGCCACCCAGATCGCGGGTGCGCAACCCGGCCGTGGCGGTGACCGCTTCGATGGCCTGCATCAGCCGCGCCGCGGCTTCGGCCTCGCCCAGATGCTCCAGCATCAACACGCAGCTCCAGAACGTGCCCACGGGGTTGGCCGTGCCCTGGCCCATGATGTCGAAGGCCGAGCCGTGGATCGGCTCGAACATGCTCGGGTAGCGCCGCTCGGGGTCGAGGTTCGCCGTCGGCGCGATGCCGAGGCTTCCGGCAAGCGCCGCGGCGAGGTCGGACAGGATGTCGGCGTGCAGGTTCGTCGCGACGACCGTGTCCAGCGACGCCGGCCTGTTGACCATGCGCGCCGTCATCGCGTCGACCAGTTCCTTGTCCCACCGGACCTCGGGAAACTCGCGCGCCACCTCGGCCGCGATCTCGTCCCACATCACCATCGCATGGCGCTGCGCGTTGCTCTTCGTCACGACGGTGAGCTGCCGGCGCGGCCTTGAACGCGCCAGCCCGAACGCAAAGCGCAGGATCCGCTCGACGCCGGCGCGCGTCATGATCGACACGTCGGTGGCGACCTCGATCGCGTGGCCCTGGTGTGCGCGTCCGCCGACGCCGGCGTACTCCCCCTCGGAGTTCTCGCGCACGATCACCCAGTCCAGGTCCTTCGGGCCGCAGCGCTTCAGCGGCGCGTCGATGCCGGGCAGGATGCGCGTGGGCCGCACGTTCGCGTACTGGTCGAAGCCCTGGCAGATCCTCAGGCGCAGGCCCCACAGCGTGACGTGGTCGGGGATGTCCGGGTCGCCGGCCGATCCGAACAGGATCGCGTCCTTGTGGCGCAGCAACGCCAAGCCGTCGGCGGGCATCATCTCGCCGTGCGCGCGGTACCAGTCGCCGCCCCAGCCAAAGCTCTCGAACTCGAACGACAGGCGGTGCGCGAAGGGCCCGGCCGCGGCCAGCGCCTGCAGCACCTCCTGCCCCGCCGGCACCACTTCCTTGCCGATGCCGTCGCCCGGGATCGTGGCGATGCGATACGTCTTCATCGGAGGGCCGGCCCGTCGTCGTCGCATCGACCCCGTGCGGCGCGCGGCTCAGCCCGTCAGCAGGGCATTGACCCGCCGGACGTACGCCGCCGGGTCCTCCAGCTGCCCGCCCTCGGCCAGCACGGCCTGATCGAACAGCACCTGCGCCAGATCGTCGAAGCGTTCGCTGCCCTCGGCCGAATCGAGCTTCTTCACCAGCGCGTGCTCGGCGTTGATCTCGAGGATCGGCTTGCCGGCCGGCGCGCTCTGCCCGGCCTGCTTCAGCAGCCGCGCCAGATGCCCGCTCATGTCGCCCTCGTCGACGACGATGCAGGCCGGCGAGTCCACCAGGCGCGTGGTCACGCGCACGTCCTTGGCGCGCGCCTCGAGCGCCTTCTTCAACCGCTCGACGAGCGGCCTGGCCGCCTCCGCCGCCGCCTCGGCCTGCTTCTTCTCCTCCTCGTCCTGCAGCTTGCCGAGATCGACCGAACCCTTGGCCACGCTCGTCAGCGAATGGCCCTCGAACTCGTACAGGTGCGTGAGCATCCACTCGTCGACGCGGTCGACAAGCAGCACCACCTCGATGCCCTTCTTGCGGAAGATCTCGAGCTGCGGGCTGGCCTTCGCGGCGGCCAGCGTGTCGGCGGTGATGTAGTAGATGTCCTCCTGGCCTTCCTTCATGCGCTTGACGTAGTCGTCGAAGGAGACCCCTTCGTCGGCATGCGTGGAGGCGAAGCGGTACAGCTTGGCCAGGCGCTCGCGGTTGGCGAAGTCCTCGCCGATGCCCTCCTTCAGCACCGCGCCGAACTGCTTCCAGAACTCGGCGTACTTGTCCTTCTGGTTCTCCGCCACGTCCTCCAGCATCGACAGCACGCGCTTCGTGCTGCCCTCGCGGATGGCCTTCACGTCGCGGCTTTCCTGCAGCAGCTCGCGGCTGACGTTGAGCGGCAGGTCGGCCGAGTCGATCACGCCCTTGACGAAGCGCAGGTACACCGGCATCAGCGCCTCGGCGTCGTCCATGATGAAGACGCGCTTGACGTACAGCTTCACGCCGCCGCGCTTGTCGCGGTTCCACAGGTCGAACGGCGCCTTGGCCGGCACGTACAGCAGCTGCGTGTACTCCGTACGCCCTTCGACGCGGTTGTGCGTGTAGGCGAGCGGCGCCTCGCTGTCGTAGCTGATCTGCTTGTAGAAGTCCTGGTACTGCTGGTCGGTGATGTCGCTCTTGGCGCGTGTCCACAGCGCCGCCGCCTTGTTCACCGTCTCCCACTCGCCGGTGTCGACCTGCGCCTTCTTCTCCTCGTCCCACTTCTGCTTCTTCATCAGGATGGGCAGCGAGATGTGGTCGGAGTACTTGCCGATGATCGATTTCAGCTTCCACGCCGAGAGGAACTCGCTCTCGTCGTCGCGCAGGTGCAGGATGACGTCCGTGCCGCGCTCGGGCCGGGTGATCGTCTCGACCTCGAACTCGCCGGTGCCGTCGCTCATCCAGCGCACGCCCTCCTCCGGCTTCAGGCCGGCGCGGCGGCTTTCCACCGTGATGCGGTCGGCGACGATGTAGCCCGAATAGAAGCCGACGCCGAACTGCCCGATCAGGTTGGCGTCCTTCTTCCTGTCGCCTTCGAGCGCGGCCATGAACTCGCGCGTGCCGCTCTTGGCGATGGTGCCCAGGTGCTGGATCGCCTCGTCGGCACTCATGCCCACGCCGTTGTCGCGGATGGTGATCGTCTTCGCCTCGGCGTCGAAGGAGACGCGGATCTCGAGATTCGGCGCGTCCTCGAACAGCGCCGGCTTGTCCAGCGCCTCGAAACGCAGCTTGTCGCACGCGTCGGAGGCGTTGGAGATCAGTTCCCGCAGGAAGATCTCCTTGTTGCTGTACAGCGAGTGCGTGACGAGGTGCAGGATCTGCTTGACCTCGGCCTGGAAGGAATGGGTCTTCTTGTCCATGGGGTGCGGTGACGGTGAATCCCAGGCGGGGCCGCGACGCCCCTCCTTTGACAGATGCCGGCAGGCACTATGAGGGCCGGCCCGCGCCTTTCAAGGGTGGGATTCTGCGACCCGCGCCGGGCCTCGCGCCATGGACCGCGCCCCGAACGCGCTACCGCCAGCCCCCGAAGGCGGGCAGCGACCCGCCGCCGGGGCCCACCCGGGCTCAGTGCTGCATGTGCACGGCTTCGGCCATCGGGTCGGGCTCGCCCTCACCGGGCGCCGGGGAAGGCGCCAGGAGCATCGCGTGGTGCGGGGTCTGCGGGCCGGCCGCCTCGGCAGCCGTTCCTTCGCCGGGGCTGGGGCCGCCCGTCCCCAACAGCGTGCTCACCACCGCCGCCACGATCAGGGCCGGCATCACGTGCGCCTGCCAGGAGGGGCTTCGCACGAGGTCGAACGATTGATGCCTGCGGTTCATCTGGCTCTCCTTCGCCGGTCGGTCGATGGGTGACCGGTGCGGGCAGTGTCGCGGCCGGCCGGCGCGTCGGCGCAGGTGCGTTCAATAGTGAACATGGCACCCCCTTGTGTGGGTACAGTGCCGCCATCGCCTCGTCCGTGCAGGAGGGTGATGATGGATGCGGACCCGATCCGGGAGGACTCGGCCGAGTTCCTGCGCCAGTTGGCGCGCCACGGCGAAACACGCACCTGGGAGGTCGGGGCCACGGTGGTCGGCGAAGGCGACGTGGCCGACTGCATGTACGTCGTCCACGAGGGCGAGCTGCGGGCCTTCATCACCGGCGAAGGCGGGCGCATCCTGGAGCTGAACACGCTGCGCCCCGGCGAGGTGTTCGGCGAGCTGATGCTCAGCGGCGAGCTGCGCTCGGCCACCGTGCAGGTGACCCGGCGCGCCCGGCTCACGCGCGTCACGCGGGCCGAGGCCGAGCGGCTGCTCGCGACGCGGCCCGACCTCGCGTTCGAGCTCGTCCAGCGCCTGGTGCAGCGCGTGCGCGCGCTCACGCGCACGGTGCGCAGCCTCGCGTCGGCCGACGTCTACGGCCGCCTGGTGGGCCTGTTCGACGCGCTCGCCGTCGACGAGGGTGGGCGGCGCGTGGTGCCCGGGCCGCTGAGCCAGCAGCGCATCGCCGAGCGCGTGGGTGCCTCGAAGGCGATGGTCAACCGGCTGCTGCACGACCTCGAGCGGGGAGGCTACGTCGAGCTCGCGCGCGAGCGCATCGTGCTGCTCAGGAAGCCACCGCCGAAGTGGTGAGAGAGGCGCGGGGCGGCGGCTCTGCGTCGCCGCCGCGGCCACGGCGCCCCCGGGGCGCGCCTAGACGCGCCGCTCGCGCCCGGCCCAATAGGGCTCGCGCAGCCGGCGCTTGAAGATCTTGCCCGTCTCCTCGCGCGGCAGCTGCGCGTGCAGCGTCACCACTTTCGGCACCTTGAAGCCGGCGATGCGCTCGTGCAGCCAGGCGCGCACGCCCTCGGCCGTCAACGCCGCGCCGGCCGGACCCGGCACCGGCTGCACCGCCGCGGCCAGCGCTTCGCCGAACTCGTCGTCGGGGATGCCGAAGACGGCGCAGTCGGCGACACCCGGCATGCCCTGCAGCACATGCTCGATCTCGACCGGGTAGATGTTCACGCCGCCGCTGATCACCATGTCGGCCTGGCGGTCGACGATGAAGAGGAACCCCTCGTCGTCGAGGTAGCCGACATCGCCCATCGTCTTCAGGCCGTCGCGTTCCATCTGCGCGCGCGCACCGGCGTTGCCGACGTAGCTGAAGTCCGGCGACGCCGGCTGGTCGATGTAGATCAGCCCCGGCGTGCCCGGTGGCTGTTCGCGCCCTTCGTCGTCGAGGATCTTCAGCACCACGCCGGGCAGCGGCAAGCCGGCCGAGCCGGGCTTGCGCAGCGCCTGCTCGCTGGTCAGCAGCGTCATGTAGCCGAGCTCGCTGGCGCCGTAGCACTCGTTGATCACCGGCCCCCACCAGTCGATCATCCGGCGCTTCACGTCCGGCGGGCACGGGCTGCCGGTCGAGCAGACGAAACGCATCGAACCCAGGTCGTACCTCGCGCGCACGTCGGGCGGCAGGGCCAGCAGCCGCACGTACATCGTCGGCACGAGGTAGGCGTGCGTCAGGCGGTGCTCGTCGACGAGCTGCAGCGTGCGCTCGGCGTCGAAGCGCTCCTCGAGGAAGAGCGTGCCGCTCTCCTGCACGAGGCCGAGCGCGTAGCTGTTCGGTGCGCTGTGGTACCAGGGCGCGCTCAGCAGCGCGCGCATGCCGGGCTCGACGCCGTAGGCCGCGCGGCGCATCGCGACGTTGGCCTGCAGCTGCGCCGGCGTCATCGGCTGGCGCACGATGCCCTTCGGCCGGCCCGTGGTGCCCGAGGTGTAGAACATCGCGCCGCGCGGTGGCGCGGCGGGGCTGGCGATCGGCGGCGTGGCGTCGCGCAGCGGCTCCCAGGCCGGCACGCCAGGCACCGCACCCCGCGCGACGAAGACCTTGGCATCGCCCGTGTCCAGCCCCGGCAGGTCGGCCAGCAGTGCCGCGTCGGCGATGAACACCCTGGCGCCGCTGTTGCCGATGATGTAGCGCACCTCGTCGCCCTTGAAGTGCCAGTTCACCGGGCACCACTGCGCACCCAGGTGCCGGGCGGCGATCATCAGCTCGATCGCCAGCGGGCTGTTGCGCATCAGCAGCGCGACGACGTCGCCCTCGCCCACACCGGCCCGGGCGAGGGCTGCGGCCGAGCGCAGGCAGCCTTGCTCGAAGGCGTCGGGGCCGGCCACCTGGCCCTGGAAGACAAGCGTCGGTCGCATGGGTCTCGTCGGGGCGCGGATTATCCCGCCCGGCGAAGCGCGCCTGGTTGGCCGCGCGCCGTGGCCGGAGCTTCCGGCCACCCCCGCGCATCCGGATGCGTCATCCGCTCGTAGACGCTCGGACGGATGGGCGCCAGCGCCTCTCGGCGTGTCGCCTTCGTCCGCCCTGCCCGCCACGCCCGCGCGCCCCGCGCGGCCTTACGAGAGGAGCCCGCCGTGACCCCCATCGAGCGCATCCAGCAGATCTACGCCGCCTTCGGCCGCGGCGACATCCCCGCCATCCAGGCCGCCCTGGCCGAGGACGTGCAGTGGGAATACAACGCCTTCCCGAACCCGGCGCCCTGGCTGCAGCCGATCACCGGCCGCGCCAACGTCACCCGCTTCTTCGAGGCGCTCGGCGCGATCGAGCTGACCCAGTTCGAGCCCAAGCACTTCTTCTCCGAGGGCAACCTCGTCGTCGATCTCGTCGACGTGGCCTTCACCGTGCGCGCCACCGGCAAGCGCGTGGTCGAGCCCGAGGCGGTGCACATCTGGCACCTGAACGACGCCGGCCTCGTGACGCGCTTCCGCCACCGCGTGGACACGTGGCAGACGGCGCAGGCGCTGAAGGCCGGCAGCTGATCGGGCGCCGGGCGTGCAGCCTTCTGGCGCCGGCGCAGGCGCCGGCGCGGGCGCGGGCAGGCTACTCCGGCTCGATCTTCGCCGCGCGGATCACCGCGCCCCAGCGCTGGATCTCGCTCGTCAGCAGCGCCTGCAGCTCGGCGGGCGTGCTGGCCGCAAGGCGCATGCCGAGCTTGCCGAGCTTCTCCTGCACGGCCGGCGCGGCCACCGCGTCGCGCGCCGCGCGGTTGAGCGCCTCCACCACGTGCGCCGGCGTGCCCGCCGGCGCGGCGATCGCGTTCCAGCTCGCCACGTTGTAGCCGGCCACGCCCGCCTGCATCACGGTGGGCACGTCGGGCAGCGCCGGGTTGCGCTTGTCCGACGACACCGCCAGCGCCTTCACCGCACCCGCCTGCACCTGCGGCACCATCGGCCCGACGATCTCGAACGCGAGGTCGATCTCGCCGGCGCGCAGCGCCGTCAGCACCGCGGGGCTGCCCTTGTACG
Source organism: Rubrivivax sp. (assembly GCA_026125665.1). Taxonomy (GTDB): domain Bacteria; phylum Pseudomonadota; class Gammaproteobacteria; order Burkholderiales; family Burkholderiaceae_C; genus Rubrivivax. Next base: position 19,234 of record JAHCKS010000010.1, read on the forward strand.
GCACGACCAGCGCGTCGATGCCGGCCACCGTCTCGAACATCTTGGCCGACAGATGCTGCGTGCTGCCCGGTGCGATGGTGCCGATGTTGAGCTTGCCCGGGTTGGCCTTCGCGAAGGCCACCACGTCCTTCAGCGCCGCGAAGCGCGAGCTCGCCGGCACGAAGAGGCCGAGGTCGAAGGTGCCGAGCGTGGTGACCGGCGCGAAGTCCTTCACCGGGTCGTACGGCAGCTTCTTGAACAGGCCCACGCTGACGGCGTTGCCGTTGCTCATCAGCAGCAGCGTGTGGCCGTCGGGCTTGGCGCTGGCCACCGCCTGGCTCGCGACGATGCTGCCGGCGCTCGGCTTGTTCTCGACGACGATCGGCTGCCCGAGCGTCTTCGCCATGTGCTCGGCCACGGCACGCGCCGTGAGGTCGGCGATGCCGCCGGGGCCGAACGGCACGAGCAGCGAGATCGGGCGCTCGGGGTAACGCACCTGCGCGAATGCCGGCCGCACATGGCAGGCCGCCGCCGCGGCCGCGGCGAACATCAGGGCCGAACGGCGGTTGCAGGCTTGAGGGAGTCTGGGTTGCATCGGCATGCCTCGGATGGAACGCGCTGCGCCGGCGCCGGCGCGGTTGCGCGCGAATGCTAGCCGCCGCCGGCTCTGCCGGGCGCCCGTGCAGCTGCCACGATGGTTCAGGTGCGATAGCCGGGGTCGAGCCGGTCCAGCTTGCGCAGCAGCGCCGGCCACTCCATCAGCCCGTAGGGCCGGCGCGTGCCGCGCTGGTAGTTGTTCCACGTGGCTTCCAGCACCGGCTGCGGCACCGGCACGAACGGCGAGTTCGTCGCCATCGCCGCCAGCTGCGTGCGGCAGGCGAGCTCGAGCCGGTGCGCCCAGTTGAAGGCCTCGCCGACCGTACGCCCGGTGACGATGGCGCCGTGGTTGCGCAGGATCAGCACCTCGCTCGTGCCGAGGTCGCCGATGAGCGAGGCCTTCTCGGCGTCGTCGAGCACCACGCCCTGGTAGTCGTGGTAACGCACCTTCAGGAAACGCATCGCCGTCTGCGTGACGGGCAGCAGGCCGCACTGCAGCGCGCTCACGGCCATCGACGCCCAGGCGTGCGTGTGGATGATGCAGGCCACCTCGGGCCGCGCCTCGTGGATCGCGCTGTGGATCACGTAGCCGGCGCGGTTGATGCCGTAGTCGAGCTCGCCGAAGTCGGGCTTGGCGAGGATCTCGCCGGCCAGGTTCACCTTCACCAGGCTCGACGCGGTGATCTCCTCGTACATCATGCCGTAGGCGTTGATGAGGAACGCGCCCGGCTCGCCCGGCACGTGCGCGCTGATGTGGTTGGCCATCATGTCGCTCATGCCGTAGAGGTCCACGAGGCGGTAACAGGCCGCCAGGTCGATGCGCGCTTGCCACTCCGCCGGCGTGCAACGCGGTTTCATCGATGGGATCTCGAGCATCTCGCCGCTCCTCTTTCTCACGGCCTTATTCGGACCCGAGCTGCAGCCGGCTCGGCTGCCGGCGTTCGACCGCCCACTTCAGCAGCGCCGCTGCGCGGTAGACGCCGTGCGCGAACTTGCCGCAGGGCATCGTCGCGAAGAAGGCCAGCACCGCGCCCAGGTGCAGGCACAGCAGCAAAGGCAGCGCCGCGGTCTCGCGCGCGAGCGCCAGCGCCAGGCCGCTGGCGGCCGTGAGGAACAGCAGCGCGACGAAACCGAGGTCCATCGGCCGCTGCTCGCGCGCCACGTGCTGCGGGTGCCGGCGCGCGTGCAGGCGCGCGAGGCCCGCGGTTCCGAGCACGAGCATCACGCCGCCGGCCGTGCCGAGCAGCTTCGGCACGCTCGTCCAGGCGTACGGTGCCACCCATCCGAAGGCGTAGTGATAGACCGTGGCCACACCCGTGGCGGCGAAACACAGCGCGAAGCCGTAGAAGACGAGGTGGTGCAGCCGCCGCCGCGCCAGGGTCCAGGCATCGTCTTGCTCGTTGCAGCCCTCGCCGTGGCCGCCGTCGAGGTACTTCAGGCGCAGCGCGTCGTGCGCCGCCTCGCCGATGGCCGCGGCCCGCACGGGCCCGGGCGTCTCGCTGCGCCAGAAGCGCAAGGCGCCGATCGCCAGCGCCAGCAGCGCGAACACGAACACCGGCGCGAACAGGCCCACCATCAGCCCGTGCGGGAAGAGCGCGTAGAAGCTGCCCGCCCCCGGGTGCGTCCACAGCGCCGCCAGCGAACCGTGCGTCGCCACCGCCAGCGCGAGGAAAAGCGCCAGGCCTGCGGCCAGCGCCACCGTGAGCGTCAGGCCGTTGCGCTCGTACAGCCGCCCGAGCGCCGCCGGCCACGCGAACTGCGCGTAGGTGCGCCCGCGCACGCGCGCCATCGCCTGCGGCACGTTCACCGCGAATTCGTGCGGCGGCGCGTACTGGCACGCGTGCAGGCAGGCGCCGCAGTTGTGGCACAGGTTGGCCAGGTAGTGCAGGTCGGCGCGCGGAAACTCGAGCCGCCGCGTCATCGCCGGGAAGACGGCGCAGAAGCCTTCGCAGTACCGGCAGGCGTTGCAGATCTGCAGCTGGCGCGCGAGCTCGGCCTCGTCGCGCACGCCCGCATCGGCCAGCGGTATCCGGCCCTCGGCCAGGCCGCTCGCCTGGCGCACGAGCAACTCCAGCGTGCTCATGGGTGGGCTCTGGCGCGCGCACGCCGCGGTGCGAGCCCTTCGCTCGGCCGGGCGGGCTCCTGCCGACCTGGCGCGTCGGGCGCCGCCTGCCCGTCGTCGTTCGACGCTTGCGCCGTGGTCACGCGGGCTGCCGCTGCCGCCGAACGGCCGGCGATGCGCCCGAACACCGTGCCGATGGTCATGCCCACGCCCGCCGTGTAGCCCCGCCCGAGCACGTTGCCGGCCATCACCTCGCCCGCGGCAAAGAGGTTGTCGCTCGGCGCACCCCCGAAGTGCACGGCCGCGCGCGCGTCGACCTTCAGGCCGAGATAGGTGAACGTGACGCCCGGCCGCAGCGTGTAGCCGAAGAAGGGCGGCGTGTCGATCGGCCGCGCCCAGTGCGTCTTCTGCGGCGTGACCCCTTCGGTACGGCAGTCGTCGAGCACCGCGTGGTCGAACGCACCCACCCGGCACGCGGCGTTGAACTCGCGCACCGTGGCCTCCAGCGCCGCCTCGGGCAGGCCGAGCTGACGCGCGAGCTCGGCCAGCGTGTCGGCCCGCGCGCCGCGGAACACCGGCGGCATGAAGCGCCCCACCGCCTTCGCGTCGATGATCGAGTGCGCCACCTGCCCCGGCTGCAACGCCACCAGCCGCCCCCAGATGGCGTAGCGCTTCGGCCAGAAGTCCTCGCCCTCGTCGTAGAAGCGCCGGCCTTCGCGGTTGACCATGATGCCGAGCGAGACGCTGTCCACGCGCGTGACGATGCCTCCGTCGTACAGCGGCGCCCGCGCGTCGATGGCCACCATGTGCGCCTGCGTCGCGTCGCCGATCGCGTCGGCGCCCTGCGCGATCAGGTCCTTCAGCAGCACACCCTGGTTGAAGCGCGTGCCGCGGATGAGGAACTGGTCCGCCGGCCACTCGCCGCGCTCGTTCTCGCCCCACGCCTCGCGCAGCCAGGCGCGGTTGCTCTCGAAGCCGCCGCTGGCGACGACACACGCGCGCGCGGCGATGCGCTCGCCGCTCTCCAGCACCGCAGCGGCGAAGCGGCCGCCTGGTGACCCGGGTACGAGCTCCAGGCGCGCCACCGGGGCTTCATAGCGCACGGCCACGCCGGCCGCCTGCGCGCTGCGGTAGTAGGCGTTGACGAGCGCCTTGCCGCCGCCCATGAAAAACGCGTTCGTGCGCGACAGATGCAGCGTGCCCGACAGCGACGGCTGGAAACGCACGCCGTGGCGCCGCATCCACGGCCGCAGGCGCGCCGATTCGCGGATGACGAGCCGCGCCAGCGCCTCGTTCGTGCGGCCGGCCGTCACCTTCTTCAGGTCCTGCCAGAACTCCTCTTCCGGGTAGGCCTCGGTCAGCACGTCCTCGGGTGCGTCGTGCATGCAGCGCAGGTTGCGCGTGTGCATCGAGTTGCCGCCGCGCCATTCGCGTGGCGCCGCCTCGAGCATCGTCACCGACATGCCGGCCTCGCGCGCCGAGATCGCTGCGCACAACGCCGCATTGCCGCCGCCGATCACCAGCACGTCGAGCATCCGGGGACTCTAGGCGGCGCCGGTGCCGCAGGCCAGCACCGGGCCGGCAACGGGCCTTCACGCATCGTGAACACCCGAGCGCGGGGCGGGGCAAGACCAAAGCCACCTCAGCCGCGCCGGCCGTCATGGACATTTCGCCAAACGCTGCGACGCCGCGGGCACGGTCCGAGCGCAGTTGGTCAGGCTCCAGCCACTGACAAGGCACGGCACTTCGACAGTCCACGCGCCCTCATCGAGGCACTTGGCACCTGTCGGCAGCTGCCGGCCTGGTCCGGGGCCCCGTCTCGAGCCGACCTGAAGGCGGTTGAATCTCCTATCGCCGGCACCTGTGCCAGGTACATCGAGCCGAACTTGCCGGCGCCGATGAGGCCCACGCGCACCGGCTTGCCGACCGCGGCGCGCTGCTGGAGCCTGGCGCAAAGGCTCATTGGATCGGGTCCGGTGAAGTTTCGAGGGCGCTCGCCGGCATGCCCTGGGCCCAGGGCAGCTCGACCGCGCTTTGCGCGAGCAGGCAGTCGTCGGGCAGGCATTCGATCGGCTCGAAGCGCCGGTGCGCGATGTACTCCGGGCGCTTGAAGCGCCGGATGTGGTTGCTCACCGCGCAAAGGCTCAGGTAGACGCTGACGCGGTTCCACGGGCTCAGGTTGCTCGTGCTCGCGTGCACGAGGCAGCTGTGGAAGACGAGCATCGAGCCTGCGGGGCCCTTCGGCGCGACGATTCCGCCGGGCAGGTAGTGGCCTTCGGCGTCGAAGCGCCCGGCCCCGCCTGCCTGCTCGACGAGCTGCGCGATGAGCGCGTGCTCGAGCGTCCACAGCGGATAACTCGTCGTCGTCACGTCGTGCCCCGCTTCGAGCACGCCGCGCCGGTGGCTGCCGGGGATGAACATCAGCGGCCCGTTGAACTCGTTCACGTCGTCGAGGAACACGGCGATGTTCATCGCCCGGGCGCTGGGCATCAGGTCGTCGGCCTGCCAGGTGCCGTAGTCCTGATGCCACTGCCAGACATCGCCCTCGAAGGCCATCTTGCCGTTGATCTTGAACTGGTGCAAGTAGAGCCTTTCGCCGAGCAGGTCCTCGACCGGCCGCACCATGCGCGGGTGGCGCGCCAGGCGCGCGAACGGGGCGGAATACAGGTGCGCGGCGAAGTTCGTGCGCACCGCGTCGCTGCCCTTCTCGCGCACGTTGTAAGCCTCGCGCCGGGCGTACAGCGCGGGCACCTCGGCGTTCAGCAGCGCCACCTCGGCGGCGCTGAAGTGGCCGGGGAAGAAGAGGTAGCCGTCGCGTTCGAAGGCGGCCGTCTGGTCGGGTGTCAGGTGCATGGCAGCGCTTCCTCGATCGCACCGCGGCGGCACGCCGGCGGTTCGGCCGCATGTTAGCCGTGGGCGAGGACGCCGCACTCGAGGAAGGCGTCGTCCTTGATGAACCGCGGCAGTTCACTGCCGGTGCCGGCCTCGGTGTACGCGATGAAGCTGGCTGCTTGCTGCTGCACCGGCCGGTACAGCGTGGTCTGCTCGGGACGGCCGATCGTCATGCGCCGCGAAGCGGTGGCGCGCTGGTGCCGGGAGCGCAGCGAGGCCTTCGCGCCGGGAAGCCGGTGCCGTGCAGCGCGCTGGATCGACTTCGCGAGGCCCGCTTGGTGGCCCACGCCGTCCAGCACCAGGGGCCCCGCAACGAGTCCAATGATGAAGAGCATCCTTTCGGCCTCGAAGATCACTGCCCGGCACGTGGCGCGGTCCCTCGCCCGCTCGCTGCCGATCTGCGCCACTCCCGGCCGCGCTCCTCGGCGCGCCTGCTCAGCCGGCGCGCCGGCTGAGCAGGTGCGCACGCCCGAGCGCGCTGACGGCGACGGACGCCGGGCTGCCCGGCCGGTGCCGGCGATCGACGAAACCGCGCCGGTTCGCCTCCTCCCACACCGGCAGCCGCGGACACGAGGTGCGCCAGGCCTCGATGACCTCGGCGTAGGGCCGCGATCGCGGCCCGATCCACTCGAGCAGGTCGAGGATCAAGACATCGACGGTGTCGGCGGCCATCTTGCACTCCTGTCTCGCGCTCTTGTCCCGCGCTCTTGTCCCGCGCTCTTGTCCCGCGCTCCATTCTGTCAGGCGCGAGCATCGGCCGCGCCGATGGTGCCTTCGTGTCGGCGCGGATTGCAGCGGTAACAGGCCACGCAGCCGCTCAGAACTCCCTGAGCAGCCTTCCGCCGCCCGCGAGCGGCGAGTCGAATCCGTTTTCGCGCAGCGCGTACCAGAAGGTCACCGGGTTGATGCCGAGGATCGGAATGCCGAGCACGGGCTCGAGCCTCTCGGCGACGTCGACGAGGCTCATGTTCGTCCCGCACTGGACCACCGCGTCGAGCCGGTTCCGGCCGGTCGCGAGCAGCTCGAGGATCGCTTTCTCCTTGGCCCAGTCGGGCAGATGCGCGATGTGCAGCGCGTTCGTGCAGTGCAGGCCGACGCTCGCGATCACCTCGAAGCCGAGCTCCTCGAACATCCGGGTCGCGTTGCCGTTTCCCTTCGCGTCGAACGGCGTCAGGATGCCAACTCGCTTCGCGCCGTACTTGCCGAGCGCGGCCAGCACCGCGTCGTGCCAGGTCGCCCAGGCGAGGCCCGAATACGCCTCGACGTCGGCCACCACCGCACGGATCGGCTCGATGCCGCCGAGGATGTGCTCCAGGCTCATGCCCATGATCATGTACTGCGGCTGCGCGAGCCGCGCGGTATCGACCGCGGCCCTCAGCCCGCCGAGGAACTGCTCGCGGTACTCGATCAGGTCGCGCTCGGTCGCGAGCCTCGGGCTCGGAGTCACGACGTTGACGGTGTGCAGGCCGACGCCCGCGAGCCCGCGCGGGCCCCGGTTGCCGAACACGATGCTCCACAGGTCGTGCTCCATGCTCGTGTTCGTCGCCGGAATCACGAGCCCGAACTTCCTCGCGAAGCTCCTCACGTCGGGGTAGCCGCGCGCGGCGTCGATCACGCCGAAGGCGGTGGCCGGCCTGCCGTCGTGGATCACGGCCGCGACAGCGGGCATCGGTGCGGCGTTCACCTCCGGGATCGCGATCGTCCTGCCGGAGAGCTTGCCGGCGAAGCGCAGCGCGCCCCGCTCGCTTGCGACGTTTGGCAGGTTCATGGCCTCGCCCTCAGGCCTCGGCACGCGCGCGAATCGCCGCGGCCAGGATCGGCGCTTCGGCGACGAAGCCGGCGTGCCGCGCGCGCCAGCCGAGCTCGCGCTCGGCGCGCGCGGCGCTCACCTGCTGGTCGAGCGCGAGTGCATCGGCGAACGGGCCCATCGTCCGGCGCGCCTCGGCAAGCGCGATCCAGCCCGGCCCGCCTCCGATCCCGGCGGCTCTGCGCGCCGCAGCGCGCAGTTCACCGACGGTGGCGCGCGAGCGATCGGCGACGATGTACGCCGACCCCGCGCTGCCGCGCTCGGCGCAGCGGACATAGGCGTCGGCCAGGTCGTCGACGTGAACGAGCGGCCAGTGGTTGCGGCCGTCGCCCGCCACCGGATGCTCGCCGAACCAAGGCGCGGTGAGCCCGCCCTGGCGCCCGTAGACGATCGCGGGCCGGATCACGATGCCGCGCAGCGCCGGCGCGCCGAGCACGAGCCGCTCGGTCTCGACGCGCGGCGCGACGAGCTCGATCGGCGCGAGCGGCGCCGTCTCGTCGACGACGCGGCCGGCCGTGTCGCCGTGCACCCAAACGCCGCTCGTGTAGATCAGCGTCGCGCCGCGCGTGGCGGCGCCTTGCAGCAGCGCCTGCACGGCCGCGCGGTCGAGCGCCATCGTGTCGCCGGCGTAATCGACCGCGGCGTGCACGAGCACTTCGGCCGACGCGGCCGCCGCGCGCCAGGCCGCTGGCTGCTGCAGCGTGCCGAGCACCGGCACGATCTCCTCGGCGGCGAGGCCGCTCGCCTTGGCCGCGTCGCGCGCGAGGCCGAGCACGCGATAGCCGGCGCGGCGAAAGGCGCGCGCGACGTTGCGGCCGATGTGGCCGGTCGCTCCGGTGATGAAGACGGTCCTGAGCGAAGTCATCGAAGGTCCTTGCGTGATGGATCCACCTGATTGGCCACGAAACTCAGCGGCGCCTCGGCCCCGTTCGGGCCGAGCCTCGCATTCCGAGCATCCTGAGCTTGTCGAAGGAAGCCCGGCGCGCCCCTTCGTCGGTGGCGCGGACATTAGGTCTAACCGTCCAGTTCGATAATCACCTCGGGCGGACATTGGATCTTTCCGGCGCGGACACGATGAGCAGCGACTCGCTCGAGGGGCTCGATGCCTTCGTCGCCGTCGTCGAGGCGGGTGGCTTCGCCGCGGCGGCTCGGCGCCTGGCGATGACGACTTCGGCCGTGAGCAAGCAGGTCGGCCGGCTCGAGGCGCGGCTGCACGCGCGGCTGCTGCTGCGCACGACGCGCCGGCTCGCGCTGACCGAAGCGGGCGAGGTGTTCCTGGCGCATGCGCGGCGAGCGCTCGCCGAGCAGGCTGCCGGCCGCGAGGCGGTGATCGAGCTCGGCGCGGCGCCGCGCGGCGAGCTGCGCCTGGCCGCACCGATGTCGTTCGGCATCCTGCACATCGCGCCGGCGATCGCGCCGTTCCTCGCCGCGTACCCGGAGATGCGAGTCGAGATGGTGCTCGACGACCGCGTGCAGGACCTGGTCGCCGGCGGGTTCGACCTCGCGATCCGCATCGGCGCGCTCGGCGGATCGGGCAGCGTCGTCGCGCGCCGGCTCGCCAGCGCGAGCGGCGTGCTGTGCGCGAGCCCGGCCTACCTCGCGCGGCGCGGCACGCCGCGTGCGCCGGCCGACCTGCTCGAGCACGAGACCTTGCTGTATGCCTATGGCGCCAATCCGGGCGAATGGCGCCTCGACAGCCCCGCGGGGCCGGCGAGCGTGGCGGTCGCGCCTCGGCTCACCTCGAACAACAGCCTCGCGCTGCGCGAAGCCGCGCTCGCCGGCGCCGGGGTGCTGCGAGTGCCGACCTTCGTCGTCGCGGCCGACCTGCACTCCGGGCGGCTCGTGCGCGTGCTGCCCGAATGGCGCGCGCCCGGGCTCGACGTGCATGCGGTGTTCCCCGAGCGCGCCTACGTTCCGCTGAAGGCGCGCGCCTTCGTCGAATTCCTGCAGGCCCGCCTCGGCGACCCGCCGTACTGGGAGCGCAGCGAGCAGGGGCCGGCGCTGCGCTGAGCAGCGCGCGCGGCGGTCCTCAGGCCGCGACCGCCTGTCGCGCCGCCGATCGCCTCCAGCCAGAACACGACGCAGGCGAGCCAGCCTGCGCGGCTGCTGCACCGCGCGACGCGCCGGCTCGCGCCTCACTCGAACAGCATCGCGCTGGCGACGTCGGCGTAGCGGTTGTCCCAGCCGCCGAGGATCAGCACGCGGCCGTCCGCGAGCCGCGTCACGCTGTGCCCGGAGCGCGCCTGCGGCATCGGCGGCAGCGGCGTGCCGCCGTCGGCGCTGCCGTAGGCCTCGGCCGAGGCGGTCGGGAACAGGCCGTCGTTCAGACCCCCGAACATCAGCACGCGGCCGTCGGCGGCGAGCACGCTCGAGACCTCGCCGCGCGGCGCGGCGAGCGGTCTCGCGCGCTCGATCGTCCGCTGCAGCGGGTCGTAGCGCAGCACGGTCGGGCTGGCCGCGCTGTGCATGTTGTCCTCGCCGCCGAGCAGCAGCACGCTGCCGTCGGCGAGGCGGTGCGCGGCGTGCAGCGCGCGCGGCTCCTGGTCCGCGCTCTGCACGACAGTGAAGGTCTCGGTCACCGGATCGAAGCGCTCGGCCCAGTGGTAGCGGGCGTCCCACGAGTGCCCGCCGGCGATCAGCACCGTGCCATCGGCGAGCGCGGTCGCGCTGTGGCCGGCGCGCGCGTTGCTCATCTCCGCGGCGAGCAGCCGGAACTGGCCGCTGGCGGGATCCCAGATCTCGGCGCTCGCGAGCAGACCGATCGACCCGCCGGCGGTCCATCCGCCGGCGACGAACACGCGTCCGTCGGCGAGCAGCGTCGCGCTGTGCCCTTGCCGCGGGTGATTGAACGCGCCGCTCGGACGGGCGCTACCGTCGCGCGGATCGACGAGCTCGCCGGCGCGAAAGCCGTTCAGGCTCACCGTTCCGCCGAGCACGAGCACGCGGCCGTCGGCGAGCAGGGTGGCGCTGTGGAACTGGCGCCCGGTGCCGAGCTGGCCGATGGTCGTGAAGCTTTCGGTCGCCGCGTCGTAACGCGTGATGTTCGACGACAGCGTGTTCTCGCCGCGCGAGCCGCCGATCGCAAGCACCGAGCCGTCTGCGAGCAGCAGCGCCGTGTGCCCGCCGCTGACGAAGGGTTGCGCCAGCGTGCGGTAGCGGTTGCGGTAGCCCACCGGCAGCGCGAGCTCGCGGCTCACCTGCCGTGCGCCGCCGACGACGACGAGGCGGAACGTGGTGTCGGCCATCAACGGCGGCGTCTGCACGGGCTGCCCCGAAGCGACCGGCCCGACGCCCGGTTCGATGCGGCCCGCGCCGTTGGCAAAGCGCGCCGTCAGGCGCACCGACTCGCCGACGAACGCGCTCGTGCGGTCGGATTGGAATTCGGCGATGCTCGGCCCATCTTCGTCGCCCCCGCCTCCGCCGCAGGCGGCGAGCAGCGCGCTGCCCGCCAGGCCGAAGACGAAGCCGCGACGTGCCGCGCGGGCTCGTTCGATGCTTCTCGTTTCGGTGCCGTTCATGCGTAGTCTCTGCGGAAGAAGATCGGGTTTGCGGCTCAGAGCCCTCGGTGCAGCAGCACCGGGAGCAGCGCGGGTGTGGCGAAGTCGCGCCCGACCGCCGCGAGCGCACGCAGGCAGTTGCTGCGCGCGCGCTCGCTCAGGCGCTCGAGCTCGACCCGGCCCGCGGCGGCGCAGGGGAAGGCCTGCGCGCTGCCTTCGCCGAACAGCGACTGGAAGCGAAGCTCGTATGCGCTCCCGCGCGAGGCACAGGCGTGCATCGCGGCGACCCCTTTCTGCCTTTCCGGAGGCTCTGGCGAGCCCGCCGGCTCGAAGGCTGCCATTGCACGCCGCCCGGGTGGCGCGCCCGTTGCACCGCACGGCAGCGGCGATTACCGCTGCAATGCAAGCGTGGCGACGGCAGCGAGGGCAGGCGCCGACGCCGCCAGGCGCGCCTTGCAGGCCTTGCGCGCTCGGCGGCCGCGGCGGGCGCAACTGCCGTCGGCGGGCGCTCTAGCTGGAGCACCGCATGCCTGCCCTCCACCAACGTCGGCCAATGGCCGTCGGCGTGAGCAGGCCGTTCGTCCGGCAACGGCCGGTCGCGCTGCAGACCGGGCCATCGGCCCGCCTGGCACGGGTCGCCGTTCGGAACGGCATCCGTTCGCCGTTCAGCCCTTCACGACGGGGCGCTTCGACCGAGCTCCTGCCTCCGCTGCATCCAGGCCCCCGCCCACGCAGGCAGCGCCTCTCCTGACATCGGCTTGGCGATGAAGTAGCCCTGGGCGACGTCGCAGCCGTGCTCGACCAGGAAGTCCCAGTCCGTTCGCTCCTCCACGCCCTCGGCAACCGAAGTGATGCCGAGTTGCCGCGCCATGGCCAGGGTGCCGTCGACGATCGCCGCCAGCGAGGCGTCGTTCACGGCCCCGCTGACGAAGCTGCGGTCGAGCTTCAGCTCGTCGAACGGCAGGTCCCGCAGCTGCGCCAGCGAGGAGTGGCCGGTCCCGAAGTCGTCGATGGCCAGGCCGATGCGCTTCAAGCGCAGGCGGGTCAGGATGTCCAATGGTGCGAGCACGTCCTTCATCAGCCGGCTCTCCGTCACTTCGAGCACGACGGCGGAGAGCGGCACGCGTGCCGAGTGCGCCATCGCCGCCACGACGTCGGGGAAGTCGAGCGAGGCCAGGTTGTCCATCGACACGTTCACCGACACGTGCAGCGCGAGACCGGTGTCGAGCCAGGTGCGTACCTGCCGCAACGCCACCTCGAGGACGGCACGCGTCAGCGCATCGATCAGGCCATGTTCCTCGGCCACGCCGATGAACTGGTCGGGATAGACGAGGCCGGCCTCGGGGTGGCGCCATCGCACCAGGGCTTCGGCTCCCACGAGCTCGCCGGTGACCAGCGAGACCTTCGGCTGATAGTGGTTGGTCAGCTCGCCGGCTTCGATGGCACGGCGCAGCTCGTCCGGCGAGCGTGACCTGCCGGGGCGGCGGACCCGCGCCACGCGGCCTGCGCTGTTGTGCTCGACGATCTCGCGCAGCTGTGCCACCGCGACCGGCTTGGAGATGGCCCCGAGCAGGCGAATGCCATGGGCACGCGCCAGTCGCTCGGCCGTCTGCAGCACGCGCGGGTCTTCGCCGCTCACGAGCACGAGCCCGCCGTGCCACCCGACTCCGGCAAGGTGGCGGACGAACTCCACGCCGTCGGTGCCCGGCATCTGCAGGTCGCAGAAGACGAGGCCGATCGAGTCGCCCTCGGCGCGCAGCAGGTCCAAGGCTTGCTCGGCGCGCTCCACCAGCAGCACGGGCGATACGCCCAGATGCTCGAGCTGCCGGTCCAGCAACTTCAGCGCGAACGGATCGTCGTCCAGGACAAGGGTCTTCATGCAGCTTTCCGCCATCGTGGGTGGTGCGGACCTACGGCCCGCCGGACAGGTCGGCGATGCGTGCATCGACCGCGGCGATCAGCTCCTCGAAACGGCCGAAGACCTGCTCGATGCCGTCGCGCTGGCCGCTGCGGCAGGCGTTCTCGAGCTCGGCGCAGAGGTCACCCAGGCCGTGTGCGCCGACCGAACGCGAGGCCGCCTTCAGCCGGTGGGCAAGGGCGCCGACCTGGCGCAGGTCATCGGCCAGGCGCGCGGCGCGGATGTCCGTTCTCAGCTGGCCGGCCGAGCGGCGAAAGTCGCCGAGGAACTCGAGCACGACCGCGGGCTCGTTGCCGACGAGCGCGCGCAGGGTGTCCAGGTCGATCAGCGTGGTGTCCTTGTGCGCGGGCCGAGGCTCGACCAGGTCTGCGGGTGCCGTGGGCGGCGCATCCATGGGCAGCCACTTGCGCAACGTGGCCGCCAGGGCCTGCAGCCGAAGCGGCTTGGTCAGGTACTCGTCCATGCCGGCCGCCTCCGCACGCGCTGACTCGCCGCGCAGCGCATTCGCGGTCAAGGCCACGATCGGCAGCCGCGGCTTCCCGTGGCTTCGCCGCTCCGCTTCCTCGGAGCGGATGGCACGGGCCAGCGCGTAGCCGTCCATCTCGGGCATGTGCAGGTCCGTCAGCAGCAGCGCATGGCTCCCATCCCGCCACATCCGCAGGGCCTCGGCGCCGTTGTCGGCCAGTTCCGCGGCGTAGCCCAGCATGGCGATCTGGCGCAGGATGACCTTCCGGTTGATCTCGTCGTCCTCGGCAACGAGCAGCAGCTGGCCCTGCGCCCGCGCCTGCGCGACGGTCGGCGGCACGACGTGCTCGCAGGCCGCGGCTGGCGATGGCGCGTCGTGGAAGACCTCCGGTGAAGCACGTCCGGCCGCCACGGCGACGGCGCGCAGCAAGGCGGCTCGCCGGATGAACGTGCCGTCGAGGCTCACGACGTCGCGACGGGTCATGCGACCGCGCCGGCGGCGTCCGCGCGCGATGACGACGTGGCGGACGTCGTCCAGATGGGCGGTGGCCGCCTGAAGCGTCTCGGGGGTCGGCGCGTCCGGACCGCGGTTGTGCACGACCACGGGCCGATGCATCGAGGCGGCCAGCCTGGCGGCCTCGTCGAGATCGCCCACCAGGTGAACGCCGGCACCGGCGTGCTCCAGGTAGGCACGCAGGTCCTGCGGATCGATGTTCGAGCCCACGACGAGGCAGCGCAGACCGCAGAGGTCCGTCGCCGGCGGTGATGCCCACCCCGGAACCGGGTCGAGCGGCAGCGTGACCGTGAAGGTCGAACCCTGGCCGACCGCGCTCTCGACGTCGATCTCGCCACCCATCATCGTCACGAGGCGCCGGCAGATGGCCAGCCCCAGCCCGCTGCCGCCGAATCGCCGCGTCGTCGACGCCTCGGCCTGCGTGAACGCGGAGAAGAGCTGGGGCAGCACGTGCGGCGCGATACCGATGCCGTTGTCGCTGACCCGGAGGACGAGCCTGGAGCGATCGCCGTCCCGGAGGGTCGCGCGTGCGGCGACGCGCCCCTCCACTCGAGGTCGCCCGGCGCTGAACTTGATCGCGTTGCCGACGAGGTTGAAGAGGATCTGCCGCAGGCGGGTGGCGTCGCCGAAGACACGGGCCGGCACGTCCGGCGCGACGAACAGGCTCAGATCCACGCCCTTGTCGGTGGCCACCGGGAACAGCGTGTCGCAGATGCTCTCGATGAGCTCGGGCAGGTCGATGGCCGCTCGTTCGAGCTCGAGGCGGCCCGCTTCGATCTTCGAGAAGTCGAGGATGTCGTCGATCAAGCCCAGCAGCGCGAAGGCGGACGCGCGGATGGTGCGCACGGCATCGGCCTGGTACTCGGTGAGGCGGGTGTTCGCCAGCACGTCGGCCATGCCGATGACGCCGTTCATCGGCGTGCGGATCTCGTGGCTCATCGTCGCGAGGAAGGCACTCTTGGCCCGGTTCGCGGCCTCGGCGGCTTGCCGGGCCTGCACGGACTCCGCCGTGCGTTCGGCCACGCGCTGCTCGAGCTCGACGTTCGTGGCGCGGATCTCGGCCTCGGCCCGCCGCCAGGCGGTGATGTCGAGGCTGAAGATGGCGATGCCGGCAGGGATCGGGATCGCCGTCACCTTGAACCATCCGTGCGACCCATCCGGGAAGACGAACTCGGTCTCCGTGTGCTGGGGAATGCGCTCGTGCATGCAGCGGCGCAGCTTCTCGTGCACCGCGGTCTTCTCGATCCCCGGGAACACCTCCATCTGGGTCCGCCCGATGAAGGTCTCGCCGGGCAGGCGGTTCTGCAGCATCGCCGTCACATTGAGGTAGCGATACCGCCACTCGAAGTCGACGATCTGGCAGCCTTCCATCATGTGGTCGAGCGTGTACCGGTACACCTCCTCGCTCTGGCGCAGCGCGTCCTCGATGCGCGTGCGCTCGCTGATGTCGCGGATCGCGGTCAGGACGACCAGCCCGGCGTCGGCGGTGCGCATCGGGCCGAGGCTGATCTCGGCGGGGAAGCTGTCGCCGTTGCGGCGCCGGCCAGTCACCTGGCGCACGATCGGCGGGTCGTCGCCCTGCCCGAGGTCGCTGCTGCGCAGCATCCGGCGGTGCTCTTCCATGGCGCCGGGCACCAGCGTCTCGATCGGCCGGCCGGCCAGCTCGGCCCCGCTCCAGCCGAACACCTTCTCGGCCTGGTGGTTGGACTGGACGATGCGCCCCTCGCGGTCGCTCATCACCACCGCGTCGGGAGCGAACTCGAACAGGTCGGCGAAGCGGCGTTCGTTGTGCGCGAGCTCCGAGGTTCGCTCGGCCACCCGCCGCTCGAGACCCGCGTTGACCGCGCGCAACTCGCCCTCGACACGCTGCCGCGCACGGATCTCGCCGCGGATCGAACGCAGCATGTACGCGAACACCGCCGCTGCGGCGGCGAGCGTGCCAACCAATGCCACGACCTCGTCGCCGCCGCGGTAGATGATGCCGCCACCGATCAGCAGCGTCAGGCAGGCGGCCACGAGGCCGCCGATGACCTGGGGCTCGACCGTGCGGCCCGCCCCGCCTTCCGACCCGGCCCCATCGGCCGAGGGCCAGTGCAACGCCAGCAGGCCGCTGCCGAGGCACGCAAAGGCCAGCCCCGTGTGCACGGGCATCGGGGGCAGCAGTCCGTCGGTCACGAACTCGTCGGCACCCCACAGGTGGCCGAGCAGCGCCAGCGCGCCGACGGCCGTCACGACGATGGCGAGTGCCAGGGCCGGCACCTGCCACCGGGGCGCCCCCGGGGGCACCGCGAGCGCAGCGCCGACCAGCGTGAAGGCCGTGGCCGCGTACGGCGACATGCGCCCCGGCATCAGGTCGGACGCGACGGCGCTGTCACGCACGAGCAGCTCGTCGATGCCGAGCTGCCACCCGAACGTGTACTGCCCGAGCGTGCCCGCACCCAGCAGCGCCACCAGTGCGGCCAGCAGGGGCACCGCGCCGGCCCATCGCGCCGGCACGGCGCCGGTGCGCAGATACAGCGCAGTTCCGGCGACGACCAACCCCGCCGCCGTGTTCGCCTTCATCTGGACCGCGCCGGGCAGCGCGCGCTCGAGAGGCGGCACGTCCAGCATCCACCCAGTCAAGACGGCCAGTCCGATGGCCAGGCAAACCACCGCCGCCACGCGGCAGGCACGTGTGCGCAGCACCGGGCGCTACCCGCTGCGAGCGGGGAATGGCCAGCCGACGGCACCGGATGACCAGGGCATGCGGACCTCCCGACACCAGAGGCGGCGCCGCAGCACCGCCGGGTGCCTTTGTGGATTGATACAAGGGCATTCTGACCAAAAGCTGCGGTGCTGTCAGCTTCGGATCGCGGCGTCGGGTTGCCGAGCAACGGGGCTCTCGAGCCCCGCACTGTGCGGGCGGGCGCCGTCGTTGGGAAGGGCGCCTCGTCACCTTGCCTTCGTGCTTCGACCCCTAGATTGAAGGGCATGAATGGGCAGCAAAGACCCTCGTTCGAGTGCGCCATTTCGGCAGTTAGCCGTGCAAGCACACAAAGTGTCCACGTCCTGCCGGAACCGGAAGCGCCGTCCCAGGAGGTGCCATGACCGCTCGTCACGTCCCGCACGAAGCTGCCCGCGCCGCCGCGGTGCCGACGGCCCGGCACGACGAGGCCACGGAGCGCGTGGCCGAGCGCATCGGCAAGTACCTCGTGAAGGCGAAGATCGGCGAGGGGGCCACGAGCGAGGTCTTCCTCGCCGACGACCCGTTTCGCGGCCGCGAGGTGGCGATCAAGCGCATGCGAGCGACACCGGCACTGGACGCACAGGAGGTGCACTACCGCTCACGCTTCTTCGCGGCAGAGGCTGCGCTCGTCGGGCGTCTGCACCACCCCAACGTCGTGCAGATCCTCGACGCGGTCTCGGAGGGCGAGAGCTTGCCCTATCTCGTCATGGAGCACGTGCCCGGCGGCTCCCTCACGCGCTTCTGTCGAGCCGATTCGCTGCTGCCGCTGGCGCAGGTGATCGAGATCGGCTTCAAGTGCGCGATGGCGCTCGACTACTGCTGGCGGCAAGGCCTCATCCACCGCGACGTGAAGCCGGCCAACGTACTGGCGGTGCTCGACGGCGACGGGATCGTCGACCTCAAGATCAGCGACTTCGGCAGCGTCTACGACAGCGGCGCCGACATCACGCAGGTCTACCGCGTGGGCTCGCTCGCCTACATGTCGCCAGAGCAACTGGAGGGAGATTCCATCGACTGCCGCGCCGACATCTACTCGCTGTGCGCAGTGCTGTACCACCTCATCGCCGGCCGGCCTCCGTTCGACGCCACCGAGCAGCGCGCGATGATGTTCCAGATCTTCACGGCAACGCCCCCATCGCTGATCGGCCAGCGCGAAGGTCTGCCGCCGCCGTTGGCCGAGCTCGTCGAGCGAGGCCTCGCCAAGGATCGGCAGCAGCGGCCGGGGAGCTGGGAGGAGTTCGCTCAGGCCCTTTCGCAGATGGCCAGCGCGCGGCTCGCGCCACAAGGCGCGGATCAGGCGGTGCTGGACTCGGAGCGCTTCACGCTGCTGCGGGCCCTGGACTTCTTCGCCCGCTTCGGCGACGTGGAGCTGTGGGAGGTGGTGCACCGTGCCAGGTGGGAGCGGCACCCGATCGGCCGGGCCCTGTACCGCAAGGGCGAGACGGGCAACACCTTCCACATCATCACGCAGGGCGAGGCCGATGTCTTCCGCGACGGCGTCCGCGTGGCCCGCCTGGGTGCCGGCACGTCGGTCGGCGAGATGGCCTACCTGGCGCCGAGCCCGGAGCTTGGCGTGCACGGCGCCGACATCGTCGTCTCGAAGCCGGCGACGACGGTGTCGTTCACGCCGGACCTGCTGGCGCAACTGTCGCTGACGACGACGAGCGCCTTCGACAAGGCCTTCATCGGCGTGCTCGTGCGGCGGCTGCACGCCGCGCACGAAGCGCTGGCGCACCCGCGGAGGGTTCTGTAGGGACCTGGGCCTTCGGCCGTGCCCCTGAGCCAGCCCGGCAGGCCGCCGGCGCGGACTGACGGATCCGGGGGGGTGCGCAAGAAGATCCTGAGGCTGTGGGACGCAAAGGAGACGCGACGCCGAACGCCGGCGCGGTCAGCGCTCGCGCAGGCGCGCCCCCGGCCAGCGGCCTTCGCGCACGAGCTGGCGCGCCACGTCGGCGATGACCACCCGCGCCGCCAGCCCGGCCGGCGAGAGCTCGTCGTCCGACAGGCTGACGAGCAGGTTCGCGCGCGCCACCTGCGCGTCGGCCACCTCGCAGAGCCTGAGCCGTTCGTCGGCCAGCCGAGCGATGGCCGCGCCCGGCTGCACGGTGGCGGCATGACCTTCGCGCACGGCGTCCATCAGCAACGCCAGCGAGTCGATCTCGGCCACCACGTTCGGCCGCACGCGCGCCTGCGCGAAGGCGGCGTCGATGGTCGCGCGCAGCCCGTGCGGACCGGTGGGCAGGATGAGAGGCAGCTCGCCGAGTTGGGCGACGCGCACGCGCTTGCCGCGCGGCAGGCCCGGCAGCGCCGCCAGGCCGATGACGAAGAGCCGCTCTTCCAGCAGCGGCAGCACGCTCCAGCGCCGCGCCGCCTCGGCGCGGAACAGCACCGCCAGGTCGAGCTGGCGCGCGTTGAGCATGTTCGTCAGGTGCCCCGACAACGTCTCCACGAGGTGCAGCCGCACGTCGGGATAACGCTCGCGCATCGCGCGCATCAGCGGCAGGCCGAGCACGGCGGCGGTCGTCGGCGCCAGGCCGATGCTCACCTGCCCCGACAGGCGCGACTGCTGCGCCGCCTGCACGGCGGCATCGGCATGGCGCAGCACGAGCTGTGCCTGGCGCAGGAAGGACAGCCCGGCGTCGGTGGGCACGACGCCGGTGGACGTGCGCTGCAGCAGCCGCGTGGAGAGCTCGCCTTCGAGGCGGCTGATCTGCTGGCTGAGCGCCGAGGTCACCACACCGAGCTCGGCCGCGGCCCGGCCGAGGCCGCCGAGCTCGGCGACACGCACGAAGTAGCGCAGCTGGCGCAGTTCCACGCTGCGCATTCTCGGCTGCGGCGGGGCAGCCTGGGCCGAGATGTCCCGCCGGCTCACTGCCCGCTGCGGCCTCGCGCCACCGCGGCGCCCGGCCGCAAAGCCCGCATCGTGGACGCCGCGCCGCCACCGGTGGTAGGGTGAGCAGCCCAACCCCCCAACGACGAGGAGATCCGCAATGGCCACCGCCAAGGCTCAAGCGAAATGGACCGGCACGCTGAAGGAAGGCTCGGGCTCGATGTCCGGCGCCTCGGGGCACTTCAAGGCCCCGTTCACCTTCGCCACGCGCTTCGAGGGCGCCGCAGGCGGCACCAACCCCGAGGAGCTGATCGGCGCGGCGCAGGCCGGCTGCTTCTCGATGTTCCTCGCCGCGCAGCTCACCAACGCCGGCCACCCGCCCACGAGCATCGACACGACGGCCACGGTGACGCTGGGCGAAGGGCCGACGGTGACGAAGATCGAGCTCGTCACGGTGGCCGTGGTGCCCGGGGTCAGCCAGGCCGTGTTCGACGAGAAGGTGGCCTTCTCGAAGAAGAACTGCCCGATCTCCAAGGCGCTGGCCAGCGTGCCCGAGCTGGCGCTGACGGCGACGCTGAAGTGACGCCGGCGGCCCCTGCGCGCAAGGAAGGAGCACGCGCGTGATCGTCGAGCGCCTTTGGACGGCCAACGCCTACCGCAACTACAACTACCTCATCGCCTGCCCCGAGACGGGCGAGGCGCTGGCCATCGACCCGCTCGACCACGGCCAGTGCCTGGCGGTGGCGAAGAAGAACGGCTGGCGCATCACGCAGATCCTGAACACGCACGAGCACCACGACCACACCGGCGGCAACGCCGCCGTCGTCGAGGCCACCGGCGCCAAGGTCATCGCGCACCACCGCGCCGGCGGCAGGATCGAAGGCGTGGACCGCGGCGTGAAGGCGGGTGACGTGGTGCGCGTCGGCAAGACGGTCGAGCTCGAGTGCATGGACACGCCCGGGCACACGATGTGCCACATCTGCCTGCGCGCGCACGCGCGCGGCAGCCAGAAGCCCGCCATCTTCTCCGGCGACACGCTCTTCAACGCCGGCGCCGGCAACTGCCACAACGGCGGCGACCCGGCCGAGCTCTACGCCACGTTCGTCAACCAGCTCGCGACGCTGCCCGACGACACGCTCGTCTACCCCGGGCACGACTACATCGAGAACAACCTGAAGTTCACGCTCGCGCGCGAGCCCGGCAACGCCGACGCCGCGGCCTGGCTGCCCGAGGTCACCGGGCACGACCCGAAGGCGGCGCGCGTGACGACGCTCGCCGACGAGAAGCGCTTCAACACCTTCTTCCGCCTGACGAGCCCGGGCGTCATCGCCAGGCTGCGCGAGGCGTTCCCCGAACTGCCCGAGCAACCCGACGCGAAGACCGTGTTCATCAAGCTGCGCGAGCTGCGCAACAGGTGGTAGGGTGGCAGGGCCTGCCGCGCCGGCACCTCAGCGCCGCGCGACGATGAAGAGGCGCCGGAACGGAAACAGCGTGCGCCCGTCGGCACGCGGCGGGTAGGCCGCGCGCACGCGCGCCGCGTAGTCGGCCTCGAAGGCCGCACGCTCGTCGTCGCTGGCCAGCGCGGCGAGGAACGGCGCGAGCCACGTGCCCTTCGTCCACTCCTTCACCGGGTCGGCGCCGGTCAGCACCTGCAGGTACTCGGTCTCCCAGAGGTCGAGCTCGGCCGCGTGCAGTGCCAGCAGGTCGAAGTACCAGGCCGGCTCGGCCACCGGACTTTCCTTCAGCATCGGCGCGAGCCGCTCGTGCCAAGGGCCCGCGCGCACCGTGTCGGCGATGGCCGTGTGCGAAGGCGCGCTGAAGTTGCGCGGCATCTGCACCGCCAGCACGCCGCCCGGCGCCAGCGCCTGCGCGAGGCGCGGGAAGAGCGTGGCGTGCTCCGGCAACCAGTGCAGCGCGGCGTTGGAGTAGACGAGCTGCGGCGGCGCCCCCTCGGGCTGCCACCGCGAGAGGTCGGCCTGGCGCCACGTGATGCGCGCCGCGGCCGCCTGATCGGTGGCCGTCTCCGCGCGCGCCTTCGCGAGCATGGCCTGCGACGCATCGACGCCGAGCACGTGCGCGGCCGGCCAACGCTGGGCCATCAATCGCACGAGCTGGCCGGTGCCGCAGCCGAGGTCGATCACGCGCGCGGGCGCGTCGAGCTCCACGCGGGCCAGCAGGTCCAGCGCCGGGCGCAGCCGCGGCGCGGCGAACTTCAGGTACTGATTCGGGTTCCAGCTCATGGCCGGCGATGCTGTCCCGCGGCCAGCGAAAAGTAAACGTGGCCGGCATTGCAGACGCAATGCGTGCGTGACCGCGCCGTGACGCCGGCGCAACCGCGGCACGGCGAAATCCTCCTGCCCGCCAACTTGCCCCGAGCGGGCGCATCCGCCCGGTCGGCATCCGGGAGATGCCGAGGGCCCGGGAGGACCGAATGTTCAGCACGCGCCATCTCACCCGCTTCTTGCGCAGCGCGCTGCCGGCCACCGGCGGGTCGGCGTGCGTGGCGCTGCTTCTCGCCGCCGCGGCGTCGTTGCCTGCGGCCGCGCAGCCCGCGCCGCCCGACACCGCCCCGCCGGCCCACCCCTTCTACCGACCCGACGCCGCCTTCGTGCAGGCCGGTCGCGCACGCGACGCGCATGCGCTCGTCTTCGGTGCCACGTGGCCGTGGAGCTGGCGGCGCGAGCTGTGGGGCGGCGAGCTCGGCGGCTACTGGGAGGCGTCGTTCGGCCGCTGGTACGCCGAGCTCGACGACGGCCAGCGCAGCTCGAACTGGGTGACGCAGCTCGGCGTGACGCCGGTGCTGCGCTGGCATCCCGGCCACGCAGGCGGCTCCGCGCCACGCCGCTGGTTCGTCGAAGGCGGCATCGGCGCCAACGTGCTGCTGCCCATCTACCGCAGCCGCGACAAGCGCTTCAGCACCACCTTCAACTTCGGCGACCACCTCGGCGTGGGCTGGTACGTCGGCGACGGCGAAGCGCACGAGCTCGTGCTGCGCATCCAGCACTTCTCGAACGCCGGCATCCGGCATCCGAACCCCGGCGAGGACTTCGTTCAGCTGCGCTACACGTGGCGGCTGTGAGCGCCTTCCGCTCGGCCGAGGGCCAAGAGTTCGAGCAGCGCAAGGGAAGGCCCGAGCGTCAGCGAAGGCCCGCCGCACACGCGCCCCGCCGCACTCCCGCCCGCGGCCTTGCTCGCCGCGACCACCACTCGCCTGCCGCCACGTCGCGGCGTGCACTGCACCCGACTCGCGCCCACCCACCTCCCGCGAAGCTGAACCCTCGCTTCGTGCGGCATCGCGGCGCGCGAGTCCGAGGCCGCGGGGGGCCGCTCAGGGCCTCTTCGCGAACGCCGGTCGCAGTCACGGGCCGGGATGCTCTCTAGCAGGCCCGCCCGCATCACCCGCCGTTGCGCAGCGCCCCGGCCAGGCTGCGCGCGATGTCGCGCGCCACCAGCGGCTTGGCCAGCACCTCGGCGACGCCCGTGTCGCGCGCGCGCTGGTTCAGCGCCGGCGTGACGTAGCCGCTCATCAGCACGATCGGGATGTCGGCGCGCAGCTCGCGGATGGCGCGCGCCAGCTCCGAGCCCGTCATCTCGGGCATCGACTCGTCGGAAAGCACGGCGTCGAAGCGCCCGGGCGTGGCGCGGAACACTTCCAGCGCGGCGCGGCTGGAGGTGAATCCCACCGGCTCGTAGCCGAGCTCGGCGATCATCTCCTCGCCCAGGCGCACGAGTGCCTCTTCGTCGTCGACCAGCAGCACCGTCTCGCCGTGGCCGGCGGGCGCCTCGGCGCTCTTCTCCTTCGCCGCCGGCGCGACGCAGCTCTGCCATGGCAGGTACACGGTGAAGGTGGAGCCGGCGCCGAGCTCGCTGACGACGCCGATGCCGCCGCCCAGGTCGCTGACGATGCCGTGCACGAGCGACAGGCCGAGGCCCGTGCCGACGCCCACCTCCTTGGTCGTGAAGAACGGGTCGAAGATGCGCTCCAGCACCTGCGGCGCGATGCCGCAGCCGGTGTCGCGCACGCGCAGGCGCACGTAGTGGCCCTCGGGCAGCGGGCCGGTCATGCAGTCGGGCTCGGTCTCGTGCACGCGCTCCAGCGCCACCTCGAGCGTGCCCTGCGAGCGCATCGCCTGCACGGCGTTGGCGGTGAGGTTCATCACCACCTGGTGCACCTGGGTCGGGTCGCCGAGCACGGCCGAGTCGCCGCAGTCGAGCCGCCGCTGCACGGTGATGCCGGCCGGCAGCGAAGCCTGCAGCTGGTCCAGCGCCTCGCCGACGACCGACTGCACGTGCACCGGGATGCGCTCGCCGATGCCGCTGCGGCTGAAGGCGAGGATGCGCTCGACCAGCGACTTGGCGCGCATGCCCGCGCTGATGGCCGCCTCGATGTGCCGGCGCTGCGACGAGCCGGGCGCGGCGTCCTTCACGGCCATCTCGCCGTAGCCGAGGATGGCGGCGAGGATGTTGTTGAAGTCGTGCGCGATGCCGCCGGCCAGCGTGCCGATGGCCTCCAGCTTCTGCGCCTGGCGCAGCTTGGCCTCGAGCCGGTCGCGTTCGGCGTCGGCGTTCTTGCGGTCGGTGATGTCCTCCATCGAGCCGGCCATGCGCGTCGGGCGGCCGAGCTCGTCGCGCACGGCGATGCCGCGCTGGCGGTACCAGTGCCAGCTGCCGCCGTGGTGGCGCACGCGGTATTCCACCTTGAAGCTGCGCGTGCCGCCGCGCAGGTAGGCGGCGATCGCCTCGCGCACCGGCGCGATGTCGTCGGGGTGGTACGGCGTGAGCGCGATCCACTCGCGGCGCGGCCGCTGCGGCGCGCCCGGCTCCAGCCACAGCAGCTGCTGCGCACGCGCGCTCAGGAACAGACTGTCGGTGACGAGGTCCCAGTCCCACAGCCCCTGGTCGCTGCCGGCCACGGCGAGCTGGTAGCGCTCGTCGCTGCGGCGCAGCGCCTCCTCGGTCTTCTTCTGCGCGTCGATGTCCGAGAGGGACCCGGCCCAGCGCACCGGGCGCTGCTGCCCGTCGCGGATGCTCATGCCGCGGAAGCGGATCCAGCGCCAGCCGCCCGAGCCGCCGGCACCCTCGGCGCGCACGCGGTACTCCCCTTCGTGCAGCGGCGGGTGCGCATCGGGGTAGGCACGCAGCTCGGCGGCCAGGCGGGCCGCGTCCTCGGGGTGCAGGCGCGGCATCAAGGCATCGGCCCACTCGCGCTGCGTGGCGATCGGCGTCGTGACCTCGATGCCGACGATCTGCAGCGCACGCTCGGAGACGTACATGCGGTCGTTGACGACGTCCCAGTCGAGGATGCCGTCCTTGCTGCCGGCCACCGCGAGCGCGAAGCGTTCCTCGCTCTGGCGGCGCGCCTCCTCGGCGCGCTTGCGGGCGTCGATGTCGGTCACCGAGCCGGCCATGCGGTACGGGCGCCCGGTGGCGTCGCGGATGCACAGCGCCCGCACGTGGATCCAGCGGTACTGCCCGTCGTCGTGCAGCACGCGGTAGTCGCACTCGTAGGCCGGCGTCTCGCCGGCCAGGTGGGCGCGGATGCCTTCGGCGCGGCGCGGCGCGTCGTCGGGATGCACGCGCAGCGACGCGACGAGCTCGTCCACCGTCTGCACCTCGGGCCCCGGCGGCAGCCCCTGCAGCTGGCGCGCACGCGCCGACTCGAAGGCGATGCCGGCGTCGAGGTCCCAGTCCCACACGCCGTCGTCGCTGCCGGCCACGGCCAGCGCGTAGCGCTCCTCGCTGCGGCGCAGCGCCTCCTCGGCGCGCTTGCGCGCGGTGATGTCCACGGTGGAGCCGGCCAGCCGCAGCGGCCGCCCGTCCTCGTCGCGGAAGCACTGCGCGCGCGTGTGCACCCAGCGCAGCTCGCCGGAGACCGCGTGCACGACGCGGAACTCGTGGTCCAGCCGCGGCGTGAGGCCGGCCACGTGCTCGCCGCGCGCGCGGTGCACGCGCTCGCGGTCTTCGGCGTGCAGCGGGATCAGGTCGAAGTACTGCGCCGCCGGCACGACGCGCGATTCCTCGCCCAGCCAGAACAGCTGCGCCAGCCGCGCCGACACGTAGACCTGCTGCGTGCCGAAGTCCCACACCCAGTGGCCTTCGTTCGAGCCGGTCATCGCGAAGGCGTAGCGCTCCTCGGACTCGCGCAGCGCCGCCTCGACGCGCTTGTAGGCGTCGATGTCGCTCACTGAACCGGCCAGGCGCGTCGGCCGCCCTTCCGCGTCGCGCACGCAGATCATGCGCACCCGCAGCCAGCGCCAGGCGCCGGCCACGCGCACGCGGTACTCGCCGTCGCGCACGTCGCTGGTGCCCTCGAGGTGGCGGCGCAGGTCCTCGGCGTGGCGCTCGCGGTCCTCGGGGTGGATCTCCAGCAGCGCCATCCACTCCGCCCGCGTGCGCGTCGTCACGTCGCTCTCGACGCCGAGCATGCGCATGGCGCGCTCGCTGGTGTACATGCGGTCGTTGACGAGGTCCCAGTCGAGGATGCCGTCGTTGCTGCCCGCCACGGCGAGCGCGAAGCGCTCCTCGGACAGGCGCAGCGCCTGCTCGGTCTCCTTGCGCGGCGTCACGTCGACGCTGACGCCGGCCATGCGCAGCGGTTGCCCGTCCTCGCCGCGGAACGACTGCGCGCGGGTCAGGATCCAGCGCGGCCTGTCCTCGCCGGGCAGCACGATGCGGTACTCGAAGTCGATGCGCTCGGCCCGCCCGGCGATGCAGTCGGCCTCGATGCGCGCCAGCCCCGGCAGGTCCTCGGGGTGCACGGTGACGTGGCGGAAGTACTCCAGCCGGGTCGTCACCGTCGTGTCCTCGGGCAGGCCGAACAGGCGGTGGATCGACGGCGAGACGAAGAGCGCGTCGGACGGGATCTCCCACACCCAGTGGCCGCCGGTGAGGCCGGCCATCGCCAGCGCGTAGCGCTCTTCCGACAGGCGCAGCGCGTCCTGCGCGCGGCGGTGGGCGTCGATGTCGGTCACCGAGCCGGCCATGCGCAGCGCGCGGCCGTCGGCGTCGCGCACGGCGACGCCGCGCACGCGCACCCAGCGCCACGGGTCGGCGCAGCCGGCGCCCGCCTGGCCGTCGATCTCCGAGTCGGCGCGCCGCACGCGGTATTCGCCGGCGTACACCGGCGTGCGGCCCTCGAGGTGGTCCTCGAGCAGCGCGATGCGGCGCGCCACGTCGTCGGGGTGCAGCCGCATCTGCCGGTGCCACTCGCTTCGCGGCTGCGTCTCGGGGCCCGGCGGCAGGCCGTAGATCTCGCGCGCACGCGGCGAGGCGTAGACGGTGTCGGTCGTGACGTCCCAGTCCCAGATGCCTTCTTCGCTGCCGGCGGCGGCCAGCGCGAAGCGCTCGCGCGAGAGCTCGAGCGAGGCACGCATCTTCGCCAGGCGCAGCAGGTGCCGGCGCAGCATCGCCAGCAGCGCCACGGCCATGGCCACCAGCGCCAGCGTGCGCCACGCGGTGCCGATGGCGCTCTCGCGCCAGCCGGCGAGGGCGGCCTTCGCCTCCCGCGTGACGACCACCGCCAGCGGCCGTTCGGCAACCTCGGCGCGAACGCCGAACACCTCGCGCCCGTCCGGTCCGCTGGCGCGGGCCACGGCCGCGGGGTCGCGCCGCCATGCGGTGGCCAGCAGGTCGAAGGCGGCGTGGCGCTGGCCGAGGCCGGCCGCATCGGGCGGCTGGCGCGCGACGAGCGTGCCGTCGGCGTGCACCAGCGTGATCACGGTGCCGGGCTCGGGCCGGATGTCGTGGTAGAAGTTCTGGAAGTAGTCGACGCGCACGCTCGCGGCGATGCCGCCGGCGAAGCGGCCGTCGGCGGCCTCGAGCCGGCGCGCCACCGGCACGAACCACGTGCTGGAGAGCAGGCGGCCCGCACGCGCCGGGCCGAGCAGCAGCGCGTGCCCACGCTGCGCGCGCAGCCACTGGAAGGCGGGGTCGGCGGAGAAGTCGGCCGGCGGCTGCGGCGGCTCGGGCGCGAGCGAGTGCGCGACGAGGAGGCCTTCGGCGTCAAAGAGGGCCAGCGCCTCGGCCTGCACGAGGCCCAGCGCCTGGTTCTTCAGGTAGCCGTGCAGGTCAGCCGGTGCGAGGCGGCCGACGAGGCCGGCGCGGTGGTCTTCGGCCACCTGCCGCAGCACGCCGTCCACCGCCTGCAGGCTGCGCGCCGCCTGCTCGGCCAGCATGCGCGCCTGCGCCTGCAGGTCGCGCCCGGCGTCCGCCACCGCCTGGCGGTAGCTGCGCACGATGTCGTAGACCGACAGCGCGGTGATGGCCAGCACGAGCAGCGCGCCCGCCGCGGCGATGCGGCGCCACGGCCACCAGGGGTCGGTGCCGGACGCTGCGGGCCGCGCGGGCAGGTCGCGCTCGTTCACGCTCGGCGAAGTCGTCAGCAGCGGCGGCCTGCAAGCACCCGGCGCACCGCGACCAGCAGCGTCTCGCGCGTGGTGGGCTTGGCGACGACGCAGTCCACGCCCAGCGTGCGCGAGACGCCACCGCACGTCTCCACGCTGGAGAAGAAGGCGGGCGACAAGGCGATGATGGGCACCCCCGGATGGCGCGAGGCGAGCTCGCGGATCGAGTCTACGCCGCCGTTGCGGCGCGGATGGGGGAGGTCGACGATGACGACGTCGGGCGCGGCCGGCGGTGCCGGCGGCGCCGCCGTCACGGCCAGCCCCTCGGGGGCGAGCCACTCGTCGATGAGCTGCGCGAGCAGCGGGTCGGCATCGACGAGTAGCGCGCGGCGCTGCGGCGTGCCTTCGGTCGCGGGCGTCGGTGGGGTGGGCGGCGCCGGCAGCGGCGGCGCCGGGGGCGCGTCGTTCATGGGGTGGGCGAAGTCATCAGTTCCCATCTTCGGGCTGGCCGGCGTCGCCGCGGTTTCACCGTTGCGGTGCCGCATTACGTTTGAAACCTCCCGCCCGCGGGGCTGCGGGCTTGCCCGACCCGGCGCCTTCGGTCGATGGCAGCGGTTGCAGATGTGACGGCCGCGCCCGGCACTGAAATGGCAGCGGCACCGCCGCGACGAACAGTACGTGCCTGAAGCGCACTCGTCACGCGCAGCTCACGAACATCGCGGCCCGGCAACGGGCGCACCCGAAAGCCCCGAGGGAGAAGCACCGTGCAGCCCCTGCACCCCCCGCACGCAGACTGGCCGCCTGGAACGCACCTGGTCTCGCCGCGCCGCGGCTACCAGCACCACGGCCTGTACGCGGGTGAAGGCCGCGTCATCCACTACGCCGGCTTCGGCCGCGCGTTCCGCCGCGGCCCGGTGGAGGAAGTGAGCCTGGCGCGCTTCACGCGCGGGCGCGGCGTGCACGTGCAACCGCATGCCACCCCCGCCTTCGCCGGCGAGAGCGCCGTGGCGCGTGCGCGCACGCGCCTGGGCGAGGACCGCTACCGCTTCTGGAGCAACAACTGCGAGCACCTCGTGCAGTGGGCCCTGAACGGCACGCCGCGCAGCACGCAGGTGGAGCGCTGGGTCTCGGGCTGGCGGCGCCTGCTCGGCCGCTTCGCGATGGCGGCGGTGCCGGCCGCGCGCTGAGCCGGCAAGCGCGCCGGGTGCTGGCGGCGCCGGGGCCACGTTGCAGGCGTCCAGACGCCTGCCGACCCCGAGGCGATGAAGAGTTGAGGCAAGGACACCGCGGCCCTCCGCGGATGAAGCCCAGGCTCGAGCCCGGCCACGAGCCCTGCGTCGAGCTCGAGACGCGGTGTCAGGCGCGCGCGGCAGCAGCAAGGCGGGCGAACCCGCGACGCAGCAGGCCCCACAGCGCCTGCATTGCATCGGCCACGGCCTGCTGCCGCAGCGCCAGCGCCTCGCGCTCGTACTCGCTGACGCTGCGCGGTTGCTCCGGCAAGGCGGGAGCCGCGCCCGCCGCTGCGGTGCGGCCGGCGGGCTCGAACAGCATGATGCGCGAGTCGTGCAGTGCCTCCACGACCGCCAGGCCCGTGCCCTTCAGCACGACGCTGTCGCCGGGGCCGAGCACCTTGTCCTCCATGTCGCCGGCTTCGGTGACCCAGACGCGACCGCTGAAGACGGCCACGGCACGCCCGGCACCCTGCGGCAGCGCGAGCAGCGCGCGCCGCGCCAGGGGCGTGAGCGACAGGTCTTGCGTGTGTGCCATCGTCGTTGCTCCATCGATCGTCGGGATCCGACGGGAAGGAGCATCGCGGCAGCCCGTTGCAGCATCCTTGCGCTGCGGCGCGCCTGGCGTTGCACCTGCAACGCGCGGGCGCCGGCGCGCGGCCGGCGACGTTCAGCGCACGACTTCGACCGGCGTGTCGAACAGATAACCGACGCCGCGCTCGGTCTTGATGAACACCGGCCGCGCCGGCTCGGGTTCGATCTTGCGGCGCAGGCGCAGGATCTGCACGTCGATCGAGCGGTCGTAGACCTCGGCGTTGTGCAGCCGCGAGAGGTCGAGCAGCTGGTCGCGCGAAAGCACGCGCTGCGGCGCCGAGACGAACGCGGCAAGCAGGCTGAACTCGCCGTTCGTCAGCTCGACTTGGCGGCCGTCGGCGCCGCGCAGGCGGCGCAGCGGCACGTTCAGCTCCCACGGCCCGAAGCGGTAGGCACGCACCTTGGCGATGGCGTCGGCCACCGTGGCGCGCGACTGCGCGCGTCGCAGCAGCGCACGGATGCGCGCCAGCAGCTCGCGCGGGCTGAACGGCTTGGTGAGGTAGTCGTCGGCGCCGAGCTCGAGGCCCATCACGCGGTCGGCTTCCTCGGCGCGGCCGGTGAGCATGAGGATCGGGATGGCCGAGGTCTCGCGCAGGCGCCGCGCGATGGCCATGCCGTCCTCGCCGGGCAGGCGCAGGTCGAGCACGACGAGGTCGATCGTCTCGCGGGCCAGCACGTGGTCGAACTCGCGGCCGCTGGCCACCGCCGTGCAGCGCAGCTCGTTCTCGCGCAGGTAGTCGGTGAGCAGCGCGCGGATCGCCGGGTCGTCGTCGAGCGCCAGCACGTGCGGCGCCACGGCCACGCCGCCCACGGCGACCGGGCCACCGAGCACGGCCGGCGCCTGCGCCGACAGGGCCAACGCGGCCGGCGGAGCGCTCGGGGCCGTCGGCGAGGAGTGGGCTTCGGTGAACATGGCCGGCGATCGTTCGCTGCCTTCGTTGCGCGACCGTTGCGTCGCGAAGCCGCTTCGTTGCAGATGAAATCGGCGGCGTGGCCGGGCGCCTCGTGCCCTGTGAGAAGCTGGACACATGCACCCTGCTCGCCCGTTCCTCCTGCCCCTGCTTCGTGCGTTGGCACGGCCGGCGTGCCTCATGGCGCTGCTCGGCACGCTGCCCGGATGTGCCTCGCTGCCCGCGCCGGGCGAGACGGTGACCGTGGCCGTGCATGCGCCGATCACGCCGCACGACCTGACGCGGCGCCGCCAGATCGCCGCGGCCCGCCCGGCGCTTCAGGCCGCAGGCATCGGCGAGGCCGACGTCGCCGCCGGCCGCGTGCTCTTCGTGCATTGCGCCGTGACGAGCGACGGCTGGTGGGACAGCCTGGCCGTGCTGCCGCCGGGCTTTGCCGGCTCGCTCGACGGCCGCGCGTTGACGCTGCAGGTGGCGGACCGCGGCGACAACGACCGCCTCCCGGTGAACCGTGTCGTCGCCGTGGCGCAGCCGCGGCTCGGCCCGGGCGGCCTCGCCTACCGGGCCATCCCCGACTGGCGCGAGCGGGGCCTGCGCAACAACTTCGAGGAGCAGCCGCCGGCCGGCGGCCCGCGTGCGGCCTACCTCATCGTGCAGGGCTCGTGGCTCGTGCGCTGCCGGCAGCCCGGAGGGTGAGCCGCGCCGGCGCGCGCCGGAGTCAGCGCGGCGTCTCGTTCGTCTGCGCGTAGGCGCTGGCGCGTTCGTGCTCCAGCGGCCGCACCTCGAGGCTCAGGCCGCAGGCAACGCACGGGTTCTGCGCCGCCAGCGCCACGGCTTCCTCCAGGCTCGCGGCGCGGAAGAACCAGTAGCCGCCGACGACCTCCTTCGCCTCGGTGAACGGGCCGTCGAGCACGCCGTCGCGCGAGACGAGCCGGCACGGCGTGGCCAGGCGGTGCCCGCGCAAGGCGCGGCCCTCGGCGAGCAGCCGCTCGTACCACGCGTAGAAGGCGTCGATGGCGGCCTGGATGCGCTCGGGCGGCAGTGCGGGGTCCCACCGGCCGCGCGAGAGGACGAGGTAGTCGTGCAGTTCGGGGGTGGTCATGGCGACGTCGGGGCCGGTGCGGCCAGGGCAGCGGGAGCGGGCTGCGCCGGATCGTAGAAGAACTCTTCGCGCACGATGCGCCCGCCCTGCCCCTGCTGCCCTGCGCGGCAGCGGCCGGCGCGGTCTTGCACTCGCTGCAAAACGACGTTGGCGCGGCTGCGCTTTCCCGCAGCGCTTCCGCCTTCTAGATTGCGCGCCGCGTCGGCACCTGGCCGGCAACGAGAGAGAACCGACACCATGCCCACGCTGACCCTGAAGATCACCCCGCCCGTGGACGCCACACGGGCGCGAGCCCTGGCCACCGCGCTCACAAGCCTGAGCACCACGCTGCTCGGCAAGCGACGCGAAGTCACCGCCGTCGTCGTCGAGCCGCTGCCCGCCGGGCAGTGGTTCGTCGATGGCCGCATCCCTTCGCGCCCGACGGCGCTGCTGGCGATCGACGTCACCGCGGGCACCAACAGCGCCGACGAGAAGGCGCGTTTCGTCGCCGCAGCCTACGCCGAGCTGCAGCGCCAGCTGGCGCCCGAAGCGGGGCTGGAGCCGGCGAGCTACGTGCAGGTGCATGAGCTGGCCGCCACCGACTGGGGCTACGGCGGGCTCACGCAGGCCGAGCGCGCGGCGCAGCGCCAGGCGCCCGCCACCGCCATCACCGCCACGGCAGTGGCCTGAGCTCCGCCGGGCCGGCACCTGCGAAGATGGCGCCCGGCGCCGGCGTCGCGGGCGCCGGTCCACCCGGAGCTCCCGCATGACCGACCTCGACCCTGGCCGCCGGCTTGCCGAGTTCGCGGCCACTCTCGCCTTCGAACACATCCCCGCCCCGGTGCTGCGTCGCGCCGAGGACCTGCTGCTCGACTGGCTCGGCAGCGCGCTGGCCGGCAAGGGTGCGCGGCCCGTCGAGGCGATCTGCGAGGTCTACGAGTCGATGGGACCGGCGGACGGCCCCTGCGAGGTGCTGATCCATCGCCGCACGACGAGCCCGATGGTCGCCGCCGCCTGCAACGCCGCGGCTTCGCACTTCGCCGAGCAGGACGACGTGCACAACGGCTCGGTCTTCCATCCCGCGGCGGTCGTCTTCCCGGCGGCGCTGGCCACCGCGCAGGCCCTTGGCGGCTCCGGGCGCGAGCTGCTCGTGGCCGCGGTGGCGGGCTACGAGGTCGGCATCCGCGTCGGCGAGTTCCTCGGGCGCAGCCACTACAAGATCTTCCACACCACCGGCACCGCGGGCACGCTGGCCGCCGCGGCCGCGGCGGGCAGGCTGCTCGGGCTGGACGCGGCGCGCATGGCGCACGCCTTCGGCAGCGCCGGCACGCAGGCGGCCGGCCTGTGGGAGTTCCTGGGCGACGGCGCGGACTCCAAGCAGCTGCACACCGCCCACGCGTCGTCGAGCGGGCTGATGTCGGCGTGGCTCGCGCGCGAGGGCCTCACCGGTGCGAACCGCATCCTCGACGGTGCGCGGGGCCTGGCCGCGGGCATGTCGCGCGATGCGCAGCCGGCGCGGCTGACCGACCGGCTCGGGCAGCGCTGGGCGACCGCCGAGACGTCGTTCAAGTTCCACGCGTCCTGCCGGCACACGCACCCCGCCGCCGACGCGCTGCTGCAGGTGATGCGTTCGCACGGCCTGGAGGCGCCCGACATCGAGCAGGTGACCGCGCACGTGCACCAGGGCGCCATCGACGTGCTGGGGCCGGTGGTGGCACCGGCCACCGTGCACCAGTCGAAGTTCTCGATGGGCACGGTGCTCGGCCTGATCGCCGTGCACGGCCGCGCGGGCCTCGCCGAGTTCGACCAGCACTTCCGCTCGCCCGAAGTCGTGGCGTTCCGCCAGCGCGTGGCGATGCAGCTCGACGCCGAGGTCGACGGCGCGTACCCGCAGCGCTGGATTGGCAAGGTGAGCGTGACGACCACGCGCGGCGAGCGGTTCGAAGGTCGCGTCGACGAGCCCAAGGGCGACCCGGGCAACACGCTGACGCGGCCGCAGGTCGAGGAGAAGGCGGTGCGGCTGGCGCTCTATGCCGGCGCGGCGACGCAGGCCGAGATGGAGGTGCTGGCACGCCGGGTGTGGGGCCTGGAGGCGGCACCGTCGGTAGGCACGCTGCTGCAGGGCGCGCCGCCGTAGGCGGGGCGGACCGCGGCGCGCCCCGGTTGTGTGCATCGCGAGTCCTGCATTACCCTGCGCAGCGCCGCGCGGCGGCGAGAACAACAGGGAGGGAGGATGGCCACCAACGCGATCGACGGTCTGCCGACCTACGGCGCCGTCTATGTCGTCTCCGACCTGCACCTCGGCGGCTTCGAGGAGGAGCGCGGACGCAACTACCGCATCTTCCGCGCCAGGGAGGCGCGCGCGCTGGAGTGGCTGATCGACCAGGGGCTGGCGAAGGAGAGCGTCAGTGGCCGCCGTTGCCTGGTGCTCAACGGCGACATCGTCGACTTCCTGGCTCACCGCACGCCACGCTACTTCGACTGGGCGCACGCGGTGGACAAGCTGAACGACGCGATCGGCGACAAGGAACAGGCCATCGTCTGGCAGGCGCTGCGCCGTTTCGTCACCGAGGACATCGGCGACCTCGTGATCGTGCTCGGCAACCACGACGTCGAGCTGGCCCTGCCCGAGCCGCAGCAGGTGCTGCTGCACTATCTCACCCAGGGCCGGCTCGACCTGCGCGGCCGCATCCACTTCGCGCTCGACGGCGCCGGTTTCGCCTGCCGCGTGGCCGGCCCGGGCGGCGGCAAACGCGTGCTGTGCCTGCACGGCAACGAGGCCGACCCCTGGAACGCGATCGACTACGGGCGGCTGTCGCTCATTCGCCGGGCGCTGGCCCGCGGCAGCATGGATCGCAACGCCCTGGTGCTCGACAACTGGATCCCCAACGCCGGCACCCAGCTCGTCATCGAGTACCTCAACGGCCAGAAGCGCAAGTACCAGTGGATCGACCTCCTCAAGCCCGAGGAGGAGGCCGTCGGGATGATCACCGCGGCCCTGTGCAACCTGCCGGCAGTGCGCACGTTCGCCGAGACGATGGCCCAGCAGTCGCGCACCAGGAAGCAGCTG
Organism: Rubrivivax sp.; assembly: GCA_026125665.1. Classification (GTDB taxonomy): domain Bacteria; phylum Pseudomonadota; class Gammaproteobacteria; order Burkholderiales; family Burkholderiaceae_C; genus Rubrivivax. The sequence goes on from JAHCKS010000010.1 coordinate 53,744, forward strand.
GCCGACGGCTTCATGGCCGGCACGCACGTGCAACCCTCGACCGCCGCGGACGCCGCCGCGGCGGTTGCCGTGGCCGACCCGCCGCTGCCCGTGCCGACGGCCGTGGCCCGCGCCATCGACGCGCTGGGCAGCGGCCAGACCCCCGAGGACCTGGTGCGCGAGCCGGACGACGCGTACCTGATGGGCAAGATCGAGCTCGCCGCGCGCACGTTGCAGCTCAAGGCCTGGCCGAGCTCGCTGCGCGAGGTGCTGGCCTCGACGCTCGCCGACGACCGCAGCTTCGAGTTCAGCGAGACCGACGCCACGTTCCGCGAGCTCGACAACCTGGTGGGCCCCGACCCGGACTTCCTCGTCGCCGGCCACACGCACCTGCACCGCGCCTGCGAACGCAAGCGCTTCCCCGGCAAGTACTACTTCAACTCGGGCACCTGGATCCAGATCCTGTCGATCCCGAAGGAACTGCTGGCACCCGATCTCTACCCGTTCCTCAAGGAGCGCCTGGAGGACGGCAGCATCGACAGGCTCGAGCAGGCGATCCACACGCCGCGCGGCGAGTTCTCGCTGCTGCGCACGCGGCGCACCGTCGTCTGCATTGCGCCCGGCGCCGGCGGCACGGTGCGAGGCGAGCTGCGCACGGTCGAAGAGGCCGCCGTCCCCGCCAAGGGCACGGCCGCGGCGGGCAGGAAGGCGGGCGCGACGCCGGCCGGCTGGAAGCTCGTCCCCGTCGGCGGCTCCACCTTCCCTTCCGAAGGAGGTGCCGAGTGAGCACGATCGCGCCGCGCAAGGTGAGCCTGCGCTTCCTGCGCGAGGGGCCCACGCACAACCATCTGCTGTCGCCGCTGACGCCCTATCTCGCCACCGTCGGCCGCAACGACGCCGTGACGGTGCGCATGCCCTACGAACACCGTCGGCTGCTGCGCGACCTGGCGGCGCTTCGCTACGGCGCGGACGCCACGCAAGGGCCCGACGCAGCACGCATCAAGGCGCCGGAGCGCCGCCTGATCGCCGACGACGTGAGCGCGATCTTCGAGTCCATTCCGGGCCTCGGCGCCGAGATCGGGACAGCGCAGGCGTGCCACCCGGGCCTGGTCCACCTCGAGCTGGTGTTCTCGGCGGCCGAGCTGTCGATGCTGCCCTTCGAGCTGGCCACCTCGCCGCGCGGCTTCCCCGGCGAAGGCTTGCCGCTCTCGGTGCAGGTGAGCACGCCGATCACGATCACGCGCAGCGTGCCCTCGGCGCCCGGGCGGGACCGCAAGTGGAACCTGAGGCCGCGCATCCTCTTCGCCTGGGCCTCTCCCCCCGGGCTGCCGCGGGTGCCGCACGAGGCACACCTGGCGGCGCTGGTCAAGGCGCTGCAGGCCTGGACCGGGCCGCTGCACGAACTGCCCGGCGGCGACGCCGATCGCGCCGCCGCGCTGGGCCGGTACCTCGTCGTGCTGCCCCAGGCCACGCGCCGCCAGATCGAACGGCTCTGCCGCGAAGACACCTTCACGCATGTGCACCTGCTCGCCCATGGCGCCACGGTGGACGATGCGGCCGAAGCGCAATACGCGCTGGCCCTGCACGCGGCGGGCGGCCGCGGCACCGAACTGGTGGGCGCCGAGCGGCTGCAGGCGGCGCTGCGCCTGCCGCTCGAGCGCAGCGCCGGCGAGAGAAGCCTGTCGCATCCGCTGGTCGTGAGCCTGGCCACGTGCGACTCGGGCAACCTGTCGCAGGTGGTGACGCCGGGCATGAGCCTGGCGCACGCCATCCATGCCGCCGGCGTGCCGCTGGTGGTGGGGTCGCTCTTCCCGATCACCTATGGCGGCTCCGTCGCGCTGGCCGAGGGCCTCTACGAAGGCCTGCTCGGTGGCAAGGACCCGCGCTGGGTCCTGTACGAGACGCGGCACCGGCTGTTCCGACGCGACGAGCGCACCCATGACTGGGCGAGCATGGTCGCCTACGCCTCCCTTCCCGACGACATCGGCGACCAGGCGACCGACGTCCGATACCTCGCCGCCTGCGATCTGATCGATGCGCGCATCCGGCTGGCCACCTTGCTGGCGAGGCGGCTCGAACGACCGGGCGCGGGCTCCGAGGGCGGCGCGACCGCAGCGGGTGAACATCTGGCCAGCTTCGATGCGCAGGACAAGGCGATCCGCGACGCCGAGAGCAAGCTTCCCGACCAGCGGGCCTACCTCATCGAAGGCCACGGCATGCGCGCCAGTGCCGAGAAGAAGAGGTCACGTGTGCTGTTCGATGCAGCCATGGCACTGTCGCCGGCCGGCTCCCCGACACCCGGGCCAGGGCGTGCCGCCGCGCGGCCGAGGCAGAGCAGCCCGGGTGAAAGTGCCGCGCAGGCCAGCCTCCTCCAACGCTCCGTCGAGGCGTTGCGCAACGCCCAGGGCATCTACCGGCGCACGGCGCAGATCCCGCCGTGGGTGGTGCAGCGCCCCGTCATCGGTCCGGAGATGCTGCCCACGCAGCACTGGGTGCTGACGCAGGCGCTCAGCCTCGAGTTCGTGCTGCACCGGACGATGGACGTGACCGACTGGCATGCGGCGGTGAGCAACGCGCAGATGCTGTTGTCCAGCGGCGAAGTGCTCGCGGGCACGGGCACGTCCGGTGAGGCGGGCGACCCGATCTGGGCGCACGGCTCGTTGATCGAGCTGCACCTGCTGGCCCATGGGCTCGGGCTGGTGGCGCACGCCGATGCGAAGGCCCGCCAGCATCTCAAGGCCTTCATCGACGCCACTCGCCACAGCCCCGTGCCCTTCTTCCGCAGCTCCACCATCGCCCAGCTCAAGCGCTACACGGAGTGGTGGTTCGACCCCGCGTTTGCGCGGGCCTGCGGACTGCCGAGCGAAGACAAGAAGGCGCGCCTGGTCCGGGCGCTCGCCGGCGAGTTGATCGAGTCACTGCAGGCGTAGCGCCGAGCCGCTGCGGCCCCGACGCGACGCGCCGCCGACCGTTTGGCGGCGCTGCCGCGGGTCGAACGAGTCGGGAGGGCGCCAGCGTTCGTGTCTTGCCGAGGCGCCCGCCCATCGGCGGCCCGGCCACCCTGTTCTTGACACGATCGACTCATGTGGATATCTTTGAGATATCCAGTTTGGGACGATCATGCCATGGCCACTCGCAGCTCCACCGATCAGATCGCGTTCCGCTACCGCCCGGCAGACAGCACGACCGGAGTGACCCGCAGCACCGCCAAGCGGCTGGCGGAACGCCTGGGTGTCGATGAGACCCAGGTCATTCATCTCGCGCTGCATGAGATGGCAGTCAAGCTGCTCCCCCAGTACGAGGCCGACGACGCGCCTCTGACGGCGGCACAGATTCGGCAGATCAAGAAGCGGGCCCCTCAGGGCAAGAAGCAATCGGTCCGTTCGAGCCTGTTCGAGGTCACACCGGCATGACGCCGCGCTGGTGGGCCGAGCCCACCGCCGGCGACATCGTCTGGTGCCACTTCCCCGACGACATCCATCCACGCCCCAAGCCACGGCCCGCTCTGATCCTGGCCGTGTTCGACGACGACGCGCCGCAGTTCACGGTGCGAGTGGCCTACGGCACGAGCCAGAAGACCACCACCCTGCACCGGGGCGAGTTCTCGATCCTGCGCAACCGGAACCCGGCCGCCTACGAGGCCGCGGGCCTCAGCTACGACACGAAGTTCAACCTGCGCCAAGCCCTCGACCCGCCGTTCACGACCGAGTGGTTCTCGGTGCCGCCGGCCGCGCCGCACGGGCAGACGCCGAAGCTGGGCACCCTGCATCCTTCGCTGGTGCGCGCTGCCCAGGCGGCGTTTCGGGCTGCTGCCGAGTGAGTCCGAACGAGGCTGCGCCTTCCCCCATCCTGCGTGCGCTGCAAGGGGCACTTGGACGATCGTCCGGACGTCCAAGGAGCAAGGCCGACCGGCGTGCCGACGCGTTCTGCGCTGAACGACGGCTGCCGATCGATGCGTTGACGGTTGCGGTCAAGGACCTCGGCCCGCTGGCCAACCCGTTGACGCCCGCGACCGCGCAGGCACTGCACGGGGCGAGCACGCCGGCACGCCACGGGCGGCACGACAAGACCCTGCTGGACAAGCGTGTGCGCGACACCGGCGTGTGGCACGCCGACAGGCCCACATTGCGCTGGGCCGATGAGGTCTGCGACGCACTGCAGGCCTGAGGTCACATCGGCGCTCGGGCTGCAGCAGATCGACGAACTCGGCGGCGTCCCGCTTCTCCACCCCGAGGCGGATCATCAACTCTGGCCGACCCGAAGAACGCCGCCTCCGACCATGCTGCACTCTGGGTTGACCTCGGTCTAACGGTCTAACAGCTCGCCCAGCCTCCCAACTGCGATGGTCCAGCGCTACACGCATCTCGCCGCCGACCACCTGGTGCCTTGGGCCGAGCGGCTGACGACGCGGCGTGCAGACCGCGGCACGAATCCGTCACATCAGACGGAAAGCGACAGCGACCCAACGACCTGCGCGCGCTCGCATCGCGCAAGTCGTTGTGATCAAAGAGGAAACCTGGTGGGCCCTGTAGGATTCGAACCTACGACCAACGGATTAAGAGTCCGTCCAACCGTCGAAGGGGTCGCAGAGTTCAGATCGGCTGAGACTGCTTGCATACCCCACGTGCGAAATTGTGCCCGTTCTCGCGGGATGCCGTCAAAGTGCCGTGACGCCGTCCGCATTCGCACCCCTCCAAGTGGAGGTGGCACGACCGTCACAGTCTGAGGCAGGCTACAAGGCGCCCAGTGCGTCGCGCATCGCTTGCAGGTCCGGGTGCACGTAGCCGTAGGTCGTGGATATCGACGTATGCCCGAGTTGTTGCTGAACAACCTTTAGGTTCGGGACTGCATTTGCGAGGATTGTGGCCGTCGTGTGCCGAATGCGGTGAGCGCTCAGCCTCGGCATGGAGCTTGGCACGTGAGCACGCAGGCGCCGGAAGAAGCTGTCGAGGTTGTGTGTCCTCATCTCGCGGGTGACGAACACGGTCGGGCGCACGCTGAACAGTGGCAGGCAGAACACCTGCCTGCCGGAAAGCTCGGGCCCGACGACGTGCCGCGTGTGCTGTCTGAGACGCTCCAAGTCCGGCGTCAGTGCCGTTGGCAGTGGAATGCGCCACTCCCGGCGGGTCTTGCTCGTCTCCGATCGCAGGCAGATCGTTTGCTCGTCAAACGAGACATCGTTCCAACGCAGTCCGAGGAGCTGTCGCTTGCGCATCCCGGTCAGGTAGAAGGTTCGCAGCACAGCGAGCCAGAACCACTGCGGCGGGATGACTTCGACGAGGCGACCTTTGGAATCGCAGCGCCGCTCCGACTCCAGGAATGACAGGAAGGCAAGCATCTCCTTCTTGCTCACGGCTTTGGGGCCAGCCTGCGGTGTGGGGATGGAAGGCACGTCGCGATACGGGTTGCGCTCCATGCACCCTTGGCGGCAGGCGAAGTTGAACAGCGTCGAGAGGTGCCGCCGCTCGGTGTTGACGCTGGTGGGTCTCATCCTGCGTCGGCAATCGTCTCGGAAAGAGATCAGGACATCGGCTGTGATCAGCTGAAGCGCCACGGCCTCGGAACATGCTCCTGGGCCGAGCAAGTGACGGGCAAGATTTGTCGCGCACAGCCGGTAGCGCTTGCAGGTCTCGGGGGCAAGTACCTTGAAACGAAGGTACTCGTCGCAAAGCCTGCCCAACGTTCGTATGGCCGAGCTCATTGGCCGGCACCTCCCAAAGGCGCGGATATCGGCGGAAGGGACGCCAAACTCAAGGGCGCGGACGACTGTTCTTGAGGCGCGACCTGCATGGGCGAGGCAGTGTGCACGCTTGACGATGCGGCGCCAAGCCATCCACTCTTTGCGAGAGCGGCGGGACCCAGGAGTTGCAGAGCCCGCTCCGGCGAATATCAGACAACGAAGGACGAGCAAGCGAGGCCCGCCACAGCGGAACGCCCGGCCCGTCATAGGCATCCCAAAGTCGTGGTCACCACCGATGCCACCGATGGACTGGGAGGAGCAATGCACGGCTGTTCACCGGCAAGGGCGCGGTCGTTCTTGTGGCCGGCGCGTCGATCGCATCTGAAGCGCAATGCCAACTCGGCGCGGCCTCGCAAAGCGCGGAGGCGGCTGCCAACGTCCGCTAGGGGAAGCGCTGATCAATGCGTCGGCGACGAGGCTCCACCGCGTGCGGTGGAGCTCATCTCGATGAACAGAGGCCTTGGAGGCCGACGACGCGTGATTTGAAGGCCCACGGCAGCTCGCTCTTCAAGCTGCGGACGCACCAACGCTCACGGGCGCCAATCGCCGCCTGGCGATGTAGAGGTTCGCGAGCGCCGCATGCACCTTCGCGCGGGCCGCGTTCTTCGCAAGGCCGCGGTAGCTGACCTTGCGGTAGCCGAACAGGTTCTTGATGACGTGGTACGGATGCTCGACGCGCGCACGAACGCGCGCCTTGATGCGCTCGCAGATCTGCGTCAGCGCCTTCACCGGCCCTTCCGCCATGCCGCGCACCGTCCCGGGCTTCATGGCGATGTTCCACTTGATGTCCTTGCGCAGCTTGTCCTCACGCTGGGCTTGCGTGATCTCCTCGCGCTTGTGCAGTCCGGTGTAGCCGCTGTCGGCGCCCACCGTCGTCTCCTGCCCGTGCAGCAGCTCGTGCGCGTGCGCGACGTCGGATTCATTGGCGGCCGTGCAGACCACGCTATGGACCAGGCCCGAGTCGGCATCGACACCCGTGTGCATCTTCATGCCGAAGTGCCATTCGTTGCCCTTCTTGGTCTGGTGCATCTCGGGATCGCGCTCGCCCTTGCTGTTCTTCGTCGAGCTTGGCGCGGCGATGATCGTCGCGTCCACGACCGTGCCCTGCCGCATCAGCAGCCCTCGCTCGGTGAGATGCGCGTTGACCTCCGCGAGGATCGCCGCACCGAGTTCGTGCTCCTCGAGCAGGCGGCGGAACTTCAACAACGTCGTTGCGTCCGGCACGTCCTGCTGCGACAGGTCGATGCCCGCGAACTCGCGCATGGCCTGGCTGTCGTACAGCGCATCCTCCAGCGCCTCGTCGGCCAGCGTGTACCACTGCTGCAGGAAGTACATGCGCAGCATCTTCGACAGCCCGACCGGCGGCCGGCCGACCTTGCCGCTCTTCGGATAGTGTGGCTCGATGAGCGCCTCCAGCCGCGCCCACGGCACGACCGTCTCCATGTCCGCGAGGAACTTCTCGCGTCGCGTCTGGCGCTTCTTGCCCGCGAACTCCGCGCTGGCAAAGCTCGTCTGCTTCATGCAAGCATCTTGACCGCCCCGCGCGCCCTCGGCCATCGAGGTCTGCCCGGATAAATCAGCGCTTCCCTAGTCCACTGAATCGTTAAAATCGGCTGTGTATGCTCCATCTTGGATGGCATGCACAGGATGACTTTTGACGGCCGCCGAGCGCGGTGAACTTGAGGCGGTGATTCGTAGGCGCCACGGCAACGCGGCACTGGCGGCGGGCGCGATGCGTACTGCTGTGGGCCGACGGCGAGCGACGCGTGGACATCTGCTCTAAGCTGGCCCGCAACGATGCGTTCGTGTCTCGCTGGACCAAGGCGTTCGAAGTGCGAGGCTTGGCCGGCCTCGTGTCGCTTCATCCGGGGCGAGCGCCCAAAGTGCCGACGGCCAAGGTCGAAGCGCGGGTGCTGAACAAGACGCTCAAGCACAAGCCCCGCGACGGCTCGACGCATTGGAGCAGCCGCAAGCTCCCTGCCGAACTGGGCGACGTGTCCTTCTCGGCCGTGCAGCGCATCTGGCGCAAGCACGGCCCGCGGCCACACCGGCTCGAGCGGCACTTGGTGTCCAACGACCCGGACTTCGAGACCAAGGCGGCCGACGTGATCGGCCTGTACCTGAACCCGCCGGCGCATGCGGCCGTGTTCTGCGTCGACGAGAAGACCGCGAGCCAGGCGCTCGATCGCAAGGACCGCATGCTGCCGCTGTCGCCCGGGCGCGCCGAGAGCCATGGGTTCGAATACAAGCGCAACGGCACCTTGAGCTTGTTCGCCGCGCTGAACACGGCCACCGGCGAGGTCCTGGGGATGACTGCGCCACGCCACACCAGCGAGCAGTTCGTCAGCTTCCTCGCCGACGTGGTGGCCAGCCAGCCCGACGGCCGCGAGATCCATGTCATCTGCGACAACGTCAGCAGCCACAAGACCGACCTCGTCCAGGCGTTTCTCGCCAGGCATGAACGGGTGCGAATCCACTACACGCCTACCTACTCTTCGTGGCTGAACCAGGTCGAGAACTGGTTCTCCCGCATCCAGCGCGACGTGATCAACCGAGGCATCTTCGCTTCGGTCAAAGACCTAGACAAGAAGCTCATGCGCTACATCCGGCACTACAACAAGAACCCAAAGCCGTTGAAGTGGAAGTACGACGACCCGTCACGCCGACACCGCCAATTCTTCTGATTCAGTGGACTAGCAGGCAGTCGACCCGCCTTGGCTCCCTCGTCGACTCTTCGGAGGAGCTTCGCCCTACGAGCACTGGGCCGGCCTTGAGCCTCCAACCCCTCGGGTGGATCAGCGGCGAGGCATCTGGCGGTGGCATTCGATCGCAGCAGCAGGCCTTTCTGAGCTAGCGGAGGAAGTCGCGGGCTACCGTCTCTGGGGCGGTGGCGCACGGCTTCTCGGATGGCTCAAACCAACGCTGGGTCCCGCTTTGGCCTGGCCGCGACAGCGGGAGCTGCCGGTGGCGCCTCGTTGTGGACGCGGTCAACGAGATTCACTGCGAGCTACGCGTACTTCTTGTAGTACGCGACTTGCAGTCGAGCGGCCAGCGCCACGAGTAACACGACAGGCAGGAGGAGCCGGCCGGGTTCCCGCATGGAAGGTGCACCCACGCACGCTACGTAGCCCAAGATCAACACAAGACTGAGCGTGAGCTTCGCGCGGTGATAGATGCTCGCGGACTCGCGGCCGGCGCAAGCCTTGCGGCACGCTCGCGCGACGAGACCGTCCGTGATCCCAACGCCTGCGAGTAGCGCGAGGAGCGGCAAGCTGGCAAGGTACAGAGCCGTGCGGACGGCGAAGATCTGCGTGCCTGTTGCCAGCACGCCCAGCGTCTCGCTGCCGGCTGCGAGTTGGTCGGCAACGAGCTGTGCACCGGCGTCGAACTCGACAGCGGGGGAGGTCACGCCGGCAACTTCAGATTGCCGGGAGCGCCCCTCTCGATATCGGGTGGGCCAGTTCATGAGAGTGCGTGCCGCCTCAACACATACGTCGAGAACGCCGTCCTGCAGTGTGGAGGCGATCCAGCTGGCCACTCGCACGGGTTCGAGCAGTCGAGAGCGCAGTGGCGCGAGTGCGGCCAGGTCGGATTCGAGAACCACGCGGATGTGGGCCAGCGGCCGCTGCGGCGTAGCGCGCCATGCCCATAGCCAGTGCGCAGCGATCGCGTACACCCACACGCAAGTCGCGATCATCGCCCACCAGAACATCAAGCGCAGCGGCCACTTCCACTGCCGCACGAGCATGCCGTGCTCGATGTGGTTCCGTTCAGCCGGCATAGCCCTCTCCCTCTATCGTCAGCGGCCCATCCGGCGTGCGCACGGCGTGCTCGTCGTAGGTGGCCCGCATCCGCCCGAGCATCTGCGCCCACGACGCCGGCGCGATGTCGTCGTCGGCCGGCAGCGGCAGAGGAATTCGCAACTTGACGAGGCGCCCGCCCTCCAGCAGCGCGAAGGCTTGCCCCTTGGGCAGTTTCATGAGCCAGGCCGGGTCGAGCATCGGCACCTTCTCGGTGGCCACGCGATCCTCGTTGCGCGAGCTGAAGTCGGCGATGTCGGTTGGGTCGTTGGTGTCGGAGGCGCCGCTGGCCAGCACCTTCGTGAATACACGCACTTGCTCGAGCTGGTGAGTCAGGCGCTCGGCCGTGGCGAGGTTCTTCACCCGCAGCATCACCACCGAGTTCAAGTTGCCACCGATCTGCTCGGCCTTGGCTGCGGAGCCGACCTTGGCCTCGATGTCCTGGGCGGTCTGGATGTAGCCCGTGATGAACAGACCCGCACCACCGCCCTTGTTGGCCGCCTGTACGAACTCCGGGCCGATCAACTCGTTGAGTTCGTCGGCGTGCAGACGCACACGGCGCAGGGGCTCGTGCGAGCTCATCCCGTAGCTCGAGCCGTGCTTGTACACGCGACCGAAGGTGGAGGTCAGGTCGGCGAGCATCGAGGCGCTGACTGCTTCCGCTACGTCGCGGATCGTGAGTGCGTCGAACCCGCAGTAGACGACGCCCCCGCGGTTGATAACGCTCATCCAGTCGAGAATGGGCCGCGGATCGGCGGTGTCTTCGTAGTGCGGGGAGATCAGGTCGGCGATCTTGCCGGTAGTGAGTTTCTCCAGCAGCGGGTACAGCGAGTTGACGAGCTTCTCGAAGTAGGTGCGGTCGTTGGCCAGGACGCTCGCTATCGCATCGAAGATGGAGTCTTCGTAGCCGCTAGTCTTGAAGAACTGCACCAGCAGCAGGACTTCGATGTCGCGGCCGTTCTTCTCTGCTCGCTGCACCAGGTCCTTGTGCTCCTTCGTCGGCGTGGGGTCGAAGCGGTCCTGCCAGCCAGGGGCGTTGGCGTCCAGCCATTGGGTGAAGTAGCGCTTGGCTAGCGGGTCGATGGTGACCCCGTAGCGGTAAATCTTCTTGAAGTCTGGTCGCTCGCCCACGGCGGCCATCGCGCGGGCGATGACGTTGACGTAGCGCCAGGCGAATGCCTTGAAGGCGGCCGACTGACCCTGCTCCGGCAGCGGGCCAGTGGCCCGCGTGGCCACCTCGGTGATCTGCTCGAAGTTTCCGATCGGGTTGTAGCGGCTGGAGACTTCCGGGAATCCGAGATGGAAGAGCTGGAACTCCGCGGCGCGCCCATGGCGCAGGGCTGCGGAGTACATGCTCAGCAGCAGCGCGACATCGCCCTTGGGGTCGAAGACGATCACCACGTCGCCGCGGGCGATGTCTTGCTCCACGAGGAGCTGCGCAAAGCGCGTCTTTCCCACGCGGGTGGTGCCGTAGACCATCATGTGGTTGTTCAGCTCCGCAAGCGCGGTGTAGACATCCTCCTCTTCGATCTCCACGCCATGCAGCGCCGGGTTGCCGCCCACCGGTGGTTGGGGACGGATCGGGTTGAGCCAGGCGTCGCTGGTCGTCAGCGCCCTGAGCCAGGCGGCGGCGTTGGGGCGGCGCTCGATCGAGCGCGCCCACCGGTACAGCGCCGAGGGTCGCCGCAACCGGTCGTGCTCTGGCTGCGCAAGCAGCGTCATGCGCTGCGTGTGGCGCGCGGTCCACTCGAAGCCGCGGCCGAGGAACACGGCATCGGGGGACCAAGGCACGTCGTTCGGGCGTAGCGCATAGGGTTGCAGCCGGCGCACCGCACGGCGGTATGCCATCACGCGGCAAGCCTGCGCCATGCGCCACGCGCCCAGCAGCGTGAAAGCGCCAGCAGCCCCGACGGCCTGCAAAGGTGTGAGCAAGAAGGTCGCCGGTTCGAGCATCACTGCGCCGGCGGCCAGCAGGTTGGCGACGACGCTGGCCAGCTCGTAGGGCGGCCTGAAGACATCGTCAATTGGGCCCGCGCTCAAGGCAAAGTCCCTGCGTCGGGCACACCAACCTGACTGTGGTTGGGTCGGTCGCTGCCGCTGTCGGCGCTTCGCGGCAGCTTCATCCTCTTGGGCCGCGCTGCGATCCGGATGCGCGCATTGGGCACGGGCACCGGGCTCCAGAAGAGCGCTGGTTGCCGGATCAGATAGAACGATGCCGTGCGCGAAGGGCTGCCGTCGGCCTTGAGGAAGGCGTAGTAGTGCAGGTTCTCGTCGCCGTTGCGCGCTGTCCAGCCGCTCTTGGCGAGCTCGTTCTGCAGCCGGGCGAAGGCGCGATCGCCATGCGACTGCCGCAGCGCCGCGATCGGACCATCTGACACCGGGACATGCGCGGCGAAGAAGCGGCGAAAGATCTCGGGCGACAGCAGCAGGGCGCCGTCGGCCACGAAGTGCACGAGGGCGCCGTCTTCGTTGTAGGTGAGCTCGCCCGTGGCGACCGCTCGTGCCACCCACGCCATGAAGGCTGCGGCAGCGGGTGTCGGCCCTTTGCCGCCAGTCCGCGTGCCGAACTGCACGGGAGCGGCGGACCCTGCAGCGGCCGGCACCGGTCGTTGCGCAGGGGCCAAAGGAGGGGTTGCGCCGCCCTCACCGGGCCTGAGGCCGCGTTGGCGCGCTTGCACCGGCTGGGCCAACTGAGGCGTCTCGGTGTGTGCTCCGCGGTTGAACTCGCCGGCCGCCTGGTCGGCGGCCGGCAGTGTGTCGGCGTCCTCGGCGTCCCGCGCGCGAACGCTGGATAGGTCTGCGGCAGGCCCAGGGATGTCGCGGCCCAACGGGTGAGGCAGGGTCGGCATCGTGTAGTCCTCGTCAGCAGCTGCCATGGGCGCAGTGGCGGAAGTGGTGCGCGGCTCCGGTGCGAGGTTGGGCGCGTGAATCGGGCGTGCGCAGAGCGCTTCGGTCGGTGCCGCAGCGGCCGGCTCTGCGGCCGCGTGGTCGACCAAGGAGGGCGCGCCTTCCCGCACGGCGGGCTCGCCTGCAGCGACGCCGCGCGGGTTGAGGCGAACAGGCGTCACGCTTCCGTTCATCGACCTTGGGAACTGCGACTCGTCGGGGAAGAGCGCCTGCAGCCGGAAGCTCAGCAGCGTGAAGGGCTCGGGCGGAGACCATCCCTCACATTGCACATGGGCACGCCACACCGCTCCACCATCGGGCGCACTGAGTGCCGCACCGAACTCCTGCCACGTATCGAAGAGCCGATCGTTGCGGTCCTTGCCCGGAACTCCCAGCGCGCTCTCGTGTTGCTCGAGGTAGCTGCGCACTTCGTCGGCGAGCCGGGCGCAGACGAACCACACCTTGCCATCGTGCACCCAGCCGGCCGCTCCAGGGCGATTCAGCGGCAGCGCGCCTTCGGCGAGCATCCTGCGCAGTGCGCGCATCAGCCGCTCGATCAGTGGCACCGTGCGCGCGGAAGCGAAGCGAGTGCGCGGGCCGTGCAGCAGGTTGCGCCGTACGGAGTCGCTGTCGGAGCGTTTGATGACGGAACCAAGGGTGCCATCTGGGTCATCGCCAGACAGGTAGTCAACCAGCTGCGACAGGAGCGGTGCATCCTCGCCAAGCCAGCGCATCACGCGCTCAGGCAGGAACTTGTGCAGCAGCATGGCCGCGAGATTGGTGTGCGCCACGTAGTCGCGGTCGCTTGCATCGATGAAGGCGACCGAGTAGAAGTGCGCTGCGAAGGCTCGCATCGGCCCGGCCATCGGCGCCCACAACTGGCTGGTGCCCAGGCCCGCGAGCGGATCAGGTCCGAACAGGGTCACGCGTACATCGGTGACGGGCTTGCCGGCGTCGTGCAGCAGCGCAGCGGCGAAGACAGCGTAGGTCCAGCGATGCTCCTGCCGCTTGCGCTCCTCGGTACTGGCGCCGGAAGGCAGCTCAACGCCGGCGCGAAATGTCAGCGCCGCGTCGACCACCTCAAGGGCGTGAATCCACAACCCTCCTGGCTGCGCGTGGTGATGGCACTCCGAGGCGGGCAGGAACTGCACGAACTCAGCGAAGGCGCGAAGCACGGGGATGCAGTCGCGCTCGAAGTTGTTGTGAGTCAGCCGGGTCTTCCGCTCGATCGACTCGAGCAACCGCTGCGTGCTCGTGTCTTCGACAATGGCTTCGAAGGATCGCACGGGCACGTGCGACGCCGGCCGCGGCGGAATGGCGAGCCCAGGCAGCAGTGCTGCGGCTTGGCCACCGGAAGAATCCAGCGGCCTCAAGAGCCGCCCAAGTAGTTGTAAAGGCGCGACCAAGGCCTTGGGCCTGTCGCGCAGCGTCGCTCGATGCGTGCGGCGCGGCGTTGTCGCAGGGCTGACCGCGCCCGCACCGCGGCGAGAGCGACGGTACACGAAGGTCGCCCCGATGCAGAACGCACTGACGAAGATCACGACCTTGGTCAAGGCCTCGAAACTCATTGCCTTCTGCAACCTCTCCCGCCTCTCGTCAGGGCCAAGAGCACCCCAGCTCGATCAACGAGTTCATGTCGGCTGCTCGGCGCCCCGCCGATGAAGTCCCGCTCCGGCCAAGGGGTGTCGGGCGGCAGCGCTCGATCAGCGTCGCGAGGCAGCCGCGCCAGTGGCGGAATCGCACACGGGATCCTTCGACCGAGGCCGCGGCTGCCTCGAAGGGGCTGGCGCTGTTGTCCATCGCCTGAGCGTAGGAATGCGCCCTCCGCCGCTGCCACGAAAACCCGTCCCCCGTGGGAACGGGTTTTCTGTTGACCGGTGCGGCGCGCACACGCCAGGCCCTTGCCTGCAACCCGGCCGCCCATCCGGCCGGCGGTGCCGGCCCTTTCTGCCGTTCGTCCTTCGGCCCTTTCCGTTGCCCGTTCAGGCCCTTGCGCCGGCCGCCACGCGATGTTTTCAGCGTGAGCGCCGGCGCCCTTCAGGCCCTTTCGGTCGGGCCGTTACCCTTGTCTTGCGTGGTCGGCATTTGCGTCATGGCAACGCTCTTGCAACGGACCGGCCGCCGGATGCAGACCTCGCCCGGTGCCCAACGCCTGCGGTGGGCTTACCCAAGGCGCCATCGACAACTCGCAGATCCTCTCGGCGCTGCGCGCGGCGAAGCCGCTTCGGGGCGAGTCCACATCTTTGGGCATCCGAACGCGCCTGCCGACGCATCAACAGCAAACCCATTCCCGCGCGGGAACGGATTCTCCGTTTGCTCTCGGCGCTCGACCGCGCAAAGTTCGAACCAGAGGTCGCCACACGTCCAGCGGCCTCGTCGCCTGAAACGGTTGGCCCGGGGCCCGCAAGGCCTCGGGCGCTTTCTCCGGCAGGGCTTCGAAGACTGGGCGGGACACAAGACGGGTCGGACGCAGGACCATGCCACCTTCGGGCAGTCACTTCGCACAGCGTGCGTCAGCCAACACTGGCTCATCGGCACCCGGCGCTGCATCGGGTGCTGCGAACCGTCCCCCCTGCCATCAGCGATCTGTTGTCGGGCTCTTGGCTCGACTCGCGCCCCTGTTGGCATCCGCCTGTGCGCTCGTCGGCCCGCGGGTTGCGCGCCTTGCGCTGGCTGCGACGCTTGTCGCGGTGCTGGTGACGTTGCTGATGCTGTCTGCGCGCACCGCTCGCGCGCAGACCACTGCCGCAGTGACGCCACGCGGTGCCGCTGCTGCTGCCACCTTCGTTGATCAGCGTCGGACCGACCCGTGGGGCACGCTCGCGTGCCTGGACAAGGCCGCCGCGGAACGCGGACTCGACGCAAGGCTGCTGCGTGCCGTGGCGCGAGCGGAGTCCAACCTGAACCCGCTGGCCGTCAATCGCTCGCATGTCCAGCGCACCGGCACGGTGGACATCGGGCTGCTGCAGATCAACTCGGGCTGGCTGCCCAGGCTCGGCCGCCACGGCATCGAGGAGCGCCACCTCTACGACGCCTGCACAAATGCCCGCGTGGGAGCTTGGTTGCTCGCTGACGCACTGGCGCGCCACGGCAACACGTGGAATGCGGTGGGTTCCTACAACGCCGCTTGTACTGAGCTGCGGGGCTCGAGGTGTACGGCTGCGCGCCAAGCCTATGCGTGGCGCGTGTTCCGTCGCATGAATCCCGCCGCCGGGCCCCTGCGCCCCTCCGTCGCGTCAGTCGAGCCGCATCCTCACGCCGCCTCGGCCCTCGTCGCCTTGACGCAGCTCGCCGCGCAGAGCAACACGCGCACCACGACACCCGACGTTCCCTCCGGTCCAGCCACCGCGTCGGACACACCATGAACTCACGAGCCCCGATCTCGCGTCCCGTGTTTCCCTTCGCATCGTCCGCGGCACCGCGCCTCGTGCTGGGCGGCATTGCGGCGGCCGCTGCCGTGGCCCTGGTCGGATGCAACGCCTTCGCGCCTGCCGAGTGGCGCCGAGTGGCGGGTGGCGCCGCGTCAGGGTCCGGCCCGCATGACCCCGCCTGGACGGGAGCTTCGCAGGCAGCGCCCCGGGTTCCTGCTGCGTCACCTGATGTCACGGTGGCAGCGCCGATGCGGTATCGAGTCGAGCAACGGCAGGAGAGATCGCGCGCGACCTTCGCGCTCTGCCAGGCAAGCGGGTGTGAAGCGCCGACCTTCAAGACGCTCGCGGCGCCGGGCACCGCTGTGGCCTTGCGCGGCATGCCAGCCGAGCCCGCTGAGCCGGAAGTGCCCGGCGGGTTCGCGACGACGCACCCGGTTCCGTCCGGCTCCGTGCCGACACTGCAGACCGTGCCGGCGGCGGCCGGAGCGGCGCTGCCACCTCCGTCCGTCGTGTCGGCTGTCGCACCACCTCTTGCGTCCCGGGCGATAACCGCGGCGCCTAAGCGCGGCGTGCAGCGCGCTGTCATCACCTTCGAGCTCGCCAAGCCAAGCCTGACCGCCGAGGCTTCGGCGCGACTCGAGGCCCTTCGCCCGCTGCTCAAGCGCGCCCAGCGCATCAAGGTCACTGGCTTCACCGATGACCTCGGCGCGCAGGCCTACAACGACGAACTCGCCCACGCGCGGGCACGCACGACGCTCATCCGTCTGCGGGAGCTCATCGGCGAGAACGACGCACAGCTCTCTGCCGGGGGTCGAGGCCTGTGCTGCTACGTTGTCGCCAACACATCGGGTGCCAACCGGGCCCGGAACCGCCGCGCAGAGCTCGAACTCATCGTTCCGGATGACGAGCAGACGCGGCGCCTGGTCGCTGGCCTGGCGCGTCATCTGGGCGCTCCCACATCGCAGGCCCCCCGCCCGCCGGGCGATGTTGCGGGGGTGCCGCCCGCGCCCACCTCGCCGCAGGCGACACAGAGCGCGACGGCGGTGCTTTCGCGAGCGCAGCCGGCTGCGTCAGCGCCTGCGATTGCTTTCGTGCGCCATGCACCCGGCGCCGCGTCATCTGTTCCGGCAGCCGGCTCCGCGGTCGCCGCCCGCCCATGACTGCGCCGTCCGCTGGCGCGAGGACGCTCACGGTGCCACCGCTCGCCTCTGCGACCGGGGCACCCGCGACGGCGGCTGCGGCGCACGACGGCGGTTCGCAAGCATCCGCCCGAACCGCCGACTTCACCCGTGTGGTCCTCGTGGACAAGGCGACCTTCGATTGGCTTCGTCGTCTTCAAGACAAGACGCCTGCGCCCCGTCTCGAGATGCGGTACTGGGTCGAGGGACTGCTGCGGCTCATGCAGGCCAACAGACCGCTGCAGGTTCGTTGGCTCATGGCCTCTCGTTGCGCGCTCAGCCAACACGCACGCCTCCAGGCGTTCGACGACGGCGACACGCCTGATCTCTCTTCGCTCGATTCATTGGAACAAGCCACTCGGCCGGGTCTGCTGGACCAATCCGACGCTTCATGGACCGCTGCGCCTCACGGGCGCGGCGAAGGAGTGGTGCACAACGGCGCCGCTCGGACCTCAGGGTACCCCCGCCAGAGCGCACCGATGCGCAACCCCGACTGCCGTGCGCTGCATGTCGGTGAGAGCGCGTTCCTGTGGCTCAAGGGGGTTCAGGACACCACGCACGACCCGCGAATCGACTTCCGGTTCCTGCTCCAGGGCGCCTTCGCGCTCCTGCGCACGGATGGGGCGTTGGTTGCGGACGTGATTTCGGCCGCGCGTGCCGCCTTGATGGAACACCTGGCGCGGTCGAGTCAGCTACCCCTTGCCCTAAACCTCTCGGAGATCGATCTATGACTGCGTCCCCCACCCTTGCCGCTCCTCCCGCGCTCACCTCGACTGCCACGTCCAAGGAAGTCGGCCGCTTCGCCGGATACGCGCTCTTCGCGCTGGCGCTGCTGGGAGCGGCCTTCGCCGCCCTGGCTGCCGGCACCGGCGGCACCGCGCTGCAGGCCGCCTACACCGCCGTCAACGACATGGTGGGCGGCTACGGCAAGCAGCTGCTGACGGTCATCGGCTTTGCCGTCGCTGCGATTGGCTACATGGCCACCAACGCCACGGGCGTCGTCATGAAGTTCATCGGCTTTGCCATCTTTCTGGGCGTGGGCCTAGCCGCCGCGGTGGGCCTGGTGGGTGCAGTCATCTGAGCCTGCGCCTCACCGCAAGCACGACCAGTACGCCGCGCGCTTCCCCGCGGCCCTGAGGAAGCCGTTGCAGGCCGCGCGCGGCGCTCCTCCATCGCACCACCTCTGCCTGACCCAGCCACACGGACTCTACGCGTGGAAGACCACGACATGACCCTTGTCTCGGGCCTGAAAGACCCGTGGAAGCTGCTGTTCGTCGACATGGACCTGGCTTTCATGGCCGCAGTGGCGGGATTCATGCTCATGGCGATGGGGCTGGCCACGATGTTCGCCATCGGCGGTGGTGTGCTCGTGGGCTACGGCCTGCACACCAGCCGCAAAGGCCGCCCGAGGGGCTTCGCCCGCCACGTCGCGTACTGGTACTTCCCGCCGGCGCTTTCGCGCCTCAAGCGCGTGCCTCCGATGTGGGCCACGCGCACGCTCGGCTGACGCCACCGACGCACGGCCGAACACGACCGATCAGAACATCTGCGCGCCACCGGACTTCTTCGCTATCCGAGGACCTCGATGAACCCCGACCGCCATCTCGGCGACATTCAATCACTCACCACTGCCTTGAGGCACCAGCAGATGCTGACCGCGCTCGTGGCGTTGCTCGGTCTCGTGCTGGCCGTGGTTGCCGTGGCCAAGCGCCACACCGTCATCCTCGAGCCGCCGGTGCGTACCAAGCAGATCGCCGTGGTCGGCGACAAGGTGGACGGCGCCTGGCTCGAAGAGATGGGGCCGTGGATGGCGCACATGATGCTCGACGCATCTCCCATGTCGATCGCCTGGCAGCACGAGCAGATCCTGCGCTGGGCGCACCCGGCCACCCACGGGCAACTGCAGCAGGACATGGCAGTTCAGGCCAAGCGTCTGCGTGAGGCCAACGCCGCAACGATCTTCTGGCTCCAGCAGACCGCCCCCGACCCCGAGCGGCAGCGCATCGTGATGGCGGGCTACCTGGAGACCTACGTCAACGGCCTGCGAGTCTCGGGCTCCACCCGCAACGTCGCCTACCTCGCCCAGTTCGAGTCCAAGGGTGGACGCATGTTGCTCAGGGAGTGGAAGGAGGTTCCCGCCGACGACATCTGGCAGGCGCGCGCCCAGGAAGCCGCTGCCAAGGCCCGCGAAGCCGAGGAGAAGAAGCGTGCGCCCTGACCCCATCCGCTGCGTCGCCGGGGGCCGCTCGCCGCGTGCCCGCATCGTGGCGTGTGTGCTCGCCGCGGCGAGCGTTGCACTCGGTGTCGGGGCACTTGCGGCGCCGGCGAGTGCTTCTCAGATGCTCGACGTGCGCGAGGGCGACACGACCGTCGTGCGCATCTCCGTGCGCGATCAGACGCGGCTGCGCGTGGCTTCGGGTCGCATCGTGGACGTGATTGGCGATGTGTTCGACGGCCAGCGCAACCCCGGCGGGCGCATTGCGGTGCTCAAGGACGACGCCGATGGCGAGGTCTACGTTCGGCCGACTCAGCAGTCGTCTCCGGCTCAGCATACGCCCGGCGCTGGGGCGCAAGCTGTTCCTCCAGCAGCACCCATCAAGCTGGACGTCAAGACCACGCGCGGCACCGTCGGGCTGCTGCTGCAGCCGGCCGACGTGGTGGGTCAGACGCTGACCCTGCGTATCACCGGCCTGCCTGTCACCAGCGCCGCTGCGACGGCCGCCGAAAGCGGTGGCGAAGCCCGCGGAGAACCTCGAGGGAGGGGCGCCTCCCACGTGCGCGCCGTGAAAGCGCTCACGCTCGCGATGGCCGCCCCGGGCCTTGCACCGGAGGTCCCCGTCCAGCTCGTGCACGGTGGGCAGGAGGTGGCGCTGTGGGTCGAAGCCCGCTTCGTGCTGCGGGCGCGCTACGAGACGGTCGGCCTCGTCGGCGAGGCGTTCACGCTCACCAACATGAGCGGCTCGCGCATGGTCATCGACGAGCGGGAGCTCTTCAAGCCCGGCGTCGTGTCCGTGAGCGTCAAGCACCTGGCGCTGGAACCAGGGCAGACGACGCCGGTGTGGATCGTGCGCCTGCCCGACTGAGGGACTGCAGTGAAGTTCCGCTTTGCCTGGTACGAGCAGCTGTCGCCCAAACGGCGCCAGCAGGTCAACATGGTCGCCGCCGGTCTGGGCCTGGGCACCGTTGCCCTGCTGGTCTCCGGAATGATCGGCGGCGGCGAGGCGCCTCGCGTCGCACCCAACGAGTTGCCGAAGCCGAAGTCGATCGGCGCTGTCCCTGGGGCCCAACTCGATCCCAAGGACGCGTGGATGGGCGGTGCGGGCAAGGATCTCGCGGCGCTGCGTGACACGGTGAGCCAGCAGAACGCTGCGATCGAGGCGCTGCGAGCCGAGTTGGCGCAGCAGCGTGCCATGGTCCGCGCAGAGACCTCGCAGCTGCAGGAGCGCCTGGGCACGCTGAACCAGACTGTGCAAGGCGGCGCCGCCGCGCTGCCGCAGGCGGGCAGCCATTCCACGGCTCCCGGTTCGCCGTTTGCGCTGCCCGGTGCGGGGACGTTGCCGGGAGCGGCAGCCGGGCTGCCCGCCTCAATGAGCCCGACCGCGCCAGGTGCCGGTGGTGCTGGCGCGCTCAACCCGCGCCCGTTCAACGCGCCGCAGTCCCTTCCTTCGGCTGGGCGCGCGCCTGCAGGCGTGGCTCCGGGCGGCCCAGGCGCGTTCCCGCCGGGCACGCCCAACGGTGCAGTTGGCGCGGCCGTGCCCGGCACAGCCGGGTTCGGCGAAGCGGCCGCACCTCCACCTCCCGTGATGATGAAGGTCACCGTAGCCGCGCCCGACGCAGCTGGCGCCGCGGCCGGTTCGGCCTCCGCGGCCGCAGCCGGGCTTGATGCTGCCACTTCGCCTCCTCGCTCCAGCGCGCCCGGCTACGCAGGTGCTGACAGGGCCAGCCCGAAACATGTCAGCTCCTACCTGCCTGTGAGCTACACGCGGGCAGTGCTGCTCGGTGGCCTCGCTGCACCAACCGGCGGCCAGGCGCAGTCCAACCCAGTTCCGGTGCTGCTGCGCCTGGCGGACCTCGCGGTGCTGCCCAACGGTTTTCGCAGCCAGGTCAAGGATTGCCTCGTGGTGGCCGAAGGCTGGGGTGACCAATCTGCCGAGCGCGCCTACATCCGCACCGTGCTGCTGTCTTGCGTGCTGCTGGACGGCCGCGTCGTCGAAGTGCCCGTCAAGGGCTCCGTCTTCGGCGAGGACGGCATGAACGGGGTCAACGGCACTCTCGTCACCAAGCAGGGGGCGATCCTCACCAACGCCCTGCTGGCGGGCATTGCCTCGGGCATCGGCTCAGGCATCACGGCGGCCACCACAACGGTGAGCACCTCGCCGCTGGGTAGCGTACAGGTGCCATCGAGCGACGCCACGTCGATCCTCAAGCAGGGGCTCGGCACAGGTGTCGGTCGCGCGCTCGATCGGCTGTCGCAGTACTACATCAGCCTGGCCGAGAAGACCTTTCCCGTCATCGAGGTTCGACCTGGACGCTTCGTAAACATGGCGCTGAACCAGGGGGTGGCGCTCGGCGCCGCGATCGCAGCCGCGGGGCCCAACGGCGCACCGCTTGCGCCCGTGCGCGGTACCACGCCCGACGCCGATCGATCGGCGCTCATGCGCATCACGTCAGCGACGACATCAGGAGACGATGAATGAACCGAGCTCACCGGGCGCTCAGCGCGCTCGACCGCGAACCTGGCGGCGTCGCGCTCGAGCGCGCGCGGGCCCTCATCCATGCCCTCGCGCTACTGGCGCTGTCGCTGTCCATCCTGTCCTGCGCAGGTCGCACGAACGCGGGCGAGGCCGCCCCCGTGCGCGACCAACGCCCGCCGACAAGCCTGACCGCGTTCGCCGACCGACTGCGTGCGCAGCACCCCGGGACCCGCATCGACTCGGTAGCAGCTTCGCCCGTTGGCGGGCTGTACGAGGTGGTCATGGGCCGCAACGTGGCCTACGTCGACGAGTCGGGCCGCTACTTCCTCTTCGGCCACGTATGGGACATGACCCAGCGTCGCGACCTCACCGCCGACCTCAAGGGCACACTGGATCGCGTGGACCCCTCGGGGCTGCCGCTCGAGCTGGCGCTGCGCCACGTGAGCGGCAAGGGCACCCGAACGCTGTACGTCTTCGCCGACCCGACCTGCGGCTTCTGCAAGCAGCTGGAGGCAGCGCTGGCTGACGTACCCGACGTCACCGTGCGCACGTTCGTCGTGCCGGTCCTCGGCCCACATGCCAGGCGCATCGCCACGGCTATCGCCTGCGCGCCCGACCCTGCCGAGGCGTGGCGTGCGTGGATGCTGCGCTCAGTGGAGCCCGCTCTCGAGACGGCCGCCGCTTCGTGCGAGTCCGGCGCGGCCCGTGTGGCCGCTGCAGAGCGGCTGGCTTCGGCGCTCGGCGTCACCGGCACCCCCACGCTCATTGCCGCTGACGGGCGCAAGAACGCGGGGTTCATGTCTGCGCCACAGCTGACCACCTGGCTCGGCACGGCGGTTCCTTCGGCGGCTTCCGCGGCCTCCGCCGCCGACGCTGCCGTGGGACCGCCGCCGCCGGCCCACAAGACCGCCGCCAGTGTTGCCGCATCGGTCAAGCCCCAGCGGTAGTCGGCAAGACCACACCTGGACTTCCCGCGCAACGAGCACTCAAAAGCCATGTACCGCGTCCCAGCGAGCGCGATGCTCGCAGCAGTTGCCTCCTTTGCCATGTCGGCCTGCACCAACATGTCGGGCCTCGGTGGTGAATCCAAGTTCAAGTGCCTAGTGCCCGATGGCGTGCCCTGCATGAGCATGTCCGAGGTCGACTCGAGCTACCGCGGCGGCGTCTTGCCCGGTCAGCATCGGCCGCCGGAGGAGGGCGCAGCCAAGCCCGTTGCGCAGGGATCTCATGCGGGCACGGCCAGTCCAAAGGCCGTTACGACCGCAAGCGCTGTGTCGACAGGCGCCATCCGTACCCAGCCTACGATCATCCGCATCTGGATCGCGCCGTGGGAAGACGTTGATGGCGACCTCAACGACCAGGGGTACGTCTATCTGCAGATCGACGCCGGCCGCTGGTTGATCGAGCACAACCGCGAACGGATCAGGCGCACCTTCGCACCTGCGCAAGCCGGCGCTGCGCCTCAGCGGCCTGCCAGGCCGCTGCTGCGTGCGACCTCGTCGCAAACTCCTGCTTCCGGACAGCCGACGCGTGGCACCGATGAGGAGCGACAGCAATGATCGCCTCACTGCTGCATCGCGCAAGGCGCAGCACCGGCGACCCCGTCGAGGTCGATTTGACCGAGGAGGGTGCGCGCATTGCTTCGTGGCTGCCGTACAGCTCGTACCGCCCGGCCGACAAGGTCTTCATCAACCGAGACTCGCTCGGTTTCGTGCTCGCCGTCACCGCGCAGACCGGCGCGTCGACCGATACGGCCGAGCGCCTGAAGGGGCTCTACGCGCGGCTCCCCACGGACGCGACGATGCAGATTCACCTGTGGGCGTCGCCGAACATCAGCCAGACGCTGCGCGCCTACGCGAACCTGCGCACGATGGACTCGGACTACCAGGCGCAGGCGGCGCTGCGCGGCGGCAGGCCCGCGCGCAACGCGAACGTGTTTCGCACGATGGCGCGGCGCCGCTACGCCTTCCTGCGCCAGGCCTCGCACGAGCCCTTCTCGCCCGACGTCGCGTTCCTGGTGCGCGACTTCAGGGTCTTCGTTTCTGTCACGCTGCCCGGCAGCATCCGTGAGCTGAACCGCGTCGATGAGCTGCTCGAGATCCGCGACGGCATCAAGGGCACGCTGTCGGCCGCTCAATTCCCGGCGTGCGTGATCGGCGCCGACGAGCTGTTGGAGCTCGTGGGCGAATGGCTCAACCCGGCGCGCCTGCGCGGCAAGCAGATGACGGCGCTGGTCTACGACGACTTCAAGCTTCTGTCCGAGCAGGTCGTCGACCGAGAGACCTCCGGCGACTGGGCAGACCCCTCCAAGGTCGTGCTGGAGCAGGTGGGCGGTGAGCCCGAGGACAACGTGGAGCTGCGCTTCCTGTCGCTGCAGCGCACTCCCAAGAGCTTCGCGCTATGGGGCATGGGTGCGCTCATTGGCGACATGTTCCAGGACAGCCTGCAGCTGCCTTGCCCGTTCCTCGTCACCATGGGCGTTTCGGTCCCCGACCAACTCGCCGTGTCGTCTTCGGCCGTGGCGGACAAGGCCGAGGCTGCGCGGAACGCTTCGGGCGACCTGGCCAAGTACAGCCCGCAGATGCAGGAGCGCAACGAGCACTGGGACAACGCGCTCAAGGCGCTGAGCAACGGCGGGAAGCTCGTCTGGTGCTACCACCAGGTCGTGCTCTTCGCACGTCCTGGGCAAGGAAAAGCGGCGGTGAGCGCGCTGCGCGACCTGTGGCGTGCGCGCGGCTTCGAGCTGGTGCTTGATGCCTACATCCACCGCGCGGCGCTGCTGCAGTCGCTACCGATGGGCATGAGCAAGCCCTTCGTCGCCGACTTGCAGCGTCTTCGCCGCTTGGAGATGCGCACCTCGGGCAACACGATCCACCTCGCGCCGCTCATCGCCGAGGGCAAGGGCACCGGTACGCCCACCATGCTCGGTATCGGCAGGCGCGGCCAACTTGCGGCCTTTGACTTCTTCGACAACGCCCAGGGCGGCAAGAACGTGGCCATCGTCGGAGCGGTGGGCTCTGGCAAGTCCACGCTCCTGCAGGAGATCGCGACCTCCTACGCCTCGCGGGGTGCCAAGGTCCGGGTGTTCGAGGTCGGGCGCAGCTTCGAGCGGCTGACCAAGCGCGTGGGCGGGCAGTTCTTCGTGTTCACCCACGCGGCACGTCCCAACGTCAATCCGTTCAGTCTCGTGAGCAGCCAAGTGCTCGTGGACGGCGAGATGCGCGGGGGCATCGACGACGACGTCGCGCTGTTGCAGCCGCTGCTGGCCAAGATGGCCAGCCCCGATCGCGGCCTCGACCCGGCCATCTACGCGACGCTGGCTACCGTGATCAAGGAGGAATACGAACAGTCACGCCGGGAGCAGCGGGTGATGACCGTCACCGATGTCATGCGCCGCTACCGCACGGGGCGCCTGTATCCGGACCGGCCGGAGGACCAGCGCTACTACGACATGGCGGACATGCTGGCGCCGTTCAGCGCCGGCGGTCCCTACGAGAAGTACTTCGAGGGGCAGAGCAACCTCGACTTCTCCAACGACTTCCTCGTCTTCGAGATGCAGGAGCTGGCGGCAAATCCGCACCTGCGCAGCGTGGTGCAGATGATCCTCTTGTACCGCGTCTCGCGCGAGATGCTCGAGGAGCGCCGGCGCCAGAAGATCTTCATCATGGACGAGGCGAAGGAGGCGCTGGCCGGCAACGGTGCCGACGACGAGGTGATGGCCAGGTTTCTCGACGCGCTGTACGTGCGGGTGCGCAAGTACAACGGCTCGGCCATCACCGCCACGCAGGATGTGGCCCACTACTTCACTTCCCCTTACGGAGCCTCGATCTGGAATCAGAGCGAGTACATCCTGATGGGCAAGCAGTCGGAGAACTCCATCGAGGCAATCGCCAAGGGCGAGGCCATCCGGCTGGACGATCACCTGCGGCGGGTGCTGACCTCGATCAACACGAACTCGGGCGCGTTTCGCGAGTGGTACATCCACTCCGGCCTCTTCCGCGGCGTTGTCCGCCTCGTGCTGAACCCGAGCACGCTACTGCTGTACAGCAACCGCGCCGAGGACAACGTGCCGCTGGACGCCGCGCTCGCGCGTGGCCTGGATGTGCCGCAGGCGATCGAGGAAGTGCTGCGCCAGCGCGGCATCGAGGAGCCGCAGTGACGGTGATGGCTGCGGGGTTCGTCCCCGTCCTGCTCGTCAGCGCATCCGTGAGCGCGCTGGCGCTTGGCGTGTATGACCAGACGGTGCGCCAGCCACGCACGCCGCGTATTGCCGTGGTCGACATCGCACGGCTTTACGCGGCGGCCGAGTCGCAGGCGCGCGCGAGCCTCGTGGCGCGCGCGGCGGGCGCTGCGTCAACGATCGAGCAAGGTGCAGCCACCGGAGCGCCGCCGGGCGCGCCCGGGAGCGTGTCCGCGGGTGGAGCAACTGCCCCTCCCGCTGCGGCGTCTGCGCTGCCCCCCGAGCTCGCCACGATGCGCGAGATGAGCAACTTCGGTCCGCGGCTGGAGGGGGTGCTCAGGCAGATCTCCACCGAGTGTGGCTGCGTCGTCGCCGCCATGGCTGCCGTTGTCGGAGACGTGGCCTCGGTGCCCGACTACACGCACGTGGCCGCGGGCCGGCTCGGGGTCGAGCTGCCGGCGACCCCAGCGACGGCGGCGATGTTGCCGCGCAGGTAGCGGGGAAGCCATGGCGCGCGTGAACCTGGCCTGGGCACCCTTGGCGGCCAGCGAAATGGCAGCCGTTGACATTGCGCCCATCGGGGCGGCCGCCAGCGGCAGCCGAGAGCCGCCCGCCGGCGGTGCGTGGTCCTCGGCCAGGCGTTCGGAGCTCACGGCCGGAACGCACGCTGGCCCGGGGGCTCCCGGCGTTCGATTGCCTGCGAGTGCAAGGGCGCGTCTGGCCGCTCGCTTCGCCGCTCGTTTCGCCGCTCGCTGGCCACATGTCCGGCGTGCATTGCCGCGCGACATGCTGATCCTGCTCTGGCTTGCCCTGTTCGCGCAGTCGTTCGGGCTGGCCTGGGTGTCTACCGAAAGCGTGCACGTGCGGGCGGGCTTCATCCTGAAGGGCGCTCCCGTGCGCCCTGGAGAGCTGGCGGTCTTTCTGTACCGCGGTGGTTCCATCCCCGACTACTACCCGTCGTCGAGCTTCTCGCTTCCCGGGTGGCTCGCGGATCTCGTCGGCGTGCGAACGGACGCCGCGTCGCGCGCCGGCCCGAAGAGGGACACAGGTTTCGTGAAGTACCTCTGGGGCGTGCCGGGCGACCGCATCGAGGTCGTCGGGGACGAAGTCTTCCTCACGAACGCCCGCGGACGTTGGGCGATGGGCAAGGTCAAGCCGCGTGCGCGCAGCGGCGCGGCGCTCGCGCCCATCGCCCCGCAGACCATCCCTGCCGGTTACGCCTACATGTGGGCGCCGCACCCCGATGCACTGGACTCGCGCTACTTGCTCATGGGGCTCGTGCCGCTGTCCAGCGTCGCCGGGCGGGCGGTGCCGCTGTGGTGATGGACATGCGCAGCGTCAACCGACTGAGTGTGAGCGACCGCAGCGACGCAGCGCTCGAGCTGCTCGAGGACACCGGCGCGCGAGGACGCCGCGGGGGCGAAACGCTGCTCGTCGCGCTGCAGAGCGTGGCCGGCCTGGTCGGGCTGGCGGCCCTCGCGATCGCGATCGCCAGCCTGCTGCTCCGGCCCGCGCTCGCCCGAGACTTGGGCGTCATCGGCCCGGTGCATCAGATCGCCGAGCAGGACATGCTCGACTGGATTCACGCGCGTCTGAAGGCGCTGGAAGCCTCGGGTGAGCTTGGGCGCCGCCAGGAGCTGGCGCAAGCACGCGCCTTGGCAAGCGTGCGTGAGCCCGCCGCTGTGCCGGGCCTGCGCGCCGCGCAAGTCGCGCGCGAGTACGTCTTCGATCCTTCGATTCGCTTCGATGAGCCCGTCCTCGACGACAAAGGGCGTGTCGTCGTCCCCGGGGGAACCGTGGCCAGCCCACTGGACGTGGTGCGCATGCGCTCCACCTGGCTCTTCTTCGATGCGCGCGACCCCCGCCAGGTGGCTCTCGCCGACGCCGAGGTGGCCGCCGCCGGCCGTGCGGGCAAGGTGCTGAAGCCCATTCTCGTCGCCGGCTCGCCCGTGCAGTTGTCGGAACGCTGGCGTATGCAGGTCTACTTCGACCAAGGCGGGCTCATGGTCCGCCGCCTGGGCATCAGCGCCGTCCCGGCACGCGTGACACAGCAGGGCAAGTACCTGCGAGTCGAAGAGGTCCCGGCGCCATGAATCGAGCCTCGAGCTTCCTTCCGTCGCTGCGGCAGGCCCTGCTTGCCTCTCTCCTGGTGGTCCTCGTCGGCATGCCGGGAGCCGTCCGATCTCAGGGCACCGGCCACGTCACCTGCCATGGCAAGTTTCCCAACCCGATCAGCGACATCTGCTGGAACTGCATCTTCCCGATCTCGATAGGCGCGTTCGCAGTGGACATGGGCCAAGAGGACATCGAGAACCCGGCCTCGCCCGTGTGCTTCTGTCCCATCCCGGTGCCGCCCTACGTCCGCATGGGCCTGTCCATCGGTTTCTGGGAGCCGACGCGCCTCATCGAGTCCACGCGAACGCCGTTCTGCTTTCCGGCGCTCAATGGTTACTACATGGACTCCTCCAGCTACAGACCTTCAGGCGCGACGTCCTACACCACGCGCGATCGCAAGTCGCGCGATTCCTTCTACCAGGTGCATCTGTATGTCAACCCGATCCTCTACTACATCGAGGACGCGGTGAACCAGATGTGCCTCGAGGCGGGCTCCTACGACCTTGCCTACATGAGCGAGTACGACCCCATGTGGCACGACGACCTGGAGAGCGCCATCCTCGCCCCCGAGTCGGCCGTGCTGACGAACTTGCTGGCCATTGCCGCCTGCTCCGCCGACTGTGTGGCTGCGAGCATCGGCTTCGGGTTGAAGGAGCTGTTCTGGTGTTCGGGCTGCAACGGGCCGGTCTACCCCATGAACGGCAACGTGCCGGTGCACATCGGAGGCGTGCAGGCCTCCTCGCTGCTCAACCACCGCATCCTCGCCAAGCTGCACCGCCTCATGATCGCCTGGCAGTGGCACGGCGGCAGCGCGCTGTGTCAGGGCCACCCGGCGCCGCTCATGGACAAGCGGGCCTACAAGACCCAGATGGTCTACCCGATCCCGATGACCGCCGGCACCGACGGCTCGAGCTGGGGGCGATGCTGCCAGCCGCTGGGTCGAACGACCCAGGTCTGGGGCATCGGGCGCGAGTACCCGATCAAGGGCGAGGACTTTGCCTATCAAGTCTTTCGCAAGCGCAACTGCTGCATGAACTGACCCATGGCCGCTACCACGATCGCACCGCCGGGCAAGACCCGCGCCGTTGCCGCTGCCGGCGCCGCGGTGGCTGCCTTGCTCGCAGCCGGGCCGCCGGCTTGGTCGCAGACGGCGACACCGCGGCCGGCAACCGCTCCTGCGAGACCCGCCGCGTCGATGCCTGCAGCGGCGGACCTGGACGCCGCGCGCCAGCTGCTGCCCAGCCGCGAGGAGATCCAACGCGCCGCCGCTCAGCAGCGCTCTGCCGCGCCAGGGCAGGGCATGCCTGGCGCCGCACCCGTCGTTGGGCCGGTCGTCCCGCCCGAGTCAATGGATGCGCGACGCGCCGCAGGGGCGATCGATTTGTCCACCCTTGCCCGTCAATACGAGCGCCTGCGGCTCGGCCCGAACGCTGGGAGCGGTGACACCGACAGCGACGGCAGCCGCGGTCGCGACGCCAGGGGCCTCGTGGCCTTCGTGAGCCTGGCGATGCCCGCGGCCTCGCTCGACCGGCTCATCGCCGACGCGCAGCGCCTGCGCGCGCCGCTGATGCTGCGCGGAATTACCGAGGGCTCGATCAGGGCGACGGCCGCGCGGATCGAGCGCCTCAATGCGGGGCGCCAGGTGGCCTGGCAGATCGATCCGGCCATGTTCAAGCGGTTCGACGTCCGGGTGGTCCCCGCCTTCGTTCTCGTGGATCCCGCGCGGCCGGTCACGGTGAACTGTCCCGGCGTGCCAAGTGGCGCGGCCCCTATGCCGGCAGGCGTGGCCGGGCTGCCCATTGCACCGAGCGTTGCCGATGCCGCTTGTCGGCCCGGTGCCGGTGTGCAGACGCAGGCCTTCTCGAAGGTGACCGGCGACGTGTCCTTCGGCCACGCGCTGGCGGAGATCGAGCGCGCGGATCCGCCGTTCTCTGAGCTCGCCCGGCGCTACGCAGCCCGACTCAAGGTCTCCGGAGGTGCACGATGAAGGGCAGTGCGGCCGCGCCACGCAGTGCCGTACCGCGATGCAGGCGGGGTCAGCGGATCCTCGGCCTGGCGGTCGTCATTGCGCTGGTCACCGTGGTCGCAGGTCCGGTGCGAGCTCAGCAGCAAGCCCAGCAGGCAACGCAGCAACAGCAGCAACGCGCCTTCGACTCCGCCCGGGCCATCGGCCGCACCCAGGCGCACCAAGGCGATGCGGCAGTGCGAGATGGGTCGAGCGAGGAGGTCGTGCGCCGCAATGTGCCGGGCTACAACGCGTCGCCACCAGCAACGCAGGTCTACTCGACCCAGGACACGAGCGCCGCGGCAGCCCAGCAGCGAGCTCACTGCGCGGCCAATCCGCGCGATGCCGAGTGTTCAGCGCAAGCCGTAGGCTCGACGCGCCGCGACGCTGGCGCCGCTGCGCCTTCACAGCAGGCGCTTGCCAGCCGCGCCGCGGTGCGCGACCCGAGCGCCGTGCTGGGCGATGTCGCCAGCACGTACAACGCCTGTTCGGTCGGTGGTCGGATGATCTCGCCTGAGATCTGGCAGGAGGGCCTGTACGGCGTTGCCACCGGCCCATGGCAAGAGAGCGCGTGCACGAAGACGCTCACCGTCAATCCCACCGAGCGCCGCACGTGCCAGGACGGCGCCGTCATCGCCAGCGCCAGCGCGGCCGGCCTGGGCGGCCCGATCCAAGCCTCGGCCTACTGCAACACGCTCATGGGTCCGCGCGTGCGCGTGCAGGTCCACGCCTTCGGCAGCCGAGGCAGCTGCTCGGGGCCCCTCGACGCCGTGCTGGACCTGTCGCGGCCGCCCGCGCCGGGCGCCAAGCCGTTGCCCATCGGCCAGATCGCGCCCCACTGGGGCGGCGGCTGCTACCCAGTGGCGCTCGCCTGGGACGGCCCGGGGTGTGTGGATGGCCAGTGCAGCGTCACGGTCCACTTCACGGACGTCCCGGGCCCGGCGGACGTTCTGACCTGCCCCGCCGGGCAGGTGCCCGGCGGGCAGATCCCCTTCGAGCCCGGCTATGTGCCCGAGTCTGGCATGTGCTATGCAGAGTTCGCCGATGTCGAGTCGTCCGGCGGACGCTCCGGAGGCTGGGAAAGCCGCGCCATCGGCTCAGGCGACAACCAGGTCACCTTGCGCGTGTACTGGGCCGTGATGGACCCGGGTGTCACCAATGGCTGGCAGTGGCCAGCGCTTCACTACGCGCTGCCGCTGTCCTTTCCGCAGCCGCGCATCACCGCGCCGGCGGGCGAGTCGTGGGCCAACGAGTGCGCAGCCCTCGAGGCACTTGCGCCGCCGCTGCCTGCGGGAACGGCCGCTACCGGCCCTGTGATGCCCGCTCTCACCGATGCCGGCACGCGCCAGTGCACCCGCACCGCCAGCCTGTGCACCGAGGGCCCGTCCACCCGCACGATCGACGGCGTGAGCGTGTCGCGCGCCTGCTGGTCCTACACCGACACCTACGCCTGCACCGAAACCGTCGCGCCGCCCGGATCATGGCCGAGCGGCCCGAGTGCCGGCGCAGCGATCGTTCCGCTGACGGCGGACGTCGCCCGCGGCTGCGAGCCCACCGGCTCGCCGACTTGCCAGGCCTGGGACGGAGTGCAGCGCTGCACCCTGGCCGCTTTCAACTACCGCTGTCGCGAGGCCGCGGCGCGCTTCGAGCCGGCGCTGAACTGCGGCAACTCGAGCTTCTGCGCCGGTGGCTCGTGCTGGGACAGCAGCTACCAGGGCAACCAGAACTTCGCAGCCGCCTACTCCCAGTACCAGGCGCATGTGGAGGCAGCCAAGGACATCGATGAGGTGACCCTCACGATCTTCAAGGGCCGCGACAGCCGTTGCCACCGCGACAACTTCGGCGTCGACAACTGCTGCGACGACTCCGCCTACCTTCAGCAGTGCGCTGAGGCCGAGCAGACCACGGTGCGAGACCGTGACGCCGGCAAGTGCCATCAGGTGGGCGAGTACTGTTCGGCCCGCTCGCTCGGCGTGTGCCGCGATCGCACACGCACCTACTGCTGCTTCAGCTCCCTGCTCGGTCGCCTCGTGCAGGAGCAGGGGCGCGTGCAGATCGCGCGCGACTGGGGTACCCCGGAGACACCAAACTGCGCGGGCTTCACGCCCGACGAGCTGGCGAGGCTCGACTGGTCACAGTTCGACCTGAGCGAGTTCTACGCGCACATCCGGGTCGACAACCCGCCGAGTCAAGCCGGCGCGACCGGCGGCGCTGCCGGCAAGCAGCCCCAGTGCTACTACGGCAACGGTCAGTGCGGAGGTGGCTCTTGAGACGTGCTCGTCCCTTCCGGGACCTCGCCGCCTTGGCGATGGTCGTGACCGTGGCAGCGGCAAGCGGCGAGGTGTACGCACAGGCCTCGCCGCCGCAGGTTCCGCGCGCCGCTGATCCGGCGCCTCGCGACAACGCGCGGGCGGCAGCACGCGCTGCCGCCGGCCACGCCCCGAACGCGGCGAGGCCTCTGCTCGATCGGGCGTCCGCGGACACGGCGTCCGCCTCGGCGTGGCAGCGCTCGCGGGAGGGGTGGTTCTGGTACATCGATCCGCCTGGCGAGGAACCCGAGTCCAAGCCGGTCGCGCCCGAGACGGTTCCGGCCCCTGCGCCTCCGATCAACCCGCCGCCAACCGCGCCGCCGCCCCGCGCGAAGACACAGCAGGAAGTCGACCTCGAGGGCTTCGAGGCCTTCAAGCTCGAGTTCGAGCGAGCGCTGAACGCGGCCACCTACAACCCCAGCGAGAACAACGTCATCCGCTTCCTGGAGCTCTATGCGCTCGCGCGCCGCAAGGCGTCGGTGCTGGCGGACAACGCCAGCGCGATGGCCGTGCGCATGCCCTGGATCGACGAGACGAACTCCGGCAGCCGCCCGACGCTGCCGGCGGCGGTGCGGGCCTACGATTCCATCAAGCAGCAGGACCGCGACCAGCTCATGCGCGAGCTCGCGCAGAGCCATGGCCTGTACTTCTTCTTCCGCCGCAACTGCGCCTACTGTCACCTGCAGGCGCAGTTGCTCAAGCAGTTCGAGACCAAGTACGGCTTCACCGTGTTCGCGGTCTCGCTTGACGGCGGCACCTTGGCCGAGTACCCCAATGCGGCGCTGGACAACGGTCTGGCGCGTCTGGTGGCCGACGCGATGGGCGTACCGGCACAGCACTTCACCGTGCCGGCCGTGGTTCTGGCCAGGCCCGCGACGCGGCAGGTGGTGCCCGTGGGCTTCGGCGTCATGAACATGGACCAGATGGCTGACCGAATCGCTCTCGTGGTGCGGGTGCGTGACCAGTCGGCCGCAGCACAGGGCGCCCCGCCGGACGCGCAGGCCATCGCTCGCATACCGCTCAGCGCATCGGCCGCCGCGGCGCTCAACGGCGCGGCCCCCGGCGTGCCGACGCCCATGGCGCGGCCGTAGCTCTTCCCCTTCGCACCGCCCCGAGGAGAGCCTCTTGCGCCGACTCTTCAACCGCATCGTCGCGACCGGCCTGATCCTGGCAACGCACGCGATGGGTGCGGCACAAGCCGCGGACTTGAGCCAGCAGATGGCCACCATGTTCGGCAGCGGCGCGCTGGCCAACGTCACCGGGCCCGGCGCGTACCGCTCGCAGACCCAGAACATCTACGTGGGCGGCGAACTGCAGCTTCGGTTTCCGAGCCGCAACTACCAGTTCTGGAGTTTCACGATGCCCAGCATCAACGCCGGCTGCGGTGGCGTCGATGCCTACATGGGCAGCTTCAGCCACATCTCGAGCGACCAGTTCAAGGACATGCTCGAGGCCGTTGCGCGCTCCTACGCAGGGCTGCTGTTCAAGGCGGCGCTCAAGAGCATCAACCCGCTCATCGAGAGCGTGATCGGCGACCTGCAGAAGTCGCTCGAGTCGTGGAGCCAGGCCAGTGGCAACACCTGCGCGATGGCCGAGACGATGCTCGATGCGAGCTGGAGCGACAACGGCGTGACCTCGCGCAGCCAGTGCGTGCAGTACGCGATGGCGCAGTACGGCGAAGACCGCGCCGCGGCCGAGCAGCGATGCCGCCGTGGCACGGCGGGGCCGAATGCCGACGCGCGCAGCTCAGCCAATCCGGCGGTGCGCGAGCTTGCCGATCGCGACATCAACATCGTCTGGGAGGCGCTGCGCGGCTCCAGTCTGCCCAGCGACGAGAAGACGGTGTTCATGAACATCGCCGGCACGGTCGTCGTCTTCAAGGCCGCCAACAACGGCGACGCCCCACGCTCGCCCGTGGAACACAGTGCCTCCATCGACTCGCTGGCCGTGCTGCTGCACGGCAACGCCCCCGATCCGAACGACTCGCTCGTGCGTATCGACAACTGGCTCGCCTGCGACAGCGACGAGTGCCTCAATCCCACCGCCGCGCCGGCCACGATCACGCCGTTCACCACGCACGTGCGCACGATGCTGGCCGGCATCCGAGACGCCGTGGTGGCTCGCACGCCGCTCACCGCGGCGCAGATCCAGTTCGTCAACATGACGAACGTCCCCGTGTACCGCATGCTCGCGGTGGGCTACACGGGCAGTTCCGCGGCCGGCGATTCCGATCTCGTGGACCTGCTCATCGAGCGATACGCCAAGGTCATCGCCTACGACTACGCCTACACCTTCATGCGCCGCGCCCTGAAGGATCTGCGCGTGTACCTGGGCATGGCTCGCCTGCGCAACCGCGTCGAAGAAACCCAGTCCAGGAAGATGATGGACAACGTGGACCGGCTGATGACCGAGGTCGAAGCCGAGCACAGCAAGGCGCTGGCCCGAGTGCGTGACGCCAACGCCGTCGTCGAGCAGCTCATGCAGCTCGAACGCAACATGCGTGCGTCGCTGCCCGGCAGCATCCGCGGCATGCTGGATCTGAGCTCGCTCATGCGCGGTGGCGTCACGCGCAACTAGGCGCGAACGCGGGTTGGACCAGGCGGAGAGGGAGGGCCAGGACACGTGAACGTGTACGCCTACGGCAACGTCGACTCGCTGCACGGCATCTTTAACGCCATCGCGATGATCATGGGCAGCGACGACTTCGCGGCCATGGTGCGCCTGGCCGTGGTGATCGGCTTTGCCGTGGTGGCCACGCTCGCCGCGTTCCCGGGGCAGCTGCAGAAGGGCTGGAACTGGTTCATCGCGGTGGCCGTCATCACGTCGGTGATGCTGGTGCCGAAGACCACCGTGACCATCGAGGACCGCACCGGGGCCCAGGCCCCCGTCGTCGTGGCCAACGTTCCCTGGACCCTGGCGCTGCTCGCGCACGTGAAGTCGGCGATCGGCGCCACGCTCACCGAGGCCTTCGAGACGGCATTCCAGACGATACCGAGCGCCACGCGGGCGCTGCCGGCCGAACTGAGTTACCAGCAGCACGGCATGATGTTCGGCTCCCGCCTCGTGGCGGCGACGCGGGATGCGGTGCCGGTCTCGCAGTACGACAGCACGGATCTCACCAACTACATCCGCAGCTGCGTGCTGCCCGAACAGGGGCGCGTGTACAGCGCCGACCAGTGGGCCGAGTCGCGCCGACTCGTCGACCAGATGGGGGCGACGAACCCGGCCCTGTCTGCCGGCTACCACGACCCGGGTAACGGCTGGCGCCTCGTCGTCGCGCCTTGCCCCCAGGTGTGGCTCGCGTTGCAGGGCCGGCTGAACACCGCAGCGCTCAACTCGATCCGCAAGGCCGCTGCGTCGCTGGACCCGGCGCTCTTCCAGCAGAACGCCGCCGCCGCGGTGGCCAAGGTGGAAGCCTCAACCCCGGCGGCCTACGCCAAGGCGTCCCTGGCCGCAGCGGGTGCCACTTCGGCGGACATCATGCTGCAGAACATCCTCATCAACGCCACGGCCGACGCGGCGGCGCTGCAGGGGGCGGCGCTCAACGATCCGGCCACCCTGCTGATGGCCAACATGCGCACGCAGGCCGTGGCACAGATGAACGCCGGCAACATGGTGCAGGGTCGCATCGCCGAGGAGGCGCTGCCGCTCGTTCGCAACATCACCGAGGCGATCCTGTTCGCGGCGTTCCCGGTCCTCGTGATCCTGCTCGTGGCCTCGGAGCCACGTGCGATGGGCGGGCTCTTCAAGGGGTACGTCTACACGCTCGTCTGGGTGGAGCTGTGGCCGCCCATGTTCGCCATCGTGAACTACCTGCAGACGCTGGAGGCGGCCAAGCAGCTCGCGGCAGCCGCGCTCACCTCTACCGGGCCGGGGCTCGCGATCTCGACGGCGAGCGCCGTCTACGCCACGTCGGTGTCGAGCCTGTCCACGGCGGCGTGGATGGTGACGTTCGTGCCGGTGATCGCGGCGGCATGCCTGTTCGGCTTCGACAAGATGATGGCCATCACCGGCGCCACGGCGGGTGGCCAGAAGGCTGCTCAGGGCGAAGCCGCGGCCGGCACCAAGGGCAACACGGCGATGGGCAACGTGAGCTTCATGCAGCAGCAGCTCGCGGCCTATCGGTCCGAGCCGATGATGCACCGCGCAGAGGCCGCGGGCGGAGTGGAGTTTGGCGCCTTCGGCGTGGCGCTGCTGTCGCAGTTCCGAGAGGCATCGGCGCCGGTGACGCTCGAGCACACGGCCGCGATCACGCGCGGTATGGCCACCGAGGCCTCGGCGTCCATCGCTGCCGCGCAACGCAGCGCCAAGGCGTACGAGTCGAGCGTCGATGCGGCGTTCGGCGCGGCGCGTACAGCGACGCAGGGCTATCAGGTGGAGACATCGCGCCGGCTCGGGTTCGACTTGAGCACGCTGGGCAGCAACGGCCTTGCGCAGTCGGAGATCGACCAGGAGGCACGCGCGATCTCGGAGCGCTTCGGGATCACGGATTCGTCCGCCGTGTCACGCGCCCTCGGCATCGGCACCCACGGGCTGCCTATCCCGCTTGTCAGAGCGGAAGGCTCCACCGGTGCTTCGGAGCAGCTGCAGGCGGCGATCGACTCAACCGCTCGCAGGCTGCGCAGCGCCGGCTTCGAGCGCAAGCGGGCCTTCGCGGAGGAGTTCAAGTCCGCCGACGGGTTTGCCGAGGCGCGCGCTGCCAGCCGCGGGGCGGCAGAGCGGGTGGAAAGCAGCTTGCGCGAGGCCACGGGGTACCGCGAGACGGAGGCGCGCGACCTGGTGCGCGGCCAGCAGCTTGCCGCCAGAGCCGAAGCTGCCGAGCGCTTCGCGCGGCAGTCGACGGCGCGCTGGAACAACCTGCTGGACCAATACGCCCGCGCGGAGCATGGCGTCAGCGTGCACGACGGCGTGGCCGACCCGCGCCAGTGGCAGCGGATCGTGCGCTCATTCATCGAGAGCGGGTCGGTTCGCGGCGACACCGACGACGGCCGCACGATGTGGATCCCGCCCGACCCGGGCATTGGGCCCAATCACGTCACCCGCAGGGACACCGGCCTGCAAGGTGTGATCGAGGGCGGCGCCGCGCACCTCGAGCAAGCGGGCGCCGCCGTTGTCGGGCAAGGTCAGGGCGGCGTAGCAGCCGCGGCGGCGGCCCATGGCGAACGCGAGACCGCCCGCGAGCGCAGCCTGGGCGTGTCGCCCCGGGCGGGCGTCGGCGGTGCGGCCGTGATCACGAGGGTCAAGCAGGGCCAGGCGGCGGCAGCGCTGGCCGCCCATGAGAGTCAATCCGCGATGGCGGCAGGCCGAGGACAGGCTCAGGTGCGGCTCGACAACCGGGCTGCCCAGACAGGCACGGCGCACGGGCTGACCGGCGAAGGCAGCGCGAAAGCGAGGCACGGCCGGCATGGCGCGGCCGCCAAGCCCTTCACCGCCGAGGCGGCCGCGGCTAGAGAAGCGGACGAAAGGGCACGGTCCGATCTGGGCAAGGCGCAGATTCCGACCGGCACGACGCCGAAGGCCCCCGGCGGACTCCGTCAGTAGGAGTGGAACTCATCGGAACGAATCATCAGCTCGTTCCCGACAACGCCGATGCTGCGGGTCGAATGCTGCAAACCGATGTCGCTTGCCAGGTCGTCGACCGAACCGCTGCCGGCCAACGGTGTGCGCAAGTCGACCGCGGCTTCGCGAGAGGCATCGCGCCCGTCGGCGAAACCTTGGTGCGCTGCCGCCAAGCCGATGCAGTCGGCCATCGAGACGCCTGCCGGCGGCAATCCGACTGCCACCCGGGCGAAGTCGACGGCACGCTTCAAGCCGCCAACCAGCGCGCCTGCGAGCCTCGAAATCGCCTCCACCTCACATCCCTCAGCCTGACCTTCGACGGATCCTACACCCGGGCAGCGTCATGCCTGCGGGGTGGCGGCGGCGAGCCGGCCCGCTCGTCACTCTGACGCTAGAAGGACGTTGCACCAAGTGCCTACCTCGTTCTCTCGATCGCGTTGGTGCTCGTTCCGGGCCGCGTGGCGGGGCTTGCTGAATGGGGCCAGGCGAGCCCTGGTGCCCGAGCCGCTCGCGATCGACCGATTGCCGAGCCGGCTGCCAGGCGATCCTGCCGCTGCCGAGCCTGCCGCTGGCATGGCCGGCGAAGTGCTGTTCCTGCGCGCCGCCTTGCACGACTTGCTGCTGGACCGACGCAAGGAGCGTCGCTCGCGCAACCTGCGCGCCTGCCTGTACTTCCTCATCTTCGCGCTCCCGTTCGCTTTCTACGCGGCGCTGTGGGCACGCTCCGCGGGGTGGCTGCGCGTTGGGCCTTCCACCGACGTGGTGGGAGTGGTGCGCATCGAGGGCGAGATGGCGGACGGCAATGCTGCCTCGGCCGAGCGCGTGCTGCCGGCGCTGAGAAAGGCGTTCGAGTCGGATCGGGTCAAGGCGCTCGTGCTTTCGATCGATAGCCCGGGCGGCGCTCCGCTCGAGGCCGAGCGCATCTTCTCGGCGATCGAAGCCTGGAGAGCGACCCATCCGAAACCGGTGGTGGCCGTCATCAACAACCTCGGCGCCTCGGCGGCGTACATGGTGGCGCTGCACACCGATTGCATCTATGCCGGGCGCTACAGCCTCGTGGGTTCGGTGGGCGCGATCCTGTCGGGCTGGGACGCGCACGAGGCACTGGCGCGCCTGGGTATCACACAGCGTGTCTACGCATCGGGCGAGCTGAAGTCGATGATGAACCCGTTCGTCGCCATGAGCCCGCAGGCCGACGCCAAGGCGAAGGAGCTGGTGGAGCAGATGGGCCGGGCCTTCGCGCGCGACCTGGCTCGCCAGCGCGGGGCCAGGCTCGCGCAGGGCGTGAACCTGGTCAGTGGCGGCGTCTGGGGCGGCGAGGAAGCCCAGCGCCTGGGCCTTGTCGACGAAGTGGCCACGCTCGATCAGGTACTCAAGGCGCGCTGGCCGAAGCTGCGCACGCACGAGTTCGGGCCCGGCTCGGCCGGGTTGCCATTCGCGCAGGCCGCCGGTCGCTGGCTGGCACAGGCGCTGGCCGCGGCGCAGCGGCCGGTCCAGCTGTGGTGAGCACACCCACGCCGGCGCTCGTGCACCACCGGGGGAGAACCTTGAGAGTCTCGAACACCGCCGAGCGTCGGCGCACGCACTGGGCCGCCGCTTGGCCCGGGATCGGAGTGCCGCGTTGGTCCGCAGCCATCGGCGCCGCGGCTCTCATCACTGTGGCCTCCTGCGGCGGTGGCGGCGACAGTGGCGGGTCCAACCTGCTTGCAGGCTACGGGCCCGCAAACCCAAGCGCCTGCCCCAAGGCGGCGCTTGACGACGTCTGGCTGGACAAGCGCTTGCCGTGCCTGGCGGCTGATCAGAAGTTCATTCGCAACAGCGCCGGTGCAACCGGTGCCTTTGCAGACCGCGCCTACATCTTCGGGCAACAAGTGCTGGATGGCAGCCTCATCAACGTGCTCGGTGCGAACAAGCTGCGCTACTTCAAGCACGCCGTGTGCGTCAAGGGCGCTCCGGAGAACGTGGCACCGATCACTTTGGCCGTGGACCTCGAGGTGGCCGTGGGCATCAACCTGCTGGCAAACGGCAAGGGCTTCTACCCGCCGGGCGTGGCGGGCAGCACCTTCCAGTACGGTGGCCTTGCGGACGCGAACACGCTCCAGATCGCCTGCAGCCCGGCGACCCACCCGATCATCGTGAGCTACGCCAGCGGCCGAATCGAGAGCGTCAACGCGGCGGCGTTGGCCGCGACGCAGGTCTTCGACCGGTAGGGACATCCGTGCGCGTCGTTGTGCATCGGGCGCGCATCGGCGCTGCCGCCAATGCGCGCGCCCTGGCCAGGGCAAGCCGCTGGCCTGGCTCGCGTGGCCGGCGGCGGTGCTTGCAGGCGCGCCAGGGCACAGGTCCCTGGCAGGCGTTGCACGCGCTCATTCAGTCCATGGACAAGGCGTCGATGATCGGGCAAGGACTGCCGTCGCCGCCGGTGCCGCACCGGTGGACCAGATCCGTCAACGCCCTGCGTATCGCCCGCAGGTCGGTCAGCTTGTCCTCGATGAGCCGAAGCTTGTGCGTCGCCAGGTCACGTGTCTCGGCGCAGGCATGGGTCTCGTCGAGCTGAAGCAGGTTGCCGATCTCCTCGAGCGTGAACCCCAGGGTCTGCGCACGCCTGATGAAGCGAACGCGGCGGAGCGCGTCGCCGGCGTAACGGCGGTGCCCGTGCGCTGGCTTGTCCGGCTGCGGCAGGAGTCCGCGGCGGTGGTAGTAGCGGATCGTCTCCACGTGCACCGCGGCCTCAACGGCCAGGGCGCCTATTGTCAGCCCGGACATTGCGCGAACCCCTTGACTCCGTAGCGTGGTACGGACTCTAGACTGCGCGGCATCGAAGAGGTTCACACAGGACACGATGCCGGTATTCGGGTTCAAGGGTTCGCTGACCGGCGGCGTGCTGTCGGCCGTCGGCGCGTCGGTGTGCTGCGTCGCGCCGCTCGCGCTTGTGGCGCTTGGCGTGGGTGGGGCCTCGGTCGCCAGCCTTACCGCGCTGGAGCCGCTGCGGCCGTGGCTGACGGTCGCGACGCTCGCCTTCCTCGGCCTGGCGTGGCGGCGGCTGTACGTGCAGGCCCGGGAGTGCGCGCCCGGCACGGCTTGCGCCGACCCGGGCGTGTCCGCGCGCCAGCGCACGATCTTCTGGCTCATCGCCGCCGCGGCGCTGGTGCTGCTGTCGGTCCCCTGGCTGGCCCCGTACTTCCTTTGAGGAACCTTGCCATGCGCCGCCGGATCGCCTTGTTGCTGCTGGCCACCGCGTCCCTCGCCGCGGCGGCGGCCACCTCGCAGACCGCTGTGCTGGACCTGCGCAACATGACCTGCGGGCTGTTCGCCGTCACCGTGCGCAAGTCGCTCGAGAAGGTGCCGGGTGTCAGCCAGGCGCGCGTCGACTACGCGCGCAAGACCGCCACCGTCACCTTCGATGCCGGGCAGACGAACGCCGAGGCGCTGGTCAAGGCGACGACGGACGCCGGCTTCCCTTCGTCGGTGCGCCCGTGACGACTGCCGCCCCCCTCCTCGAATCGGTGCTGACCTGCCCGCGTTGCGGGCATGCCCGCACGGAGCGCATGCCGACCGATGCCTGCCAGTTCTTCTACGAGTGCGAGCACTGCAAGGCGATGCTGCGCCCCCTGCCCGGTGACTGCTGCGTGTACTGCTCGTACGGCTCGGTGAAGTGCCCGCCGGTGCAGATGCAGCGCGGGTGCTGCGGCGACTGACGCGCCGCTCTGTCGCGGCGCGACGGCCTCACGCCGAGACGCGAAAACGCGTGCCCATGCCGCCGGCGTGGTGCTCGAGCACGTGGCAGTGGATCAGCCAGTCGCCCGGGTTGTCGGCGACGAAGGCCACCTCGACCGATTCGCGCGGCGCGACGAGCATCGTGTCGCGCCAAGCCCGGCCGGGCGGCGGGCGCCCGTTGCGTGCCAGTTCGCGGAAGCTGTGCCCGTGCAGGTGCATCGGGTGCCACCAGGCGGTGCGGTTCTCGAAGGTCAGTCGCACGGTGCGCCCGCGCGCGACCTCGAACTCCGGCGCGTGCGCCGGGTCGTGCGTCAGATGCGCTTGGCCGTTCACCGACCACACCGGGTCGGCCTCGCGCGCGCCGCCCATGCGGCGCAGCCGCCGTGCCAGCCGCGCCGGCAGCGGGTCGTCGGGCCAGCCGCCCATGCTCATCATGCCGCCGCCGAGCACGAGGGTTTCGGCCTGCGCGTCCTGCGGCACCGGCTCGGGCAGCGGGTTTGGCGCCGGTGCGCGCGGAGCCGTGCGCGCCGGGCCCGTGCGCGCCGGGGCGCCGTCGGCCACGACGGTCGCGAGCTGGCGTTCGCCACGACCGAAGACGTCGTGAACGGTGACGCGCGCGCCGGGTTCGCGCGGCAGGTCGAGGATCAGATCGGCGCGCATGCCCGGCCCGAGCGGCAGTAGGGTGTCGCCGAGCGCCTGCACCTGCGCCAGCGGCGCACCGTCGAGCGCGATGACCCAGGGCGTGGCGCCTGCGAAGCGCAGCGCGAAGATGCGCGCTGGCGCCGCGTTGACGAGGCGCAGCCGCACGCGCTCGCCCGGCGCCGCCTGCTGTTCCCCCGGGACGCTGCGGCCGTTGAGCGTCACTTGCGCGCCCAACCGGCCGGCGTGCGACACGTCCATATAGTCGTAGAAGTCCTCGGCGATGCGCCCGCTCGCGTCGAGCCGCCAGTCGGCCAGCAGCCACAGCCAGTCGTGCTCGGCCTCGGGCCCGTCTTCGTCCTCGACGATGAGCGCCCCGGACAACCCGCGCGCTACCTGCTCGGGCGTGCCCAGGTGCGGGTGGTACCAGAAGGTGCCCGAGTCGGGCAGCGTGAAGCGGTAGCGGAAGCGCTCGCCCGGGGCCACAGGTGGCTGCGTGATGTGCGGCACGCCGTCCATCGCGTTGGGCACGCGCACGCCGTGCCAGTGGATCGTCGTGGGGTCGGGCAGCGCGTTCTCCAGCTCGACGTCGAGGAGCGCGCCGCGCCGGTAGCGCAGGGTCGGGCCGTGCACGCGGCCCTCGTAGGCCCAGGCGGCCAGCGCGGGCTGGCCCGCGAGCGCCACGCTGGCGGGTGTCGCGCGCAGCCGCCGCGGCGGCGCGGCGGCCTGCATTGCCCGAGGCGGCAGCGTGCACGCGGCGGCCGCGGCCGCCAACCATTCGCGTCGTCGGATCATCGTCCTGGCCCCTTCGGTTTCAGGCCGGCGTGGCCACGCCGGCGGCGGCGGACGGCACGCGTGCCGCGCCCTCCCTGCGCCGCCGCATCAGCCGGTAGGCCGCCGGGATCACGAACATCGACAGCAACGGCGCGCTCAGCATGCCGCCCACCATCGGCGCGGCGATGCGCTGCATCACCTCGCTGCCGGTGCCGGTGCCCCAGAAGAGCGGCAGCAGGCCGGCGATGATCACCGCCACCGTCATCGCCTTCGGGCGCACGCGCAGCACCGCGCCTTCGCGGATGGCATCGAGCAGGTCGGCATCACCGTCGCGCCCCGCCTCGAGCCGCGCGGCCCAGGCCTGCTTCAGGTACAGCAGCATGATGACGCCGAACTCGGCGGCCACGCCCGCCAGCGCGATGAAGCCCACGGCGCTGGCCACCGACAGGTTGTGCCCGAGCGCCCACAGCAGCCACACGCCGCCGATGAGCGCAAAGGGCAGCGTGGCCATGATCAGCAGTGCTTCGTCCAGGCGCCGGAAGGTGAGATACAGCAGCACGAAGATGATGAGCAGCGTGAACGGCACCACCACCTTCAGCTTCGCCGTGGCGCGCTCGAGGAACTCGAACTGCCCCGACCAGCTGACCGAATAACCCGGCGGCAGCGGCACGCGGTCGACGACGGCACGCTGCATGTCCAGCACCGTGCCGCGCAGGTCGCGGCCGCGGATGTCCACGTACACGTAGCCCGCCAGGCGCGCGTTCTCGCTGCGCAGCATCGGCGCGCCGTCGCTGACGCGCAGGTCGGCCACGTCGCCGAGCACGAGCCGCTGGCCGCGCTCGGTGACGATGGGCAGCGCGCGCAGCGCCGTCATCGAGTCGCGCCGCTCGCGCGGGTAGCGCAGGTTGATCGGGAAGCGCTGCAGCCCCTCGACCGTCTCGCCGATCGTCATGCCGCCCACGGCGCCGGCGATCACCTCCTGCACGTCGGCGATGTTCAGGCCGTAGCGCGCCGCGGCGTCGCGCCGGATGTCCACGTC
Source organism: Rubrivivax sp. (assembly GCA_026125665.1). Lineage (GTDB taxonomy): Bacteria > Pseudomonadota > Gammaproteobacteria > Burkholderiales > Burkholderiaceae_C > Rubrivivax. The sequence continues at coordinate 97,729 of JAHCKS010000010.1, forward strand.
GATGTAGCGCCCGCCGGCCAGCCGCTCGGCGAGCGCGCTCGTCACGCCGGGGACGTTCTTCACCGCACGCTCGACCTGGCCGGCGAGGCGGTCGATCGTCGCCAGGTCGGGCCCGGCGACCTTCACGCCCACCGGGCTCTTGATGCCCGTGGCGAGCATGTCGATGCGGTTGCGGATCGGCGGCACCCAGATGTTTGCCAGGCCCGGCACGCGCACGATGCGGTCGAGCTCCTCGACGAGCCGATCGGGGGTCATGCCGGGCCGCCACTCGTGCCGCGGCCTGAACTGGATCGTCGTCTCGAACATCTCCAGCGGCGCCGGGTCGGTGGCCGACTCGGCGCGGCCGGCCTTGCCGTACACGCTCAGCACCTCGGGCACGGTCCTGATCAGGCGGTCGGTCTGCTGCAGCAGCTCGGAGGCCTTGCCGGCCGACAGCCCCGGCAGCGCGGTGGGCATGTACAGCAGGTCGCCTTCGTCCAGCGGCGGCATGAACTCGCTGCCCAGGTGCTTCAGCGGCCAGGCGCTGGCCACGAGCAGCAGCACGGCTGCTGCGAGCGTGAGCTTCGGCACCTTCAGCACCGCCTCCAGCAAGGGCCGGTACAGCGCGATCAGCGCCCGGTTCAGCGGGTTGGCCGTTTCGCTCGGGATGCGGCCGCGGATGAGATAGCCCATCAGCACCGGCACCAGCGTCACCGCCAGCCCCGCCGCCGCGGCCATCGCGTAGGTCTTCGTGAACGCGAGCGGCGAGAAGAGGCGCCCCTCCTGCGCCTCGAGCGTGAAGACGGGGATGAAGCTCAGCGTGATGATGAGCAGCGAGAAGAAGAGCGCCGGGCCGACCTCGACCGCCGCGTCGCCGATGACGCGCCAGCGCGCTTCGCCGGCGAGCACCTGGCCGGGATGCTCGCGC